>JBGPFD010000019.1:0-26854 GCA_041483175.1 Thermoanaerobaculia bacterium | reverse complement strand
GCCGGCCACCTCGACGCGCACGATCGGTCCGGAGCTGGCGCTATACCGGAGGACAACGCTCTTGCTGGCCTTGTCGTAGACGTAGCTCAGGAATCGCACATCAGCCTTGCGGTAATCGCGGCGAACCATGAAATTCTTCATACGATCCGCGTCACTGCGCGCCTCGGCCAGCCCAAACGTCTTTGTCGGACCGCGCTGCATTTGCCCGACCAACTGCTGGGGAGTGAAGGGCGTGACGCTTCCGTCGACCGCCACGGAACCGACCGTCGCGCGCGGGCCACCAGTAATATCGAAGATCACCGTCGCCTTGCTCAGCTCACGCGAGAACGTCGTCTCCGGATCGACCGCAGCTTCGAGATATCCGGAGCGATTGAGAAAGTTCTGGATCGCGGTAGCACTGCGATCGACAGCATTGAGTGAAAAAACCTCGCCGATGTGGAACGTCAGCTCGCGCGAGGTGCGGTCGCGATCCGCGCGGTCCAGTTTGGCGAGATGAATCTCCCCGACCCTGTAATTCACGAAAAGAGCGAAGGTCAACGCAAGGCCTCCCGTCGCGGGCGTGGAGCTGACGCGGATGTCGCGGAAGTCGCCCGTGGCGTGGAGGCTCTTGATCGACGACTGCACCTCGCGAATGGAGAGCGGCGCGCCGATTCTCGCCGTCACGTACTGCCCGAGGACCGAGGTGTCGAACTGCGAGTCGGCGGTAAAGGCGATGCTGGTGACGTTCGGCGTTCCCGGCGGCGGCGGCGCCGACTCGCTGGCCGGCGTCCGAGCCGAAGTGCGCGGTGGGGCGGCGCGCAAACGTGTGAAGAGCGACGTTGCATTGCGACCCCGTGCGCCCCAGGTCCAATGCCCTTCGTACGTCCTGCGGAAGCGCGCCTCGGCTCGATACTCGTTCGACAGTTCGTCGCGCGTGAACTGCAGGACCCACTCCGCATTGACCGCCCACTCGATGACCACGCGATTCTTCTGATCGCGGAGACTGTGGACCACGAACAGGCGAACGTTGTTGGACAGCCGCTTCTCGAAACTCACTTTCGGTCCGGGATCGCCCGAGGTGTCGATCAGACCGGGGTCGTAGCTGAACGAATCGACGAACGGCAGAACGCGTTGGCCGAGAAGATTGAGCGACTGCGACAGCAGCGATTGCCGCGCCAGCGTCGCTCCCGCCCCGGGCGTGGCGGCGGTACTGCCGGCCAGACCTCCGAGGCCGAGCAGCGAGAAGAGCGTAATGTCGCTCGCCGGCGGTTCGGAAGTGATGGTCGGCGTGATCCGGTCGAGCGTGCCGGTAATGTTCACGGTGACATCGATCGGACCCGATTCGATTTCCGAAATCCCACCACTGACGCGCGCCTGCAGCGTGATGTCGAAGTAGGGATCGATGCGGAAGGGATTCTGAAAATTGATCGAGCCGCGGAGGACCTGATAGTCGACGTTCTGGAAACGGACCTTTCCTCCTTCGTCGAGCGTGACGCTTCCCAGGATCGAGGGATTGGCAAGCGTGCCGGTGAGGTCGAGATCGCCGCTGCCGGTCACGTCAGCGATGTTGTCGTGGACGACCAGCGTTCCCTGTGGCGCGGCGAGGTGGACGCGGACCGAGACGTGGTCCTGCCACGATGCGGCCACCACTGGTGTCACGCTTCGGCGCGAGAGGAGCACGCCCAGGATGGCGTTGCCGATGTCGATGTCGCGGAAGTAGAGCGCGCGAGAGACGTTGACATCGCCTTGCAGAATGGCCCGTCCCGCGTCGCCGGAGAGCGTCAGTAAGAAGTCTCCTTCGATGGTCACTCCTTCGAAGTAGCGGATGGTCACGCCGGTCCCCTGCAAGGTGATGCGCGCACGAACCGGCGTGATCCCGTTGAGCGTGATCGACCCGCCGGCGACAACCTCGCCACCGCCGACGTTTGCGCGCAGCGAATCGATCTCCACGCGATCGCCCTTGAATACCAGCGTTCCGGTGATGTGATCGATGAGCTGCGAGAATCCGGGGACACGCATCTGTGCGTCCTGAAATTCCGCCGTTCCAGTGAGGGTCGGATTTGTCAGTGTGCCGTGAACACCGGCCGCCAGATTGACGTGTCCTTCCGCGCGCGCGCCACGGATGAAAAGCTGCAGCAGCGCTGCTTCGAGCGTCCCGTGCGCGTCGATGTTGACCGCTTTCGCTCCGGTCACCTCGGCGTATCCGTTCATCGCGAAGGTCGAGCCGCTCTGGCCGAGGGAGAGGTCAAAATCTTCGAAGACGATCCGGCCGTCGCGCAGGGCGACGTGCAGCGGCCGCGCCGGCACGAATTCGTGCTCCGACACGTGCACGATGAACTCGGGAAATGTCGCGTCGACCCGCAGCGCTTTGATCGGCGTCAGCTTTCCGCCGAGTTGCAGATTTGCCGTGATGCTGCCGGAGGCAGGCATCGATGCCGTGTTCGGCGATATCGCCAGCAGTTTTGCCAGATCGGGGATGCGAATCTGAATCAGGCCATTCAGCGTCCCATCCGGTGCGACGGTTCCATTGCCGTCGATGGTCAGCGCATCGGCTGCCGATCCCTTCACGATCAGTTGTCCATTGCGGATGGCGAGATAGACAGTTGGTGGCGGAGCACCCGTGGGAAGATTGATCCCGCGGAGCGTCGCCCCGTTCAGCGTCGCGGTGAGGACGATCTCCGGCTCCTGGAACGTTCCAGCGCCGGTCGAGGTGATGGTCAGGTTCCCGCCCAGGAGTCCCGCGAGCGACGAGAGCGCCCTCGCCTTCGACAGATTGATGCCCGTCGATTGGATCGAGTAGCTGAACTGCTTGGTGGTCAGGTTCAGCTCCGCCTGTCCGGCGAGCGTTCCCGAGGGCGCAGTCACGTTGATGTTCGTCGCGTGCAACGTTCCTTTGGTGAAGGCGATGCTCGCCGAGGCCATTGTCACCGGCTCGCCCTGAATCGATCCGTTTCGGACGGTGACCTGACCCGAACCTTCCAGCGCGTTTTTTAACCCCTGGATATGGAGCGTTCCGGTCAGATCGCCGGTGATCGGCAGCGTGCCGAGATCGAGAAACCTGATGATGTCGGCAACGGGAAACGATTGCGCGTTGACGTCGAGATTGAAGGTGACATTGCCGACGCCGGGCCCCCAATCGACGACCCCTACCAGATGGAGTTGACCGCTCGGCTGCTTGACAGTCAGTGAAGCGAATGTGACTTTCCCCGACTCCGGCGTTCCGGTGACGACGAGCTTCCCCGTTCCCAGGCCGCTGATGGCGAACTTGAAGTTGACGGTTCCCATCGCGCGCTCGACCGGGTAGTTCACGGCATCGACGGCAAGATCGAATCGCGGCGACGGGCCCGTGTTCGGGAGCGCGATGGGGCCGGTCAGCGTAAAACTGCCGCCGGATTCGCGAAACAACGCGCGCGTGAGCGTCAGTAGATCGTGCGGGCCGCTGTAACGAAGATCGATGTCTGCCTCGCCCAGGAGCGAGTCGTTGAATTTCGTTCCGCTCGCCACGACGTGTGCCACGACCTCGGGTGAGTTCAAAGGACCAGTCACGCTGCCGCTGATGTCTCCGTCGCCGCCGAGACCGAGCAACGTGTACGTCTTCTTGCCGAGCGCGTGCGCGAAGTTGTACCCGATGCGGTCGAGCTCCGCGAAGTCGCTGCTGTGGATCTTCATCAGGAAATCGGCCGCGACGTTCTCGATCCGTAGTTTCCCGGTCAGCGCCATGCGCGTGACGTCGGTCGCCAGATCCAGCTTGTGGAAGTTGATGACTCCGTTGTTGAGCGTGAAGTCCGTTGTGCCGCCGATTGGAACCGGATACTTGGCCCTCGACAAAGCCGTCGCGTTTTTCGAGAGCATCGCCGCCCCTTCGCCGGCGCCCTGCAGGATCCTGTCCTTGTTCCAGTGATAGGCGAGCCGGCCCGTCGCGCCGCCGCGCAACCCGCTATTCGCCACTCCCCAGTCTGCGAAGAGTCCCTCGATCGACACTCCGTTGTAGCGGAGATCGGCCGACATCGGATACGGCTCGGCGTATTGCGCGAGGACGTAATGCGCGGCGAGCCCACCGCCCGCAAAGCCGGCGTGTTCGACGTCCACAATGGCGTGCTCCCCGTCGACGCTCAGCCTGCCGCTCACGTTGGTCAACTCGTACACGTCGGAGCGGATGTTCGGCGCGGTCCATCCGCCGGCAAGCGTGAACGTCCCCTGCCGGCCGCGCAGCGTCGTGTCGAGCTTCAGCGCTCCTTCGAGCGTGCGCTGCACCCGGAAGATTTCGCGGACGCGCGGCAGGCCGACGACCGAGACCAGATGAAGGTTATACGTTCCCTCGGAGAGAGGATCGAGACGGCCGTTGAGCAACAGGCGCAGATCGGGGCCACCGTCGAGCGCCACCGACTGCAACTGCAGCACGCCGGGCGTGTAGCGGAACTGCCCGCGCATGGTCACGTCGAACGGCAGGTAGTCCTGCAGGCGCACGCGCAACGTTGGACTGTTCATCACGCCGGCGTAGAGGTCCTTCGCCGAGGTCACGGTGATGGTCGAACCGATGTCGCTCGCCGTCGCCTCGATGTCGTGCCGGCGGTCGAGAAAATCGACGAGGCCGCGCTCGATGGACATTTTGTTCAACGCGATGTGCACACTCTGGAATCGGCTGGGCGGCGGCGATTGCCAGTGCGGAAAGTTGTGCGTCAGCGGCGCGCCGGCCGGATACACCTCGACGAACATCTGTGGCTGAATCACGTCGATTCGATCGACGGAAATGTTGCGTCCCCAGAACGACGCGATCCCGCCGAGGATCACCACCTGCCGCACGGTTGCAAAGTACGGGTGCACGGCGCCCGGCGCGTTCGCGATGCGCAGATCGTTCAGAACGACGCGGCCGAGGTGGACGCGATCAATAGCCACGCTGCCAATCGACACCCGACGTCCGAGTCGCGTTTCGAGCGTCGTCTCGATCTTCTTGCGAATGAAATCGGCGAAGTCGCTGGTGCCCAGGTAAATCCAGATGCCGCCACCGATGATGGCCAGCAGAAAAAGGAGAAGGGCGGTGCCGCCGGTCATCCACCGGAGGCAACCCCACATCGGGCCTTTCCTCTGGCGCTCCCGCGCAGAACGGTGATGACCGTGGGGCGGGGGCGTGTCCGCGTTTACATCCATTCCGATTTGTGCAACGACGTGCTACCTACGAGCCAAAAGATAGAGATCGCGCAAGTTATTGCCGGTGGGAGCCATGGTCAAGACCTCACCGATGGTTTCCGCCACATCGAGGGAGTTCGATCGTGCCAGTTCGCGCTCCGCGTTCCTGCGGTCGAACGATACTGGAAGCGATAGCAGCACGCCGGCCGCGCCGCTGTTTCCGTCGCGGCCATCGGAGCTCGCGAAGAGTGCCGCCAACGGCGTCTCCGCTGCAAGCGCCACGCGTACCGCCAACTCGCTGCATCGTCCGCCTCGCCCGTTTCCACGCATCGTCACTGTCGGTTCCCCGCCGGCGACGAGAACTTCACCGGCGCGCAGAAGTTTCGCACGTTCCAGCAGAAACGCCGCGGCTTCTTCGACGTCGCATTCGATCTGGTGCTCCAGGCGCACTGCACGCGGGCCGACAATTGAGGCGGCAGTCGCTGTGAGAGTGTCGTTGTCGGCGATCAGCGATGCGTGCGCGCGCGGGATCGCCTTCACTGTCTCCGGGCATGCGTCGTCGCGAAGCGCGTTCACAATGCGCTCGAATCCGCCGATCCGCTCGAGGACCGCGATCGCCTCGCGCCTGGTCGTCGTATCGGGAAGTGTCGGGCCCGAAGCCACGTCGGCGAGCGCGCCGGAGGAAACGTCCGAATAGACCAGCGTCGTGGAGCGGCCGCGCACGCGCGCGCCGAGCCGCCCGCCCTTGATCGCCGAAAGGTGCTTGCGCACGCAGTTGATGTCGGCGATCGGCGCGTTAGAGCCGACGAGCCGCGCGTTCGTGTCGATCAGATCGCGCTCGTCGAACCGCGGTTCCAGCGGCAGATCGACGCACGCCGAACCGCCGCCAGAAATCAGAAAAAGGATGTCTTCGTGCGCATCGACGAATGCGACGAGCGCGCGTCCAGCGTCAAACGACGCCGCGGTCATCTGCGGATGGCTGCCGCGCGCGACGACCGCCCGATTGCTCCTCGGTTCGGGGTAGCCTTCCGGTACGACCACGAACGCATTGTCGAAGTCCCCGATGCCGTCCAGCAGCCCTCCAGCGCACTTCCCAATCGCCACGACGGAACGCGGCATGTCCCGTTCGGCCGCCTTCGCCACCAGTCGTTCCGGCGCGCACGTCTCGAGGGTACCGAGGTAAATCGCTTTCAGATCGATCACCCGACCATTATCCTTGTCTCGATGCCCCGCGACCTGCCGATCGGGAACGGGAACCTCATGATCAATTTCGATCATGAGTACAACATCCGCGACGTTTATTACCCGCACGTTGGGCAGGACAATCAGACGGTCGGCGACGTCTCGTTCTTCGGCGTCTGGTGCGACGGCGCCTTCGCCTGGATCGGCAACCCGGCGTGGATCAAGACACTGGAGTACGAAGACGACACCCTGGTGACGCGGATGCGCGCGCGCGCGCCGTCGTTCGATCTGGAGATGACCATCAGTGACACGGTCGACTTCGATCGCGACCTCTTTCTGCGCCGCGTCGAGCTGCGCAACCTCAGCCCGAAGGCGCGTCCCGCGCGGCTCTACATCCACTTCGACCCGCACCTCAGCGGGAACGCCATCGGCGACACGATCTTTTTCGATCCCGAATTCAACGGGCTCGTGGCTTACAAGGGCCATCGATACGTGCTCATGAACGGCTCGGTCGACGATCAGTTCGGATTTCAGTCATTCGCCATCGGCGCAAAAGAACGCGAGGGATTCCAGGGGACGTGGCGCGACGCGGAAGATGGCAACCTGCAACGGAATCCGATCGCCCAGGGCTCGGTCGACGCGACAGGCATGATCGAGTTCCAACTCGGCGCGTCGGGCGCGCGTACCGCGTGGATCTGGTGGGCGTTCGGGAAAGCCTATCTGGAGGTTGTTTCGCTCGATGCGATGGTGCGCGAGCGCGGCCCCGCATCGTTTCTGCAGCGCACGCGAGACTACTGGCGCCTGTGGGTGAAGAACGACGCAATCGATCTGTCGCGGCTTCCCGAGGACGTCCAGCGCCTCTACCGGCGGTCGATGCTCATCATGCGGACCCACATCAACAACAACGGCGCGGTGATCGCCGCGACCGACTCGGATATCGTGCAGTTCGGAAAAGACACCTACACGTACATGTGGCCGCGCGATGGCGCCATCGTCACCGTCGCTCTGCTGCAGGCCGGGTATGCGGAGATTACGCGGCGCTTTTTTGAATTCTGCTGCAAACTGGTGACTCCCGAGGGTTTCCTGCTGCACAAGTACAACCCTGACGGGTCGGTCGGATCGTCGTGGCATCCGTGGATGTCGTCCGACGGCAAGCGGCAGCTTCCAATCCAGGAGGACGAGACCGCGCTGGTGCTGTGGGCGCTGTGGGCGCATTTTGAAAAGTTTCACGACGTGGAGTTCGTCCGGTCGCTGTACAAGCCGCTGGTCAAAACCGTGGCCGAGTTTCTGTTGCGTTATCGCGAGCCGCACACGCGGCTTCCGGCTGCGTCCTATGATCTCTGGGAGGAGCGGCGGGGAATCGCCGCCTTCACCGTCGGCGCGGTGTGGGCGGGGCTGAGCGCAGCCGCCCGGTTCACCGACGCATTTGGCGAAACGGGAATGGCCGACAAGTACCGCCGGGCGGCGGGCGAGATTCGCGACGCGGCGGGCCGCGTCCTGTTCAATCCGAAGCTCGGACGGTTTTCGCGGATGATCAACGTCTCGCGCCAGGGAGAAATCAGCGCAGATACGACCATCGACGCGTCCATCGCCGGACTGTGGCTGTTCGGAATGTTCGACGCCGATGATCCGAAGATCGTCTCCACCATGCAGCAGATCGTCGACCGTCTGACGGTGAAGACGCCGGTGGGCGGCGTGGCGCGCTATGAAGATGACTACTACTTCCAGGTCTCGCGAGACGTGGCGAAGGTCGCCGGCAATCCGTGGGTCCTCTGCACGATGTCCATCGCGGACTGGTACGCGTCGCGCGCGCGCACCGCGCCGGAACTGCAGAAGGCGATCGACATTCTGTTGTGGGCCACGGCACACGCTCTCCCGAGCGGCGTCCTTCCCGAGCAGATCGATCCTTACAGCGGCCGCCCGTTGTCGGTCGCGCCGCTGACCTGGAGCCACGCGGCATTCGTGCTGGCGGTGCATCGGGTTGTCGATCGGCTGAACAGCTTCGCGGCCTCGCCGGCGGCGGCGCAGGAGGTGCGCGTTTGAAGAAGCGGCTGCGTCTTCGCACCCGGGTGCTACTGCTGACCACCGCCTTCGCCGTCACGCTGCTGGGCATCACCTTCGGTCTGAGCTGGCGCGCCAAGGTGGCGCAGGAGCGGTGGAGTCGCGTGGTGGCGGTCGAGACGCAGGCCATCACCACGCTCGATGAGATCATCCGCGCGCACAACGCCGTGCGTGTGCAATCGTCAACCGCGAATTACGGCCTGGTGGTGCAGCTTCTCGAAACACCGCCGCTGGCGAAGATCGACACGACGGCGCTTCGGCAGTTGATGCTGCGGTTTCAGCGCGATCGGAGCGACGAAGCGTCGCACGCGGTGATCACCGAGGCGCAGCGCCTGATTGCCGAGAACAAGCGCGACATCGCCCGGCAGCTTCCGACGCTCGAGCGCCAGACGCGCGACATGATGTCGGCCGGCCTCGCGGTGGCCTGGATCATCGTTCTCTGCAGCTTCGCGGCGGTGCAGATCACGCTGCGCAAGGTAGTGCGCCCGCTGGAGGAGCTGGCACGGGCGAGCGAGCGCATTGCCGAGGGCGATCTCAATGCGCGTGCTCCGGTGGGGGGCGATCTGGAAATCGCCAAGCTCGGCACGACCTTCAACAACATGACCGACAAGCTGCAGGAGTATGCGCGGACCGATGACCTGACCGATCTTCCGAACTTCCGCGCGTTTCGCCAGCGGATCGACGAGGAAATCGAACGCGCCGCGCGGTACCCGCAGCAGTTCGGAATCCTGATTCTCGATCTCGATCGATTCAAGCAGTACAACGACCAACACGGACATCTGGCGGGCAACGAAGCGCTGCAGCGCGTCGCGCGCGCATTGCGCCTCGCCGTGCGGACGGTCGATTTTGCAGCACGCTATGGCGGGGAAGAATTTGCGGTGATCTTGCCGCAGATCGAAGCCGGCGCGTTGGGTACCATCGCCGAGCGGATCCGGGCGAACGTCCAGTCGATTCCCGCTCCGCCAGGTGCCACGGCGGTTACCGTCAGCATCGGTGGGGCGATCTATCCGGCGGATGGAGCAAACTTCGAGGCCTTGTTTCACGTTGCCGACGAGCGCCTCTACCAGGCGAAGAGGGAGGGGCGCAATCGCGTGGTCATTCCTTCTTCAGCTCGTCGATCAGCCGATCGACAGTCCGCGTGAGCGCGCCGAGCTCGCGCTCCGGAAGGTCCTTCCCCAGGCGCGTGCGCCACTGCTCGTAGAGAGGCTGGAATTTCTCCACCAGCGCGCGGCCGCGCCGCGTCAGTTGCACCCGCGAGGCGCGCAGGTCCTTCGGATCGCCATGCCGCTCCGCGAGCCCGAGATGCTCCAGCCGCGCGATCATGCCGGTCATGTTCTGCTTCGTGACCATCACCTTGCGCGCCAGTCCGGCCAGCGTGAACGGCCCCTCGGAGGCGCCGAGCGTCGCCAGAATCGCCCATTGCTGCGGCGTCACTCTGGCCCGCTCGAACAGCGGCGCCAGCCAGCGCGTCAGCAGATTGGCGAGCTGCATCACCCCGGCGACCAGGTCGCGATCGGGTTCCAGCATATTGTCAATGTATTGACGATTGGGAGGAGAGTCAAATACGGAGGGAAACTTCGAATTTCAGGTCGCTCGAAAGATCTTTCTGCCCGCGAACTCCGCCGCGTCTCCCAATTCCTCCTCGATCCGCAGGAGCTGGTTGTACTTGGCGACGCGGTCACTCCTCGACGCCGAACCGGTCTTGATCTGCCCGGCGTTGGTCGCTACCACGAGATCGGCGATGGTCGAGTCTTCCGTCTCGCCCGAGCGATGCGAGACCACCGCGCGATAGCCGGCGCGCTTGGCCATTTCGATCGTGGCCAGTGTCTCCGTAAGCGTGCCGATCTGATTGAGCTTGATCAGAATGGCGTTCGCGATTCCGCGTGCGATTCCCTTCTCGAAAATCGAGGGATTGGTGACGAAGATGTCGTCGCCGACGATCTGCACGTTGGCCCCCATCGCCTTCGTCCAGCTCTCCCACCCATCCCAATCGCCTTCGGCCAGCCCGTCCTCGAAGGAGATGATCGGGTATTTCTTTTTCAGGCCCGCGTAGTAGTCGGCCATCTCGGCGCTCGATCGTTTTCCGCCTTCGAAACTATAGTGATCATTACTATAGAAAGCCGACGCCGCTGCATCGAGGGCCAGAAAGATCTGTTCGCCCGGTTTGTAGCCAGCCTTTTCGATGGCCGTTACGATCAAATCGAGGGCCTCGGCGTTCGACTTCAGGTCGGGGGCGAAGCCGCCCTCATCGCCGACCGACGTGGTCAGTTTCTGATCGTGCAGCGTTTTCTTGAGCGCGTGGAAGGTTTCCACCCCGGCGCGGAGCGCATCGGAAAAGGTCTCGAAGCCGGCGGGAACGATCATGAACTCCTGCACATCGAGATTGTTGTCGGCGTGCGCCCCGCCGTTGATCACGTTCATCATCGGAACGGGCAGTGTGCGCGCGCCCGGCCCACCGAGGTATTCGAAGAGTGGAAGGCTCGTGGCTTCGGCTGCCGCGCGGGCGACCGCGAGTGAGACACCAAGCGTGGCGTTGGCGCCGAGCTTCGACTTGTTCTCCGAGCCGTCGAGCTGCTTCATCAGCAGATCGACCATGGCCTGTTCGCGCGCGTCCATTCCCTCGACTTCGGCTGCGATTTCGTGATTCACGTGGTTGACGGCTTCCAAAACGCCTTTGCCGCCGTAGCGTTTCTTGTCGCCATCGCGAAGTTCGAGCGCCTCGCGCGAGCCGGTCGATGCGCCCGACGGAACGGCGGCACGGCCGACCGCGCCGGAGTCGAGAACGCAGTCGACTTCAATGGTCGGATTGCCGCGCGAATCGAGAATCTCCCGGCCGAAAAGTTCCACGATCTTGAACATGGCTGGCGATTATATGGTTGCCGGCACCCCCTTTCATCGGCTGCTGTGGTGGGGCAACGAAATAGCCAGAAACCTGCGATCACGATCTTCGATGACCTGCAGGGGGATCGCTTCGCAATGAAGCGCCGGCGCTGGTCGAGCAATGATGATCGAGCGTATTGTGGAGCTGGCGATGGAGCATCCCATTCGCGAGCGGACCGCAGTTTGAACGATTGCTATCGCACGCTGCGTGCTCGTGCCGAGTTCCGGCAGAAGATCGAACGATCGGATTTCCTGGGGATCGCCTTTCCCGTTCCAACGGACGAGGAGTTCTTCGCCCAGCTCGACGGCATCGCCAAACGGCACTTCGACGCCACGCATCATTGCTGGGCCTTTCGCCTCTTCGAACCCGAACGGGCTCGCAGCGCGGATGCCGGCGAGCCGTCCGGTACGGCCGGGCGTCCGATCCTTTCGGCGATCGAGTCGGCCGTTCTCTTCGATGCCGCCGTCGTCGTCGTCCGATGGTTCGGCGGGATCAAACTCGGCACCGGCGGCCTCTCGCGCGCCTACCGCGAGACGGCGACGGAGACATTGCGCCGCGCCGAGATCATCGAACGCTATCTCTATGATCGCGTGCGCGTGATCGTGCCGTACGATCGCATCGCCGTCGCGTATCGGCTCGTCAATCCTCCATCCGTCGTGCTCGCGGGCGAAGATTTCGGTGAGGTGAACGAGTTTTCGTTTGACGTGCGCCGCTCCCTTCGTGAAGAATTTGCCGCGGCGCTCGCCGCGCGCCGGCTCACTCTTCGGTGACGTTCGTCCGGGCGATCCGATCGCCTGTCCGCGCGCGCCCCGAAATCACCAGCACCGCCTCGACAAGATTCCACAGCGGCACGACGATCGGAATGTTCCGCAGGATTGACCTGCCGTATCCGCAGCCTTCTCCGTGCGGCGTCAGCAGCCGAAGCCCGAGCACCTGCTTTCCGATGGAGCGGCCGCGATAGCCGTCGCGCAACAGAAGTCCGACCACCAGCAGAGCCAGGGCCACCATCCAGACGATGGCGATCCCTTGCACCGCCCCTCCCAGCCAGGCGAGGATGTAGCTGATGATCGACGCGGGAAGGATCAGGATGATGGACATCGACACTGCGTCCACGAGGAATGCGGCGATCCGGAGTAGCGTCTTCTGGGTAGGGTCCATGCTTTGAAACTCTTTCGCCTTGATTATCGTAAGTGTCTCGTGGCAGAGGTTTCCATGATCAGGCGAAACAGGCTCATCGTCCCCCTTTTCGGAGCCCTCCTGCTAGCCGGCTGTTATCCGGGCGAGCAGCACAGCGCCCGGTTCGAGCAGAAGTGGCCGGCGGGAACCATCCGACGCCTCGAGGTGCGCGAAGTGAGTGGGGCGATCACTGTCGACGGGGACTCGCCGAGCGAGATCCGCATGCTCGCGCTGGTGCGCGCCCGCGGAGTGGAACCGAATCCGCGCGAAGAGAATCAGGGGTACTTTCGAACCGAGCTCGATGGCGACACGCTGGCCATTGGAACGCGCGACAGGCACCACGGTCATTTCTTCTTTGGCCGGGAGATCAGGGTCGACTACGAACTGCACGTTCCTCCCTCGCTCGCTCTGGAACTCCGCAGCGTGAACGGACGCATCGCCACGCGCGGTATTGCCGGAGAGATCTCCGCCACGACCGTCAACGGCACTGTCGATCTCGACGCAACCGGCGCGAGCGAAGTCGCGGCCAAGACCGTCAACGGCCGCGTGCAGGTGCGCTTCCTCGATGACTTCCACGGCGCTCGGCTCAGCGCCGTCAACGGCCGCGTCACGGCTTCCCTGCCGCCAGCGGCGTCCTTCTTCGGCGATTTCACACAGGTCAACGGCGACTTTGAAGCCGCCTTTCCGCTGAGCATCCATTCGAATCCCGGAAGCCGCCGTGTTTCGGGCGAGGTCAACGGCGGGCGCTATGCGCTGCGAATCACCACCGTGAACGGCGACATCAAGATCGATCACGTGTTGCCTTCGCCTCCGACCCCACCTGCGCCACCCGCCCCACCCACCCCACCCGGCCTGCCGCGCACCTGACCCGCCGTATACTCGCCGCGATGCCGAAACGCGCCGCGGCGATCGCGCTTCTGCTCGTCACAGCCGTCGCCGCAGCCGGTCCGATCCGCAGCTACGATTTCTTCTGGCACCTGGCAGCCGGGCGCTGGATCGTCGACCATTTCGCGCTGCCGCTCTACGATCCGTTTGCGCTGGCCAGCGCACGCGTGCCATGGATCAACGGCGAGTGGCTGTGGGAAGTCGTCGCCTGCGCGGCCCAATCGATCGCGGGATTTCGCGGCATTTCTCTCCTGAACGCCGTGTTCGCCGGCGTGATTTTCACGGCCGCATTCTGGTTTGCTGCGCGCGAATCCGATGCCGGCGTTGCTCTGCTGATTTCCGCCGTCGCTTTTGCCGGCGCCGTCGACCGCCTCGGGATCCGTCCTGCCGCGGCGGCCGCGTTGCTGATCGTCGCCGCAATCGCGCTGCTCGCCTCGCACCTTACCGTTCCGCGCATGGCGATCGCTTACGGCGTCCTGAGCGTCGTCTGGATCAACACCCATCCCTCGGCGCTGCTGGCGCCGATTCTCGCCGCGACCACGCTCCTGATCGACATCCGGCGATGGGTGGTCGTCGTGGCGAGTGCTCTCGCGCTGCTCATCAACCCGTTCGGCTGGCGCGCGGTGACGTCACCGTTCGCACTGACGAAGCTGGCCACCAGCGGAGCATTCGTCAACACCGAATGGCTCCCGAGCTCGCCCGTGCTTTTTCCGCTGCTGTACGTCACGATCCTGGTTTTCGGAGTCGCCCTCGCGATCATGTCGAGCAGGCGTGAACACGTCTGGCGGTTTCTGACGTTCGCGATTCTTGCGGTTCTGGCCATGCAGCACGTGCGGAATCAAAGTCTCTACTTCGCCGCGCTCCCGCTGCTGTTCCCGCCGGTCCGGCCACTGTCGCCAAAACACAGTCTGGCGCTGGGACTCTGCGCGATCGTTCCTCTCGGTTGGGCGTTCGCAATTTCGGATCACGCGCTGGGCATCGACACGGAGCGCTTTCCGACACGCGCCGTTTTGCAACTGCAGCGCGCAGCTCTGCGCGGCAACATCTACAACGCCGATCAATTCGGCGGCTATCTCGAATGGACGATGTATCCGGAACGGTGCGTGGTGACCGACGGCCGCAACGAGCTGTTTCGCGACTTCATCGCTGAGGACGCGCGCGCGCGCCGCGACAGCCGCGTATGGCACGCGCTGCTGCGGACGTACGCAATTGACCTCGCCGTCGACGAATATCAGAGCGGTCGAATGGAAGTCGTCGATGTGGCCCGGCGACAGCGCCGCTTTCTGCCCGCATCGCTGGTTCGCTACCCCAGGCGCGACTGGGCGCTGATCGCCTTCGACGATGCGGCCATGATCTTCGCCCGGCGCGACGCATTTCCTCCCGCAGTCGTCGCCCGGCTTGAATACCGCTACCTCGTCCCGGACGATCCGCACGCCAGCGGCTCCGATGCCGCCGCGCGCATGGAAGTGCAGCGCGCGCGGCGGGAAGTGGGCGATCTTCGTGTGGTTCGGGAGCTGGAAGAGGGGACGGGCGATTAGTTGATCACTTCGCAGTCGTCCGGATGGAGCGGCTGCGCGCCGGGCCAGCGCTGCGCGAGGATGCGCTCGAAATGCGGCCGGATAATGCGCTCGTAACGATCGGCGAATTGCGGCTGCAGCTCGAGGATCGCTTTACGCGCGCAATTGACCAGGCATTGCGCTTCGCGGTGCGAGACAGTCAGGTCGGTGCTGATGAGATTCTGGGTCAGCTCGACGATCATACGAATCCGACGCTGCCGCCGGCGCTCGAAAAACGCAGAGCGCACCTCCGTATTGGCTTCCCCTTCGGCCTTCGACATGTTGGTCCGGCGGACAAAACGCGACTCTGCGGAAGTGCATTCCGCTTGTCGAAAAAACAGGAGCCTTCTTGCGAAATCAGGCGTGTTCGCGATCGCCATCGGCCCAGATCTCCTCGGCCAGCTGTGTATCGATGACCGACTGGTAATAGCGAATGGCCGCCCGGCCGACCGCGCGGACCGACATGTAATTCAGCGCGCCTCCCGAAAGCGCGCCGACAAACGGGATGATCTTGGCCAGCCGCTCGCGCACGACGCGAGCGCCGATTTTTTCCGCCACCACGCCCCCTTCGACGGTCGCCGATTCGATGATGGTGGCGATTCCCTGCTTGCCGATTCCGACGCCCGAGGCGTAGGCCAGACATGAAATCGCCTCCGTGAAGCGCTCGCGCTGTGACGGCTCGTTGCCGTAGATCGTGGCGATGCCGACGATCAGCCGGAACTGCTGGTAGATGAGATAGGCGAGGTCCGCGCCGAGGGTTCCGACCGCGAAAAGTCCGCTGGGAAGGCCCGTAACCGCACCCGCCGCCGCGCAGCGTAGAGCCGTCCGGCGCACCAGAATGTGTGCGTGATCGACCGGCTGGAAGTCGGGCGCACCGGCTTTCAGCGTCTCGACATCGCGCCGGATTTTCTCAGTATCGATTTCCTCGAACAGCGAGCGAAACACTTCCTCCAGGACCGAGTCGGCGCGCTTTTTCAGTTGATGCACCTTGCCCATGGCGGTCACTCGGGAGAGGGCTTCTCGCCTCTCGATTCGCTCTTCGATTCCGTCGGCTTCTCGCTTTTCGATTCGCTTTTCGATTCGCTTTTCGATTCGCTTTTCGATTCCGTCGGCTTCTCGCGTTTCGCGGCGGCCGATCCGCTGCCGTAATCGTTCTTGTAAAAACCGGAGCCCTTGAACTGAATCGCCGGAGACGAGAGCAGCTTGCGCATCGCGCCACCGCACTTTGGACAATGAGTACTCGGCGGGTCGGACATCTTCTGAATGACTTCGACACGTTCGCCGCATACGGTGCACTGGTATTCGTACAGTGGCATTTGCCGGCTTCTCTCTTCCCCAATTCGAACAGTGGTCCCGCGGGCCGGATTCCGCCTAGCGCGCCATGGCGTCCGACAGCGGAACAACTTTCGCGTGCGAGTTCTCTTCCGCGGCGATCACCGAGCCGTCGCGAAAATAGACTCCCGCGACGCCGTGATCCGTGGTCCGGTAATACCAGGCCTCCATCACGCAATCCGGACGTTCGGTGCGCGCCGTCCAGCCGGGGATCGGATCGCCGAGAATGCCGGCCACCTGCCGCTGCGACATCCCTCTTTCGAGCGTCAGCAGCTTCTGGCGCGACACGGTCAGGCGATCAATGGCCAGATCGAGACCGTGCAGCGCTTCACGGTTCTGGGGATCGTCGGTCAGAACGGCACGGTAGAAGCGGATCGCGGACTGCTGTCGTCCCAGCGCGGCCAGCTCTTCGGCGAAATCCAGTTGCACACGCCGATACACTTCCCGAGCGCGCGGATGCGACGGATGGTGCGTTAGGAACGCCGCGAGAGAATCGGCGTAGGCCTGCTTTTGCGGCGCAGTGGCGTGGGGCGAAACGGCGGCCCTCTTCTGACTTAGAACCTGGCGCCACTCAGCGGAGTTGTCGAGCGCGTCATTGCCGCCGCAAAAGGAGGCGAGTAGCAGCGCAAGAAGCACCAGCCGGCCCATCGGCACACAAAGTAGCATATCGTGACTGCGCTATAATCGCCCCGGCCTTGCTGGGAATCGTCAACTTACAGTACCTGGAGGATTTATGGCCGTGAGGGGCGACGAAGTCGCTGGCTCGATCGACGCCCACGTCCGCGAGTCGATTGAGAAGATGGTGGGCGAAATCCGCTCCTCCGTGGAGGACATTCGCAAAGCCGTCGACCAGCAACTCAAGGCAGCCCTGCAGAGCGTTCAGGCCGACGTCAACTCCGTCACCTTCCTGCCGCACATCACGAAGGTGATCGGCGAGTTGGAAGAGAGCTACAAACAGGCCGCGCCGGCGGGAGCCGACGCCTCGCGACTGAAAGCGGCGATCCAGGCAGTGGAACACGGAAAGTCGCAGGTCGACGTCCTCAACGCGCTGCTCGAACAGGCGGTGCAGTTCGGATCGCGAGCAGCACTGCTGATTCTGCGCGGAGAGACGTTCAGCGGCTGGAAAGGCATCGGATTTTCCGCGCACGGCGGCAACGACGAGACCGTCAAGCGCTTCAATGCCGCACCCGGGCTGATTCCCGAGCTCGATCAGGTGCTGCGCCACGAGTACGTCGTGATCTGGGACGGGAACAACTTGTCCACGCGCCTCGGCGTCAGCGGCTCGGCGAAGGCGATCCTCGTCCCGATGGTCATCAAGGACAAGGTCGCGGCGGCCGTGTTCGTCGACGCGGTGAAGGAAGATACGGCGAAACTCGATCCGCCTTCGATCGAACTGCTGGTCTTCGCCACCGGATTGCTGATCGACACGCTGGCCATCCGCAAGAAAACCCCGTCGCCGAGCCTCAGTGAAGCCGCCGATCGGCGTCCAGCGGCGGCACCCGGACCCGCCGCTCCCTCTGGATCGGAAGCCACCGTCGCCATGTCGTCTTTAGAGATCCAGGCGATTGCCGCGCCGCCTCTCCCGCCACCGCCGCGCGTGATCCCTACACCTCCACGACCGGCCACCCCTGCCGCTCCTGCAATCAAACCGGCCGCCGCTCCGGCCGCGAAGGCGAGCGGTTTTGCCACGACCGCAGTGCCGGCGATCGAACTGCCGAAACTTACGACCGGCGGGATTCCGGCACTCGGCGGCGAGGAGCGCGTCAGCACGCAATTCGTACCGCCCTCGGGTCTCGCCCGCGGCGCCGCGCCGACAACCCCGGCAACCGAAGCGACGAAGAAACACGATGAGGCGCGGCGTTTCGCGCGGCTCCTCGTTTCCGAGATCAAGCTCTACAACGAATCGAAGGTCGAGCAGGGTCGGAAGAACAAAGATCTCTACGAGCGGATGAAGGATGACATCAATCGCAGCAAGGAGATGTACGACGGGCGCATTTCGGAAGAGGTGCGCAAGGGATCGAACTATTTCTACGACGAGCTGGTGCGCATTCTCGCCAACGGCGACGCAGGCGCACTAGGGTTGTAGCGAGTCGCGTCATCCTGAGCGGAGTGAAGGATCTCCACCTCCGATGCCGCCTGGCTTCTTTGAGAGCCTTCGCCGTCTCCGCGGTGCAGGATGACGCGACGCGCGGCGCACTCTCCGCACCGCGCACTTCCGCATGAGAGTTCGGCGTCGATGGCTCATCCCGATCGCCGTCATTGTTGCCGTCGCCGCGGTGATGGTCTACATCACCCTCGTTCCGTCGATGTTTCATCGCGAAGCCCCGCTGATGGCGAAGCCCGAGGCGCCGTCCGATCTGGCGCAGCTGCGCGGCGCGTTTCACTACGGTCTCGACGCCCTGCGACGGGGCGCGGGGAACGACGCCGTGCGCTATCTCTCGTCGTTCAACTTCGGGCATCGCGCGGTCGAACAGTACCGCCTTTACTTTCTGGCGAACGCATGGCAGATCGCCGGCAACCCCGGCGCGGCGCGCGTGACCCTGATGAAGCTCTGGAGCGCTGCACCTCGCATGGTTTCGTGGGAAAACGCCGGCTTCACTCTCGGCGGCCTGTACGCGTCGATCGCCGACTGGCAAAATGCCGCTGACATCTATCGCGACATCTCCGCGCACAGCGATCACTCGCCGGTCGCCGGCACCGCGCGATGGGATGGGCTCGTCGCGCGATTCGTCGAGGGGGACGCCGCGGCGGTTTACCAGAGCGCCCGCGAGTTGGTGGTGAAGAATCCGCGCACCCCGCAAGCGGTCGACGGCATCGCCATCGTTCGATCATTTTCGTCGCTCGGGCTGACGAACGCGCTGCGGCTGACTCCCGGCGAGCGGCTCGAGCGGGCGGTCAGCCTTCTCCGCGATGGTGACCCGCAAAATGCGCTCAATGAGTTGAACGCGCTGACGGGCGATGCCGCGTCCGCCGATTTGCAGCTACCCATCCAGTTGAACCGCGGCCTGGCGCTCAACCAGCTCCATCGATACCAGGACTCGAACGCCTTGCTCGAGCCGCTCGTATCGGGCCCTTATCGCATCGCCATTCCGGCGATTTATCACGCGTGGAAAAACTACGGCGCGCTCGCCGCTTCGATCAATCCGATCGTGACGAAGAGCAGCATGGTGAAAAAACGCGTCGGCAACGTGCGCGTGCAGGTCAAGGGAAACAAGAAGCTGGTCATGCAGCCGAAGTACGCGAAGGTGCGGCAGACGCAGCAGCGCGTCGATGTGGCGAAAAAACAGAAGAAGGAATCGTATGAAAATTTCGCCAGGGAGCGGCTGAAGGATCTACTGACGCTGCCGATCGCCGATAAGGTCCGCATCGAGGTCCTCAACGCCCTCATCACCATCACGGAGTCCAGGAACGAGGATGACTACGAACAGAGCCTGATCGCCGATCTCGCCAGAATCGATCCAAACCAGGACGCCGGGCTGCAGCACTTCTGGGACAAGGCGTGGGCCGCCTACACCTGCGACGATCTGAACGGCGCGGTCGATTTGTTCGTCTTTCTAAGCACCACCTATCGCAATCCGAACGTACAGCGGCAGGCAGAGTACTGGCGCGCCAGATCGATTGAGCGCCTCGGAAGGAAGAAAGACGCTGAAGCCATCTATCGCGCGTTGGCCTCCGCGCCGTATGACGACGTCTACACGCTCTAAAGCGAAGCGCATGGCGCGCCGTATCGCGATCCCGACGGCAATCCGCTGACGATGCGACGCCCCGACTGGCCGGAGATCGCGGAGAAGAACATGCCCGAGGAGCTTCGTCTGGCCTACGAGCTCACCGCATTGGACGACGCGCGCGACGCGCGGCTGGAGATTCAACAGAATCTGAGTCGCTCGAACCAGATGTACGCCGACGCCCTGCTCGCCGATCTCTATCACAGCAGCGGCGACATGGAACTGATGATGCGATCGCTGCGGCGCGCCTTTCCGCAGATCGCCACCGTGGAGCAGGATTTCGTGCCCGCGTACTTTCTGTCGATGTACTACCCGATCCGCTACAAGGACGCGATCGTGAAGTATTCGAAGAAGAACAATATCGATCCGTTCGTGGTGATGGCGCTGATCCACCAGGAGAGCTATTTCAATCCGAAGGCGCGCTCGCCCGTCGGCGCCGCCGGCCTCATGCAGATGATGCCGCCGACGGCGAAAGAGCTAGCACATCTGCTGCACAGCTCCGCCGACGTCGAGAACCCCGAAGTGAGCATCCGCCTCGGCTCGTTCTACTTCCGGCGGCTCATCGATCTTTTCAACGGCACCGTGCAACTGGCCATCGCTTCGTACAACGCCGGAATGGGAAACGTGATGCGATGGCGTCGTGCCGCACCGCACAAACCGATGGACGAGTTCCTCGAATCGATGCCCTTCGCGGAGACGAGGAATTACGTCAAGCGCGTCACCATCATCCGCGCTTCGTACCGGCGAATGACGCGGTGACGATTTGTGTGGCGGCCGGCGCCCCCGCCCACCGCTGAGCGGCCTGGGGCGGCCGCTCCCAAACTCATCTCTTCCACTTGATCGTACAGCCGAAGGCCCGGGTGGTCGTGTTGGCGATCTGCCGATTTCCCAGCAGCGCATCGAGCGCGTCGGTCAGCCCCGTTTTGGTCCGCTCTTCGGGCCGCGCGCTGTCGTCGATATAGCCGCGATAGCGCAGCACGCCTGTACCATCGATGACGTAAACGTGTGGCGTCACGCGCGCGCCGTACGCCCGGGCCATTGTGCTGTCGCCGTCCTTTAGATACGGATAGGGATACGAGCGGCTGACGGCGCGCTCCTTCATGTTTTCCACCGATTCCACCGCATAGACCGCTTCGTCGTTCGGATCGATGGCGTAGAAGACCACCCCTTTCGGCTGGTACTGCCGGGCGATCTCGATCAGGCGCGGCTCGAACGCTTGCGCGTAGGGGCACTGGTTGCAGGTGAACACCACCACGGAGACCTTTCCGTCTCCCGGATGGAACGACCAAGTTCTGCCGTCGACGGCGTTGGCCAGCGAAAACGTCGGCGCCTTGGCGCCCACCGGCAGTTCGTCCGCCATGCAGGCGAAGGACAAGAGCAGCAGTAAAGCGAGCGCGAATGATTTCCTCATCGATTCCTCCCTAACAGCTTTCGGATTTCGGCAATGGTCTTCTTGCGGTCGAGCTTCCCCTCGCGGCGCCAGAGCTCCCGTCCCGCGCGGTCGTAGACGAGCGTGATCGGAATCTCCCCGCTGAAGCGGAGCGTGTCGGCCAGCGCATCGCTCGTTCCACTATAGTAAATATTACTATATGTGATGCGGTTCCGATCGAGAAAGCCCGCCACCTCCGCTTTGATCGACGCGCGATCGCCGGGAATCATGTCGTCCAGCGAGACGCCGACGATGGCCACCTCGGGACCGAACGCCGCGCTGATCGCGCGAAGGTCGGGAATCTCCGCGACGCACGGCACGCACCATGTCGCCCAGACGTTCAGCACGCGGATCGTGGCCTGCCGCGGGAAGGCGTCGGCGATCTTCGCAGGCTCCTTCACCTCGATCAGCGTCGCCGCGGCCGCCGTCCCGGCCGTCAGGCTAAGGCACAAACCCACGAATCGTACGTACGCGCGCATCGGGTCGATCCACCGTGACCAGGACAGTCCTGTATTTCTGATCGTTCTTCGTGCTCTCGCTGTTATAGGCGACGAGGTACTGCGACCGGAGGTCCTTCTCCAGTTGAGCATACGTTTCATGGAGATGCTTCGCGTCTTTGATGAAGTAGGCCACGCCCCCCGTCTCACCGGCCAACCCCTTCATTTTCGACGCGCCGCTGAAATCGCTGAAGCCCAGGCCGACGCCGATGAAGTAGAGCGGCACACGCGCGGCGCGCGCGTACATCAGCATCTCGTCGTACGGAATGCGCGAGGTGGTGTCTTCGCCGTCGGTGAGGATGATCAGCGCGCGCCGGCCCTGCAGCGTGCGAAAGCGATAGAGGCCAGTGATGATCGCATCGTAGAGCGAGGTTCCACCGCCGGCGTCGGGGATCGATGCCACCTGCTCCTCGAGCGCTGCGAGATCCGAGACGAAGGGCGCCAGCTTATTGGCGTCGAAGGCGAAGCCGGCGACAAACGCGCGGTCGGACGGCTTGACGACGCGACGGAGGAACTCCATCGCCGCCTTGCGCGTCGCTTCCATCCGCGGCTTCATGCTGCCGGAGTGATCGATCAGCAGACCGACGGCGATCGGCAGATTCGACGCCGCATCGAAGTTGGTGATCACTTGCAGCTTCCCGTTCTCCTCCACTCGAAAATTGCTCTTCGATAGCCCCACGAGCGGCGCGCCGGCCGAGTCGGTGACGGCGACCGGCAGCTCGATCAGATTGACATCGAGCTCTTCGTTGATTCGCCCACCGTTCAGGAAGAGAAGGTCGGAGGCTTCGTAGTTCGTCGAGTCGATGATCGAGGCGCGAAGAAAACGGACGCCAGCCAGCCTTTCGGTCGGTACATCGATCGCGTACGGCGGCTGGCTCCATTCGTAGAACTTCTTCTGTCCGGCGAACAGGGCCACCGTTTTGATGGCAGGCCCCTTCGGATTCTGAATGCTCAGTTTCAGGTGCGAGATCTTGTCGGGTGTCTCGGTGCGGGTGATCTTCACCTCCAGCGGTGTTGCGCGCTCGTTGACCACGAAGGCGTCGGCGTCGACGTAGCGCCCGTGATCGTCATACCCGACGGCACGCACTTCGACGCGCTTCGGCAGCTCGCCGAGATCGAGCTCCGCACGATACGGCGGCGCGTTGCGCGCCATGATCTTTTTCCCCTCGACCCAGAACTCGACGCGCTTCACCGGCGGCTGGACATCGACGTCAACGATGAACAGATTCGGAGCGACGTCACGGCGCGGTGGAATGATCCTCACCGCCCCCGCCGTCTCCGGCACGCTGCCCTCGGCCAGGATCGCCTCGGCACCGTTGAGCTCCGACGCAATGTACGGCGTATTCGTTTTCGCCACGGTCAAATGCGTCGTGGTCCTGGCCACAATTATCGGCGTCTCTTCCTCTAACGGAATCATCAGCCGCGCTTCGATTTCGACATCGCCCGGCTGCAATGTCTGAATGGACACCAGCTTGTTGCGCTGAGCCGGCGACAGCGGGTAGCGAAATCTTCGGACCACCTGCTGCCCCTGGGAAATCGAGCCAACGATCACCAGCGGCACGCCGGGCGGGACGTCCTCGGGAATGACGAAGGAATACGTCAGACGGGTGACGACGCCGGCGTCGGAGTCGCCGAGAGGCTCGGCACCGATCATCAGGCTCTTCGGTTCCTCGGCCTCCGCAACAGTGGCGACCATCAGGAAGGCGAGGAGCAGGCGCCTCATGTCTGTCCCCTAACGTCCACGTACACCATGGACATCCCGATGCAAGTTACAGAAAAGAAACAGCGATTGATTAATACAAGTTGATGCTTGCCTAAACTGAGAAATTCACCTAGACTCCCGAATCCGGAGGAGATCATGGTTCGACACACGTTGTTCTCGTTCTTGACAGTTGCCACGTTATCTCTGGCTCTCATTCTCGCGCTTCGGGGGAATCCGCTCAAAGCGCAGCTCACGCCCGGCGCAGACGATGTCGTCGCCGTCACTCGCCCGGCTCCACAAACGGCCGGCTTCGATCGCGGTATCACGACGAACAACCAGCAGTTGATTTCGCAGGGGCGGCAAATCTTCCGATACGACACGTTCGGCGATGAAGCATTCTGGGGAGACACGCTGAAGCTGCATCAGGCCATCGCCGGCTCGAAAAATGGCGGCGTAGGGCCGGGCGTCTCGCCCAAGACCGCGCTCGCCGTCGGATTGAAGGTCGACGTGGACGCGCTCCCTGTACCGATCGTTCAAGCGCTGAAAAATGGAAAGGTGAATCTGGACGATCCGGCAACGACGCTGGCGCTGCTTCAGTTCAATTCCGTGGTTGGCGTGACGGGGCACTTCTCATCGGATGGAAAAGTCACCTCGGTCGGAATTCAGTGCGCGCTCTGTCATTCGACGGTCGACGATTCGTTCGCGCCCGGAATCGGGCATCGTCTAGACGGCTGGCCGAATCGCGACCTGAACGTCGGCGCGATCATTTCGCTTTCGCCAAATCTCTCCACCGTCAACAGCCTCCTCGGCGTCGACGACGCCACCACACGGAAGGTTCTCGCAAGCTGGGGTCCCGGGAAATTCGACGCCGAGCTGTTCATAGATGGAAAAGCGTTCCGTCCCGATGGAACTTCAGCGGCCACGCTCATCCCGCCGGCGTTTGGTCTCGCGGGAGTCAACCTCCACACGTCTACCGGCTGGGGTTCGGTCACCTACTGGAATGCGTTCGTCGCAAATCTCGAGATGCACGGACAGGGAAACTTCACTGACTCGCGGCTAAACAATCGGGAGCAGTTCCCGGTCGCGGCACGAGCCGGATTTGCCAAGGTTCGCCACGATCCCGATCTGATCACGGCAAAGCTCGGGCCTCTGCACGCCTATCAGCTTTCGATTCCTGCGCCGACTCCTCTTGCCGGCTCATTCGACGCGGCCGCGTCAGCGCGCGGAAACGCTCTCTTTAGTGGCAAAGCGCAATGCAGCAGTTGCCACAATAAGCCGCTCTTCACTGAACCGGGATGGAACATGCACGCCGCCTCCGAGATCGGGATCGACGACTTCCAGGCGCAGCGCGCGCCGGACAAGAAATACCGCACCGCTCCGCTGAAGGGTCTCTTCGCGCACGCGAAGGGCGGTTTCTATCACGACGGCCGATTCGCCACGCTGCTCGACGTGGTGAACCACTACACCACGTTCTTCCCTCTCGGCCTGACCGACCAGGAGAAAAGCGACCTGGTCGAGTATCTCAAGTCGCTATAGGAGGCGGCCATCAGCGAGCTTCGTGGTGATCAAGTACGTGACTACGAACAACGGAGCATTCGCTTTATGCGGAAATCGAAGAACTCGACGTTCTGGCTCGTGAGGCGCGATACTTCGTGTCACGCCTCATGTTCGTCGCCGCAGTTGTCGGGCCATCCGGAACTGGAAAGACCACTCTCATCCGGGAGTTGATCCGGCGATTCGTCGCCGAAGGACAAAGCGTCGGCGCAATCAAGCACACGCACCATCCTCTCAACGAGGAGCGCCGCGGCGATACGAAGCGGTTTGCGGATGCCGGCGCCGATCCGGTGGTCTTCGCCGGAAACGGCGAGGCGGTGGTTTTCGAGCGCGACGCGGCGCGCCGGATCACCTTCGCCTCGCCCCGCGACCTGCTCGCGCAGTTCGCCACGGACATCGTCATCGTTGAAGGCTTCAAGCACTACGACGGCTGGCCTCGGATCGATACGCCGATCGATCTAGCGGAGGCGCTGGTCACGCTGCGCGCTTTCTGGGCGAAAACGTAAATCAAGCAAGTTTGTGTGTGATCGATGCACGTGTGAGACTCCACGGACCGTTCTTGGTGGCTAGACTGCGCTTCTTCCTGCAGCGCTCCGGGGCCTGACGATAAGATCGCTGCTGCACATGCTTCGATACCGCGCCGTTCTGTTCGATCTCGACGGCACTCTCGTCGACTCCTACGCCGCACTGACGGATGCGGTCAACTTCGCACGCCGCCAGCATGGATTCGATGATCTGAGCGCCCAAACGATTCGCACGTTCGTCGGTGAAGGGCAGGAGCGGCTTCTGGAACGCGCCTTCGATGGGCGCCACACACCACCGGGCGCCCTCGAAGTATTCGAGAGCCGTTACGACGAGATTTGCTGCGTGCAATCAAGAGTGCTCGCCGACGTTCAGCCGACGCTCGAAGCACTCGACGCCTGCGGTGTGGCGATGGCCGTCTGTACGAACAAGCCGACCGCGTTCTCGAAGAAGATCCTCGAATACCTCAATCTCGCCGCCTTCTTTCAGGCCATTGTTGGTCCGGACATGGCCGGCGCACGAAAGCCGCAGGCCCAGCACCTGCTCCGCACGCTCCAGGCGACGCACTGCGAGCCTTTCGAGGCGCTGTTCGTCGGCGACATGCCGATCGACGTCGAAGCGGCACGAAACAGCGGCATCGACATCGCTGTCATCGCCAGCGGCTCGTCGACGTCTTCCGCCCTCAAAGCGACGAGACCCGACCACTATCTCGACCGTTTGGCCGACCTCGTGCAGATCGTCCGAAACGGAGCGGGAGCCTGAAGGTGAAGTTCCATCTGGTTTTCTTCGACGTCGACTCCACGCTGGTGACCATTGAAGGCATCGACGTCCTCGGCAAAGGAAATCCCGAGGTGGCCCGGCTGACGGAAGCAGCGATGAACGGCAACATGCCGCTCGATCAGGTCTATGCGCGGAGGCTGGACATGATCCGTCCGACTCGCACAGCCGTCGACGCTCTCGGCGACCGCTATCGCCAATCGCTCGTGGGTGGGGCGGAAGAGACGATTCGCGCGCTGCGCGAGGCCGCGGTGCGCGTCCATCTCGTCTCCGCTGGAATCGAACAGGCCCTCGCGCCGCTCGCGGCCGCGCTCGGCTTCGCGCAGCGATCCGTGCACGCCGTGAGGCTTCGCTTCAGCACCACAGGCGAGTACGAAGATTTCGACCGGCGGTCGCCGCTGACGAAACCGGGGGGGAAGGAAATCGTGGTGCGCGACGTGCGCGCGCGCGTTCACGGCAAGGCAGCGTT
>JBGPFD010000018.1:0-26868 GCA_041483175.1 Thermoanaerobaculia bacterium | reverse complement strand
CACCGGCGTCGTCACCGGCCCCTTGAGGCCGACCTTGTTTCGCAGGATGGAGTCCAGTACCTCCTGCGGGAGGGGGTCTCCGAAGCGCGAAATGGCCTCCGATCCGACGAAATACCTCTCCCATTCGACATCCACGCCGGCACACTCGATGATGGCCACCACTGCGGCAGTCACCTCGGGGCCGATGCCGTCACCGGGGAGGAGAGTGATCTTATGCTGCGCCATCGAGGATTCCTTTCACGCGCTCGCGTGCCTGATCGAGCGAAAAACGGAGTGGAAAAACGTCGCCCAACGCCGCGAATTCCGGCAGCTCGCGCAGGCAGCGCTCCAGGCTCTCGATTGTCGGCGGAATGAACTCCAAATAATGCAGGCGACCGCGCTCGATCGGCTGGCGGGAGAAGGTGCCGAGGATTTTGATGGAGCGCTGCAGCAGCGCCGTGAAATAGCGCGAACGAAGCGCGCCGCCGGCTCCCCGCAGCGCCGCGTAGTTGTCGACGAACTCCAGCTCCGTATCCTCGCCTAGAAACCGCGCCACCCCGCGGTCGCGCAGGAGCGAGGCGAGGTCGTACGTATCGGGACCCATCCGGAGGTCCTGATAATCAATGATATATAATGTATCATTTAATATGTGTATATTTTGGCCGTGATAATCACGATGGCATAGTATGTATGGATGTCGTGTAAGATTATCCGCGAGGCGGCGGAACAGCGGCGCCAGCGCTCGGCTGCGCGGTTCGTCCGTGCCCATCAGCTTCTCCACGTAGAACTCGCGCGTCATCTCCAGCTCGGTGAGAAAAAAGCCGGCGGTGAATGGGGGATTCACCTCCCCCGCCACCGCCCGCTGGAAAAGGACCAACGCGTCGATGGCTTGCCGGTAGAGGCGTACGCCCTCCGGCCGATTCTCATGCAGAAGATCGAACAGCGTCCGGTCGCCGGCGTCGAACTGCAGCACGGCGGACTCCGAGTGGCGAAGCACCTCCGGAACGCGGCCGTGACCGGCTACGGCGCGGTAGGCCTGGAGAAACTGTTCGAGCTGCGGCCGCACCTCACGCGGGTAGTAGGCGAGCATCCGCGTGGAGCCGTCCGGCAGCCGCACCCGGAAGTAACGGCGTACCGAGGCGCCCCCGGGAAGCGGCTCGACTGCCCAGGCGTCACCGATCGATTCTCGGAGGAACGCCGCCGCCTCCGCGGGGAGCGCTGAATGGGCCATCAGTCTATTTGGGCGTGGGTCCCTTCTCGTCCGCCTTCGCATCGCGGATCACGATGCGCTCGATGGTGGTCGGGTTGTTCGGACGATCCTCCGCGCCGCGCGGCGCGTTGACGATCTTGTCCGCCACGTCCATTCCTTTCGTCACCTGGCCGAATGCCGTGTATTGCCGGTCGAGGAACTGCGAGTCCTTGACCACGATGAAAAACTGCGACGACGCGCTGTTGGGATCGCTCGACCGCGCCATCGACAAGATTCCCCGCTTGTGGCTCACGGTGTTGAATTCGGCATTGATGTTCTTGCCCGACCCTCCCCGCCCCCAGGTCGACGGGTCTCCCGATTTCGTGTTCGGATCGCCGCCCTGGACCATGAAGCCAGGGATCACTCGGTGGAATTTTGTGCCGTTGTAGAAGCCCTTTTTCGCCAGGTCGATGAAATTCTTGACGTGGTTCGGCGCGACGTCAGAAAAAAAGCGGATGTCGATCTCGCCGGCGGTAGTGTGCAACTCCGCGACCTTGTCGGTGTAATCGCTCATCGTTTGGCCCTCCTTCGGCCGCGCGTTGGACTCTTTTGCCAAAGCGGATGCACTGCTGGCGGGAGTCCAGGCGAGCATCGCGATCAGCAGCGTTGCAAAGACGGTTCTGTTCAAATTTTGGCCCTCCTTCGTCGATCTTAGGCGGGCATGCTACTACGGCCGGAGGGGGCTGTTTCGGCGGTTAGCCGCGGCTTCCGGAGGTCGGAAAGGCCTCGTTGCGAATGACTGGGCTCTCGACGGCCGCGCGTTCGCCGCGCTGCCCCGAAAAGACGCCGGAGGCGATGTTTCCCCGATCGGCGGCGCGTTCGTAAATGGAGCGTTCCGTGTCGGTCGTTCCCAAGGAAGCTGTCGCAGACTGTTGATTTGGCTGTAGTTGTCGCGAGCGTCCGCGGCTATGGCCTCCCTCTCGGCCGATCGTCGACATGTGCGCGCGGTCGCGGCTGACGGTTTCTCCGCCCTTCCGACCCGCCACACGCGCCTCGTCAGCGGAGAACTCGTGAGCCGTTCCCTTCGCGTGGGCTGCCCGGCCGCCTTTGCTTGCAATCTCACGCTGCTTACTTCGGTCCATCGACGCAAAACCGCGCTTGCTCGTATTTGCCATTCCTGATTTCTCCTTCGGATGAAATTGAACCTGTGAGAACTGCGTGCACCTGCGTGAGGCAGCAACAAGACGGTTCACGAAATGTGCCCGTTCGGGGGTGGGATCGGAGCAGAGGAGGGGGAATCTGGCGGAGAGAGAGGGATTCGAACCCTCGGTAGAGCTTTGTGGCCCTACGGCGGTTTAGCAAACCGCTGGTTTCAGCCGCTCACCCATCTCTCCAAGGCTGAAGGCAGAAGTATGAAGGCAGAAGGCAGAAGGGAATCAAATCATTCCGTAAACCGGACGCGATTCTACAATGCACTTCTGCCTTCTGCCTTCTGCCCTCTGCCTTTCAATGGCGGAGGAGGTGGGATTCGAACCCACGGTACGGTCACCCGTACGGCGGTTTTCAAGACCGCTGCCTTAAACCACTCGACCACTCCTCCGGCTGAACATGGTTGCCAACGAATCGCCGCCGCGCCGAATTTCTACCGGATGCTGATGTCGACGGTGATCTTCAGCCGCATTTTGCGATGGCGCCGCAGCTCCTCAGAGGTCAGCGACAGCGGGACGGTCACCTCTTTGATCAACGCGTCCGACGAGCGGCGGTCGGGCGCCGGCGCTGAGGCCACCGTCGACGCGGCTCCTCCGCCGTCGATGTCCGGCAGCGAGCCGAGAACGTCCTGCGGAAGCGGGATCTCGATTGAGGCCAGCGGAATCTCCGTCGGCTCGTCAAAGGTCGCGATCTCCTGGCTCTCCCTGCTCCGCAGCGGCAGGGTGGGGTCTTCATCGTCCCACACGGTGTTGGCAGATGGCGAGGCCGGCGGCGTGCTGAGGATCTGGATCTCGCGCTCGAGCGGCTCAGGACCTTCCAGTCCATATTTCTTCACCAGATGGCCGAGCACGAGCCGGGTGCCCCCTTTCAGCGTTTCTTCGACGCCCATTCCCGTCGTGGCCACCGATTCGAAATGCGGAGCATTGAACTTGTTGATCTCTTTCTCGAGCTGCGGCACCGGCAGCGCGTTCGGCAGGTCGCGCTTGTTGTACTGCATCACCAGCGGCAGGTCGCGGATGCGCATCCCCTGCCGTTTCAGATTGTCTTCGAGGTTCTGCAGCGACTCGAGATTCGCATCGAGCGCGTAATCCTGGCTGTCGGCGACGAACACCACGCCGTCGGCTCCCTTGAGCACGAGTTGCCGCGTCGAGTTGTAGTAGACCTGCCCGGGAACGGTGTAGAGCTGCAGCTTGGCGCGCATGCCGCGGATCTTTCCAAGGTCGAGCGGGAGGAAATCGAAGAAGAGCGTGCGGTCGGTCTTCGTCGACAGCGACAGCATCTTGCTCTTGTGATTCGACGGCAGCGAGTCGTAGATGAACTGCAGATTGGTCGTCTTCCCGCAAAGACCCGGCCCGTAATAAACGATCTTCGCCGTAATCTCTTTCGTCGCGTAATTGAAGAGAACCATGGGATTCAATCGAGGTTACCACAGTTGATTCCGGCCCTTTCGCTCGCGCGTCCAAGGATCTTTTGGCGCTCCGGATGTCCGAATGTCATTGAGGCATTTCCTCTATTGTCTGGCCGTCAGCGTCGCTCTGCCGGCCCGGAGATCGCCATCGGGCGTCGCCATTCCGCCCGATGCGTTGTTGCATGAGAAGTTTTTGAAACGACCCTGAAAAAGTTCCCGGCAACTCGTATAGAATCGCTCCAGCTCTTTCCAAACAGTCCAAGACGGCGAACGGGAAGCCGGTGCAATACCGGCGCGGCCCCCGCCACTGTGAACGGCGACGAATCACGCTGCGCGCGTAGCGCCCACTGCGAAAGCGGGAAGGGAGGCGTGAGGAGGACGACCCGGAAGCCAGGAGACCGGCCGTTTCGGACAAAACCTTCACCCGCTTCGGAGGGAAGTCGCCGTGAAACCGTTCGTTTCGTCCATCCTCGCTCTCTTCACCGCCATCGCTCTTTTCGCTCAGACGCCGCGAGTCTCCGACCAGATGATCGTCACCGCGTCCGACATGCTGGAGACGATCGAGTCGACGCCGGCATCGGTCACCGTCATTACCAAGAAAGAAATCGATCAGCAGGCGGCGCGGGACGTCGCCGACGTCCTGCGCCAGGTGCCGGGACTGACCATCAGCCGCAGCGGTTCGCCGGGAAAGGCGACTTCGCTCTTCACGCGCGGCGGCGCATCGACGCAGACGCTCGTGATGTGGAACGGCATCGCGATCAATAACCCGTACTTCGCCGGATACGACTGGGGGCGCTTCTCCACCGCAGGCGTGTCGCAGGTGGAAGTCGTCCGCGGGCCGTTTTCGGCGCTCTACGGCTCCGAGGCGATGTCCGGGGTAGTCAACATCCTCACTGCGCAGCGCAGCAGCGGCCTGCAGGCGGAGGTGGAGGGCGGCGGCCGCGGACTGCGCAACGTGCGCGTCGGTGGCGCGTACGCCGGCACGACGATTCAACTCAGCGGCGCGATCGAGCGGCGTCTGGACGACGGCTTCGATCCGAACGATGATTTCCGGCAGAACAGCGGTGATTTTCTGGCGCGCTGGACGCCGGCGCCGGCGCTGTCGATAGGAATCGCCGCACGGCACACCTCATACGACCTCGGGATTCCGTTCAGCCTCGATACGGCGGGCGGCGCGCTGGTCCCGAGCCCGCAGCGCCGGCAGAACGGCAGCGAGCGGCAGATCGCCCTGCCGTTGCAGTCGGCGCTCGGCCGCACGTCGCTCGAGCTCACGCTCTCCGAAAACCGGCGCAAGGACGACTTTCGCGATCCGCAGGATTCGTTCGGCTTCACCGATTCGAGCACCGCGTCGACCTCGCGCCGCGCGCGCTTCGTCTCGCGCACGCCGACCGCCGCGGGGACGATCATCGCCGGCGGCGAAACGGAGCGATCGGTCGTCGACGACCGCAGCAACTTCGGTGTGAGCCTGCAACGCAATCACCGCACCGCGCGTTCGCTGTTCGTCGAAGATCGATGGAGCGCCCCCGCGGGCAGCGCGTCGCGCATTGAGCTGAGCGCCGGTGCACGATACGACGACTTCACCACGTTCGGCGGGCAGACCTCGCCGCGGCTGGCGATCGCATGGATTCGTCGCGGCGGAAAACTTCGCCTCGCGTACGGGGAGGGATTCCGCGCCCCGTCGGTCGGTGAGCTGTACTTCCCGTTCTCCGGGAACGCAAACCTGCACGCGGAGCACAGCCGCAACCTGGAAGCCGGATACGACGCGCCGCTCGGATCGAACGGCCTGCTGTCGCTCACGTTGTTCCGCAGCCGCTTTCGCGATCTGATCAACTTCGATAATCAGACCTACGCCTTCGCGAACATTGGCAGAGTTCGCAGCGACGGTTTGGAGCTCGGCGCTGAGGAGCACTTCGGCAGCGCGTTCGACATCGGCCTGAGCTACACCTTTCTCCATCGCGATGAGGACGAGGCGACGGGCGAGCGCCTGGCACGGCGGCCAAAACACAGCGGATCAATTTCGTTCGGCTGGCGCTCCGGACAGGCGGATACCACGCTAGCGCTCGTGCGCAGCGGCGCACGGTTGGACATTCTTCCGATTGGGCCCTACTCCATCGTCCCGAATGCCGCCTACACCACAATCGACACGAACGTGCAATACCACGCCGGCCGATTTGTGCCCTTCGTCAAAGTCGAGAATCTGGCGAACGCGCGATACGAGGAGGTGCTCGGCTATCGCTCGCCGGGGCGGCGGTTGATCGTCGGGTTGCGATTCGGGATTTGACGCGGTTAAGGGGCATCTCGGTCGCCGCGGGGCGTTGTAACCCGATCTCTCGCGGCCCGGGCTCGGCGTGGAGCTGAAGGCGGCGGACGCGGAGCGATATGCTGCATAACAGATGAAAGACGAAGTGCAGCGCTTTCCGCCCATTTCCTTCGATCGCAAACGTCCCGTTCCCGCGCGCATCGAGCACAGCGACCGCGTGCAGACGGTCAACGTCGACGCGGCGGCGCTCGCGGCGGCGCTGCGGCGCGAAGTGGCCGGCGAGGTGCGCTTCGACAATGGATCCCGCGCGCTTTACGCCACCGACGCATCGAATTACCGACAGGTACCGATCGGGGTCGTGCTGCCACGCGATGCCAATGACGTGATTGCTACGGTCACGCTGGCGCGCAAATTCGGCGCGCCGATCCTCGCCCGTGGCGGTGGAACGTCGCTCGCCGGGCAGTGCTGCAACGTCGCCGTGGTGCTCGATTTTTCAAAGTACATGCACCGCATCCTCGAGCTCGATCCGCAGAAGAAGTTTGCTCGCGTCGAGCCGGGCATCGTGCTCGACGATCTTCGCGAAGCGGCGGAAAAGCACAGCCTCACGTTTGGACCCGATCCAGCCTCGCACAGCCGCTGCACGATCGGCGGGATGATCGGCAACAACTCCTGCGGCGTGCACGCGCTGATGGCCGGCAAGACCGTCGACAACATCGAGGAGCTGGACGTGCTGACCTACGACGGAGAGCGGCTGCGCGTCGGTCCGACGAGCAACGACGAGATCGAGCGCGTCATCGCCGGCGGAGGGCGCCACGGCGAGATCTACCGCCGCTTGCGCGACATCCGGGACAAGTACGGGGATCTGATTCGAGCCCGCTATCCGAAGATTCCGCGCCGCGTCTCGGGCTACAACCTCGATTCGTTGCTGCCCGAGGACGGCTTTCACGTGGCAAAGGCGCTGGTCGGGAGCGAGTGCACCTGCGTGATCGTGCTGGAGGCGAAATGCAGACTGGTTTACAGCCCCCCCTCACGTACGCTCGTGGTCCTCGGATACGAAGACATCTTCGTTGCAGCTGACGACGTTCCGCGCCTGCTCGAATTCCATCCCATCGGCCTCGAAGGGGTCGATGACCGCCTGATCGAAGACATGAAGTCGAAGAAGCTGAACGTCGACAAGATCCCCCTGCTGCCGGAAGGCCGCGGGTGGCTGCTCGTGGAATTCGGCGGCGCCACGAAAGAGGAGTCCGAGGCCAACGCGCAGAAGATGATCGACGCCCTGAAGCACTCGCAGCTCGTTCCGTCGATCAAGCGCTTCGACGACAAGAAGGAAGAGCGGAACGTCTGGAAAATCCGCGAGTCGGGCCTGGGCGCCACGGCCTTCGTTCCCGGCAAGCCGCGGACGTGGGAAGGGTGGGAAGACTCCGCCGTCGATCCGAAGCACCTCGGCAAGTACCTGCGCGATCTGCGCAAGCTGATGGACAAGTACGGCTATGTCGGCGATCTCTACGGACACTTCGGACAGGCGTGCGTCCACACGCGGAACAACTTCGATCTCGAAAGCGCCGCCGGAATCACGCGCTATCGCGACTACATCGACGAGGCTGCCGATCTCTGCATCAAGTACAACGGATCTCTGTCGGGCGAGCACGGCGACGGGCAGTCACGTGCGGAGCTGCTGCCGAAAATGTTCGGCGAGGAGCTGATCGGCGCCTTTCGCGAATTCAAGTCGATCTGGGATCCGGAGTGGAAGATGAATCCCGGAAAGGTGGTCACCCCCTACCACCCGACCGAGAACCTCCGGCTCGGCGGCGATTTCCACCCCTGGTCTCCGGAAACACATTTCCGGTTTCCCGAGGATGAGGGGCGCATCGACCGCGCGGTGTTGCGCTGCGTCGGCGTCGGCGAGTGCCGCCGCATGGACGGCGGCACGATGTGCCCCAGCTACATGGCCACCCGCGAAGAAGAGCACTCCACGCGCGGCCGCGCGCACCTGCTATTCGAGATGTTTCAGGGAGAAGAAATCGCCGACAACTGGCACAGCGAGCCGGTGCGGGACGCGCTCGACCTCTGCCTGTCGTGCAAGGGATGCAAAAGCGATTGTCCGGTCAACGTCGACATGGCCACCTACAAGGCGGAGTTCCTGGCGCACTATTACGAACACCGCGTCCGGCCGATGGCCGCCTACACGATGGGGTGGATCCATCGCTGGTCGCGGTTCGCCTCACTGGCCCCGTGGATTGCAAATCTGATGATGCCGCTGACGAAGCCGCTGACCGGCATTGCACGCGAGCGCCGGATGCCACGCTACGCGCGCAAGACCTTCGTGCAGCAGTTTCGAGCACGTGTGAAGGCGGGCGCCTCGCCCGCCGAACGGCCGGCGGGGGCGCCGGCCGCCACACCGCATAAGCGCGTGCTGCTCTGGCCGGACACGTTCAACAACTACTTCAATCCCGACACGGCGATGGCCGCCGTCGAAGTCCTCGAGGCGGCCGGATATCACGTGACCATTCCGCGAAAGCCTCTCTGCTGCGGACGGCCCCTGTACGACTGGGGCTTTCTCCCTGCGGCGAAGAAACTCCTGCGCGAGGTCATGACCGAACTGCGTCCCGAGCTCGACGAAGGGATCGCCATCGTCGGACTCGAGCCGAGCTGCGTCTCGGTCTTCCGCGACGAATTGCACAACCTGTTTCCGGCGCACGAAGACGCGCGGCGGCTGGGAATGGCGGCAATGACGTTGAGCGAGTTCATTCAACGAGAAGGCGATCGTTTCCCGCTGCCGCGACTCGAGCGGAAAGCGCTCGTGCAGGCTCACTGTCACCACAAGGCGATCATGCACTTCGACGCCGAAGAGGCCGTGCTGCGGAAGCTGGGGCTCGATCTCGAACATCCCGATTCCGGCTGCTGCGGCATGGCGGGCGCCTTCGGCTTCGAGAAGGATCATTACGACATCTCCATGCGCATCGGGGAGCGGGTGATCCTTCCGAAGGTGCGCGATGCTGCGCCGGACACGCTCATCCTCGCCGACGGCTTCAGTTGCCGCGAGCAGATCGCCCAGTCGACCAATCGCCAGGCTCTGCATCTCGCACAAGTCCTGCAGATGGCCATGAAGCGATAGGGAACCTCTGAAACATGTGTAGGGGCCGGCGTCCTCGCCGGCCCGGCGGGCGGGGACGCCGCAGCAACGGCCTTGGAACTCTAGATTCGCGTCAGCTTCGCGTACTTGGCGATGAACTTTTTCGATCCGACGCGATCGAAGTAGACGGTCAGCTTGGCGTCCAGTCCACTCCCTTCCATCGTCAGGATCGTCCCGTCGCCGAACTGCTCGTGGCGCACGCGTGCGCCGCGCTTGAGTTCCGCTGATTTCGACGGCTGCGTTCGCGCCGGCCGGATCGCCGCCGGATCGAACTGTACCGGCGCGTTCTGAAAAAACGAGGCGATGTTCTTGACGCCATCTCTCGGTGGAGAGCCGCCGTTCGCGGCGGCCCTTGGCGTGGAGGACCGCGGCGCTCCACCAAATCGAACTCTGCCGAGGCGCACTGCTTCGATCACCGCCTCGGGGATCTCGCGAAGAAATGGCGACGGGCTCTGCTCGCGGAACTGGCCGTGCAGGCGGCGCTCGAATGCGTAGAGGCAATAAAGCTGTTCCCGCGCGCGCGTCATCCCGACATAGCAGAGGCGCCGCTCCTCTTCCACGTCGTCGTTCTCCTCGACCGACTGGGCATGCGGCAGTATGCCTTCCTCCATTCCGGCGAGAAAGACGACCTTGAACTCCAATCCCTTCGCGGCGTGCAAGGTCATGAGCGTCACGCCTTTCTGCGCCTCATAGCGATCGAGATCGGTCATCAGGGTGATCGAATCCAGGTAGTCGGCGAGCGAGGCCGCCGGATTCTGCTCGTTGAACTCCCGCGCGGAGCTGATCAGTTCGTCGAGGTTCTGCAGGCGTGATTCATCCTGCACGTCGCGCGATTCCTGCAGCATGCGCCGATACCCGGTACGCAGCAGGACGTAATCGAGCAACTCGGAAGCGGGATTGGTCGCCGCGCGCTGCAGGTCGTGCACGATGTCCCGGAATTCGCCGACGGCGCGCGTGGCGCGTGGCGGAAGGTCGAGCGGTCCTTCGACCACGCTCCAGAGCGACGCGTTCTGGCGCCTGGCCTCTTCATCGAGAGCCTTCAGCGTGGTGTCACCGATGCCGCGCGAGGGCACGTTGATGACGCGCTCGATGGAGGGCGTGTCGTGCGGCCGCACGGCGAGCCGTGCGTAAGCGAGGATGTCCTTGATCTCCGCCCGTTCATAGAACTTGATGCCGCCAACGACCGAGTACGGCAGATTCGCGCGCAGCAGCTCCTCCTCGAAGGGCCGCGACTGCGCGTTGGTGCGGAACAGCACGGCGAAATCGGAGAGGGCGTAGCGGGACTGCTGGCCGACGATCCGTTCCAGGACGAACTGCGCCTCTTCGCGCTCGTTGCTGCAGGTGACCACGCGCACCGGCTCGCCGCTGCCGGCATCGGTAAACAGGCGCTTCCCTTTGCGGGCCACGTTGTTGGAGACGACGCCGGTCGCGGCGTCGAGGATGTTGCCGGTCGAGCGGTAGTTCTGCTCCAGCTTGATCACGCGCGCGCCGGGAAAAGCGCGCTCGAAGTTGAGGATGTTGTTGATGTCGGCGCCGCGGAAGCGATAGATCGACTGGTCCTCGTCGCCGACGGCCATCACGTTGCCACGCGGACCTGTCAACATTTTAATCAGTATATATTGTGCATGATTAGTATCTTGATATTCGTCGATCAGCAAGTGCTGGAAGCGCTGATGCAGCTCGGCGCGTACATCGTCATTGCGCTCCAGGAGTTGCACGGTGTTCCCGATCAGGTCGTCGAAATCCATGGCGTCGAATTCCTTCAGACGCCGCTGATACAGCCGGTAGACCTCCGCGACGCGGGCGCCGAAGAAATCGATGTTCTGCTTCTCGTACTCGGCGGGCCCGATCAGGTCGTTCTTGCCGTTGGAAATTCGATTCAGGAGCGCGCGCGACGGAAACGCGTCGTCGCTCATCTGCAGCTCGCGCATGCAACGCCGGACCAGCGTCAACTGGTCGGCCGTGTCGTAGACGGCGAACGATTTTGTGTAACCGAGGCGATCCGCGTAGCGCCGCAGCATGCGCAGGGACATCGAATGGAAGGTGCCGATCCACGGCCGTGCGCCGATATTGGGCACCAGCCGTTCGACGCGCGAGAGCATCTCGTTGGCGGCCTTGTTGGTGAACGTCACCGCGAGAATCTCCGAAGGCCGGACCGCCTGTTCGCCGATGAGCCAGCCAATGCGGTAGGTGATCACCCGCGTTTTGCCCGATCCCGCTCCCGCCAGCACCAGAAGAGGTCCGTCACCATGTGTGACCGCCTCACGTTGCTGGGGGTTAAGGCGGGAGAGGTCGATCATTGCGGCCGGATCTTAACAGCCGCTCCGGTACACGAAATCCCGCGGCCGGAGTCTGTGTTATTCGCGGAAAAGGCTGCATCCGTACTAGACTACGCCCGCATCGCGGACCGGCCCACCGCGCGGCGACATCGGAGGCTGAATGTTTGGCACACTTGGTTTACCGGAGCTCCTCGTCATCTTCGCCATCATCCTCGTGGTGTTCGGCGCGGGAAAGCTTCCCCAGCTTGGCAAAGGGTTGGGCGAAGGAATCTCCAACTTCCGCGAGGGTCTTCGCGCCCGTGAAGAGAAGAAGCAGATCGAGGAAAAGAAGAACACGACGGCGTGAAGTACCACTCGGACCCGGAGCCGCCGCTCTATAAGACCGATCTGGCGCAGACGCCGCTTCCGGAAATCCTCGTCAAGATCCACCATTACAACGTCCCCGGCCGCCTGGAGTGCCGGCGCGGACACGATGTCAAACTTTTGACCATCGAGCGGGGTGAGATCGTCTTCTCCACGACTCCGATCGAAGAGACGCTCCTGCAGATCTTTTCGTGGGACAGTGGCAGCGCCGTCTTCATTCCCGGCCGCAATCAGCGCCATTTCAAGCTCCACCAGGCTGCCGTTCCAATCCGTCAGGCGATCGTGCGCGGGGTGGCTCTAATGCCTGACGCGCGCCTGCTCCTCAGCCGGATCGGCACAAAATCAACCCTCCTGCAGCGAACGGATTTGCCGATTGACGTTCCCCTTACGGAAGACGAGCAGGCGCTGCTCGAGGCCGCGAACGGCAAGCGAACGCTCTTCGAAATCGTCAATCAGCCGGGCAATCCCGCCGGTAACGCCCGCACCCTCTACGCTTTGTTCATCCTGGGCTTTCTCCGCGAGCGGAGACGGCGGCGCATCCGAGTCCAGCTCAAGACCAAGACCTCGCACGCATGACCCCTCGGTGGCTGATCACCGGCGCCGGCGGAATGGTGGCCACCGATCTGCGCCGCGCGCTGGAACGGCGCGGAATGGACCTCGTAGCGCTGGCGAAATCCGATCTGGACATCACCGACGCGCGCGCGGTGAACGCGGCGGTCATGAGCGCGCATCCGTCGATCATCGTCAACTGCGCCGGATACACGCGCGTCGACGGCGCCGAGTCAAGCGCGGCGACGGCGAACGCGATCAACGGCTCGTCGGTCGAGCTTTTGGCGCAGGCGGCGAATTCATCCAGAGCGCTGCTGCTGCACCTGTCGAGCGACTTCGTCTTCGACGGGCGCGCGCGAACGCCGTACGAGGTCGACGCCGCGCCGGCACCGCTTTCGGCCTATGGCCGCTCCAAACTTCTGGGCGAGGGCGCCGCAAGACACGCCCGAGAGCACCTCATCGTCCGGACGTCGTGGCTGTTCGGAGAGCAAGGCCCGAATTTCGTGGCGGCCATTCGCAATCAGATCCGCAAGGGAACGAACCCGCTGCGCGTCGTCGACGATCAGCGCGGCCGCCCCACCTGGACGCCCCACCTGGCCGAGGCTTTGATTCGCGTCGCCGAGGCGGGGGGCCGCGGCGTCATTCATTACGCCGACCAGCCGGAATGCACCTGGTACGACTTCGCCTGCGCGATCGTCGAGGATCTCGGTGCCAGGGTGATCGTCAAGCCGGTGTCCACCGAGGAGTTCCCCCGCCCCGCCACCCGCCCGGCGTACTCGGTGCTGTCGACAGAGAGCTATGAGCGGTTGACGGGAGTCAAGCCGGAGTCGTGGCGGGAGGGATTACGGGAGTACTTGAGGGAGAATTAAGAATTCCGAATGAAGAATTAAGAAATGTGTGCGACGAGATGGGCCGTCATTCTTAATTCTTAATTCGAAATTCTTCATTCTCAAGAATCCTCGCATACATCAGATACTCCACATTCCCTTCCGCCCCCTTCACCGGACTCTCGACCACTCCCTTCACCTCGAATCCGATCTTTTTCGCGAAATCAACGACCGACTCCACCGCGGCCCCGCGTTTCGCGTCGTCTCGTACGATTCCTCCCTTGCCAACCTCGCCGCGGCCGACCTCGAATTGGGGCTTGATCAGGGCCACGAGATCGCCGCGGAGAAACTTCGCCACCGCGGGAAGGATCAGCTTTAGCGAGATGAACGACACGTCGATGGAGACGAAATCGATCCGCTCGTCGAAATCGGAAGGCTGCAGGAATCGCGCGTTCACCTTCTCGCGGACAACGACGCGCGGATTGTTGCGCAGCGATGCATCGAGCTGGCCGTAGCCAACGTCGACGGCGTAGACCTTGGCCGTGCCCTGCTGCAGCAGGACATCAGTGAATCCGCCGGTCGACGCGCCGATGTCGGCGCAGATTTTCCCGGTCACGTCGACGGAGAACGTCTCGAGCGCATGCGCCAGCTTGATGCCGCCGCGTCCGACCCACGGGTGTTCGAGTGAGGAGACGCGTAACTGGTCATCATCATGAACGGCGGTCCCCGGCTTGTCGACGAACTGCTCGTTGACCAGAACGCGCCGGGCCATGATCAGCGACTGCGCCTTCGCGCGCGTGTCCACCAGACCGCGCGCCACGAGCGCGACGTCGAGGCGTGACTTAGCGCGTTTGGAGCCGCGTTCGGGTGCCGCGTTGTTGCTCTTCGTGGTCATCGCAGCTCGACGGCTGGTCGGGAATGGCGCTCGGCGGGATGCGGGCGATCTCGCGCAGGACCGCGCGCGCCGCGGCAATGTCCGCCGCGCCGGCGCGCGAACCATGCGCAACCACCTCATTCGCCTCGTCGCGGGCGTCGAGGAGGTAGCAGATGTCGAACGTGCCGTCGCCGTCGTCGCTCCTCAGAAGCAGCACGCCCGCCGCGAGGGCATGCGCGTGCATATTGTCCGGATCGGCGTCGATTGCCGAATCGAGAAGCGAGAGGACGTCTTCGTAAAGCAGGAAATCAAGATCATTTTCCGACGCAATCCGCTTCTCGATCCGCAGCAGTTCTTCAGCCGACGCGGTGAGTTGCCGGCTCGTTTCAGCCTGGGAGGTGATGGCTGCGAGAAGCAGCGCCGCGGCAAACATCAGCGGATCGTCGCCAGGCGCGGCCGCTCGACGCGCTCGCGCAGGAACTCGCGGACGCGCCCCGCGATGCCTTCGGCGTGCAGGTCGTATTGGGCGCGCAGGACGTCCTGCGAGCCGTGGTGCACGTACTCGTCGGGAATTCCGATACGATGAAATAACACGCCGGCCATCCCGAGCTGCTGCGCGCTCTCCATCACTGCGGATCCGAAACCGCCGGCGAGAGAGCCCTCCTCAACGGTGATGATCCGCGCGCCCGGCTGGCAGTAGCGCACGATCAGCGCGTCATCGAGCGGCTTGATGAAGCGCGCGTTAATGACCGCGACGTCGGAGCCCTCTTTCGCCAGCAGCTCCGCAGCCTTCATCGCCGGCCATACCTCGTTGCCGATGGCGAAGATCGCCGCGTCGCGCCCCTCGCGCAGCACTTCCCCTTTGCCGATCGGGAGCGAGCGCAGCTCGGGGTCCATTGCGACGCCGACGCCGTTGCCGCGGGGATAACGCAGCGACGTCGGATGGCCGGTCTCCAGCGCGGTCTTCACCATGTGCCGCAGCTCGTTCTCGTCTTTCGGAGCCATGCAGATCATGTTGGGAAAGATCCGCAGGTAGGCCATGTCATAGATGCCGTGGTGCGTCGGACCGTCCGCCCCGGCGATCCCGCCGCGATCGAGGGCGAACACCACCGGCAGATCCATGATCGTGACGTCGTGGAACACCTGATCGAATGCCCGCTGCAGGAAGGTCGAGTAAATCGCCACCACCGGCTTCATTCCCTGCGTGGCCATGCCGCCGCTGAAGGTGACCGCGTGTTCTTCGGCGATGCCGACATCGAGCATCCGCTCGGGAAAGACCTTCTTGAATTTGTCGAGGCCGGTGCCTTCCGGCATGGCCGCGGTAATGGCCACGATCTTCGGGTCGGCTTTCGCCAGCTCGATGAGCGTCTCCGCGAACACGTTCGTGTAGCTCGGCGGCGACGGCTTGTCCGATTTTTTCACTTCGCCGGAGTCGATGTCGAACGGCGTGACGCCGTGCGACCAGATCGGCCTGTTCTCCGCCGGCGTGTAGCCCTTCCCCTTCTTGGTGATGACGTGCAGCAGAATCGGGCCGTTGTAATCCTTGTGCTCTTCGAAGAGGTCGATCAGCAGCTCGAGATCGTGCCCGTCGTACGGCCCGAGGTACTTGAAGCCGAGCTCCTCGAAGAGCGTGCCGGGAACGACCATGTGCTTGACCACTTCCTCCATCTCCGACGCCAGCTCGTGGAGCTTGCCGCCGATGAGAGGAATGCGATCCATCACGCCCTTGGCCAGATCCTTGGCCTGGACGTAGCGCTGGCCCTTGATGATCTGATTCAGGTAGCCGCTGATGGCGCCGACATTCGTCGAGATCGACATTTCGTTGTCGTTGAGCACCAGAAACAGCTTCCGCTTCAGATGGCCGGCCTGATTGAGGCCTTCGAGCGCCAGGCCGCCGGAAAGCGCGCCGTCGCCGATCACCGCTACCACGTGGTAGTCCTCACCGCGAAAATCGCGCGCCACGGCGATCCCCAGCGCGGCGGAAATCGATGTCGATGCGTGCCCCGCGTTGAACACGTCGTACTCCGACTCCTCGCGTTTGCAGAATCCGGAGATGCCGTCGTGCTGGCGAATGGTGTGGATGCGGTCGCGGCGCCCGGTAATCAGCTTGTGCGGATAGCTCTGGTGTCCGGTGTCGAACACGATCTGGTCGCGCGGCGTGTCGAAGACGTAGTGCAGCGCGAGCGTGAGCTCCACAATGCCGAGATTGCCGCCGAAGTGGCCACCGATCTGTGAGACGACCTCAATGATGCGATCGCGGATCTCCTGCGCGAGTTGCGGGAGCTGCTGCCGGTCGAGCTTCCGAAGATCCACCGGAGAGTTGATCTGTTCCAGAAGGGTCATGACGATCAGGAGCGGCGTTCGCAGACGTAACGTGCGATCGCTCCGAGATAATTCACCGGACCGCGGATGATAGCAGCCCTTGCTACAGCGACTTGCAGCAGCTCCTCGGCGCGTTTGTGCGCCGCGGCAGTCCCGATCAGCGCCGGGTACGTCAGTTTCCCCTGCGCCGCGTCTTTCCCCGCGGTCTTCCCAAGCTCGGCGGAGGTCTGCTCCTGATCGAGCAGGTCGTCGACGATCTGAAAGAGGAGGCCGGTCGTCTCTCCGTACTGGCGCATCGTATCGAGCTGTGATTCGGGGGCCTTCGCCAGGATCCCCCCGAGCATCACCGCCGCCGTGATCAGCTTCGCCGTTTTGTTGCGATGGATGAATTCGAGGTGGTCCAGTGTGGGAGAGGCGTTGATCGATGCCTCCAGGTCGGCCACCTGGCCGCCGATCATTCCTCTCGAATCTACCGCGACGGCAACCTCGTGGATGGCGCGCAGTTGCCGGGCGGGATCGACGCCTTTCATCGGTCGCGAGAGCCAGGAAAACGCCTCGGTCAGCAGGGCGTCGCCGGTAAGGATGCCGATCGCTTCGCCGAAGACGACGTGCGTTGTCTTGCGTCCGCGGCGAAGATCGTCGTTGTCGAGCGCTGGAAGATCGTCGTGCACGAGCGAATACGTGTGGATCAGCTCGAGCGCCGCGAAGGGGAGGAGCAGCGGCTCGACCTCCGCGCCGCAGGCCTCCGCGGCGGCAATGGCCAGAATGGGGCGGATGCGCTTTCCACCGCCGAGAACCGCGTAGCGCATTGCCTCATGAATGGCGGCCGGAGGCGTTCCGGCCGGGGGAAGGTACGCATCGAGCGTGCGGTCGATTCGTGTGCGACACGCCGCGAGGTAGTCAGTCGTTGTCAGCAGTTCGCTGTTCGTCATCCGCCTGCTGCTCTCCCGGCTCGAACGGTTCGGTCACCGGCTGTCCCTTCGAGTCGGCCAGGATCAACTCGATCTTTTTCTCCACCTCTTCGAGCTTCTGATTGCAGAAGCGCGAAAGGCGGATGCCTTTCTCGAAGAGCTGCAGCGATTCGTCGAGCGGCAGCTCCTCGCTCTCCAGACGTTTGACGATCTGCTCCAGCTCCTGGAAGGCCTTCTCGAACTCGTTCGACTTTGCGCGCGGCATGGCTTACTCGTTCAATACGGGCCAGACGCTCTCGAGCCCCATCGTCTTCCCGTCGACAGTGCACTCCAGGCGGCCCTTCTTGAGCTGCACTTCGATCGGATCGCCGACCTGCACCACGGCAGAGTCGAGGATCGGTTTTCGCCGATTCCGCAAACGCGTGAAAGCGATCGCGTAGCCGCGCGAGAGGACGGAAAGCGGCGAGACGGCACCGAGCGTGCCGGCCACAGCCTCGAGCTGCTGCCTGCGGCGCGTAATGCGCGACGGATACTGGGCCAGTGGATCGCCGGTGGCGTTGAGCCGCGTGCGGAGCGCGCGGGCACGTGACTCGACGATGCGGTAGAGCGCGACTCGCTGCCGATCGAGCCTCTCGCGCCGCGCGGCCATCCGCCGCGGCAGAAGTCCGAGGCGATCGGAGGAAGCGAGATGACGGAGCTCGTGACGAAGGTTGCTCACGCGCGACTCGATCACCTGGCGGATGCGGCGGAGATCGTGCTCCACGTGCGTAGCGATCTCGCTCTTGGCGCGGATGACGATCTCCGCGGCCGCGGAAGGTGTCGGCGCGCGCAGATCGGCAACCAGATCGCAGATAGTGAAGTCGGTCTCATGACCGACGCCGGAAATCGTCGGGATCGAGCATGCGGCGACGGCGCGGGCGACGATTTCTTCATTGAACGGCCAAAGGTCCTCGAGCGATCCTCCTCCGCGGCAGATCAGCACGACATCGTGCATCTCCCACGCCGACAGATGGCCGATGGCGGATGCAATCTCGCGAGCCGCGGAGTCCCCCTGCACGCGCACCGGGTAGATCTGCAGCAACAACCCTTCGAATCGCCGGCCGAGGACGTTGAGGATATCGCGGATCGCCGCGCCTGTGGTACTAGTCACTATAGCGATCCGCTGGGGCAGCATGGGGATCGGTTTCTTGCGCGCCGCTTCGAACAGCCCCTCGTCGGCCAGGCGCCGCTTCAGTTGCTCAAAGGCGAGCTGCAGCGCGCCGAGGCCGGCGGGCTCGGCCGTGACGGCATTGAGCTGGAACTCCCCTTTCTGCTCATAAATGTTAAGCCGCCCGCGGACGATCAACTGCAGGCCGTTCTCGATGCGGAAGCGAAGGAATCGCGCGCTGGAATCAAACAGCACCACTCGCATCTGCGAGCGGCGGTCCTTGATCGAAAAGTAGCAGTGCCCTGCCGAGGAACGGGTGAAATTCGAGACCTCCCCTTCCACGGCGATGTCGTTGTAGCGGAAGAAGTCGAGATTGATCTGACGGATGAGCTCGCCGACTTTCCAGACGCGATCCGGCATCGGCGGAGTCTACCAAGATTCAGGCGTGGTGATTGCTCAGCACTTTGTAGCCGATAGGCTCAACAGAAGGAGTAGCAAGAATGAAAGAACATACGCTTTTGACAAAGGTAGCGGCCGGCCTCGGTACGGCCGCCGTGGCGCTGGCACTCGGTGCCTGCTCGCACCAGCCATTGACGTCAGACCAGAACTCCGGGCAGATCAGAACGGAAGCGGCGGTGCAGCAGCAGCCGCAACACGCCGCCCAGGTGATCGGCACCACTCCGGCACCCGCGAATACGCAGGGAAGCACTGCCGCACCATCGACACCCGCGGTCATTTCCGGACCGGCAGTGGTCGATCACAGCGGCAACACTTACACCAGCAGCTCGGTCGGCTCGGCCGGCAACAGCTCCTCCACCGGCTTGAACACGAACGTGAACAACGTTCCCAAGCCCTTGCCATCGACGGTGGTGGTGACCGAAACCCCGGCACCGGTTGTCGAGACAACCCCCGCGCCGGTGGTAGTCGAGACACCAGCACCTGCCCCCACACCCGCACCGGTCGTCACCGAGACGCCCGTGCCGATGATCTCGAGCACGACGACCACCACGACCGAAACCACCGCCACAACGAAACCGACGCAGCATCGCCGTTTGCGCAAGGACTAGCCCCCTCATCCGGCCGTTGGCCACCTTCTCCCCGCCGCGCGGGGAGAAGGTCGATGCGCGAGTCCCCTCGCCCCGCGCAGCGGGGAGAGGGTGCCGCGAAGCGGCGGGTGAGGGGTCAAGTCATTTCTTCGCGCGCGGCATGCCGAGAATTTCCAGCAGATCCGGCTTGCCAGCGACCCGCTCCAGATGCGGATAGCGAATGCCGCCGCTGTAGGCGATTCTCTCCGTGGAGTAGAACTGGCCGCTCTCCACGATCAGCTCGATCGGCTTCGTCGAAGTCGTTGACGCCTTGACGACATTCCGCAGATCTTCGGTGGAGAAGCGCCGGCCATTCACGGCGACGATCCGCGATCCGCCGACCATTCCCGCCTTCGCCGCGGGTGAGTTGGGGATTACGTCGCCGACCTGGCCGCGTTCGCGGACCGTGAATCCGAGCGAACCGTTCAGGTCGACCGACTTGTTGAGGTGCTCTCCGCGCTGGATGGCGAGATTCGGCTGGTCGTTGTACACCAGCTTCCACCCGGCTGCCTCGATGCCTCCGAGCGGCGGCGTGGGCGAGGTCGACGTCAGCCGCTGATTGAGAAACGATCGCCAGTCGTACGGCGCGATCGCATTCAGCGCGTTGACCAGATCGTCGAATGTGTACGGCTTCAGTTCCGGATGCCCGCTGCTGCCGCCGAAGAAGGAGCGGCAGAAGTCGTCGAGCGAACGTTTGCCGCCCGTGACCGAGCGAATGGTCATGTCGGCATCGAGCCAGATCAGCGTTCCTTCGGGGTAGTAATCGACGCTCCGGCGCCACGAAATGCCTTCCTGCGGACTGCCATACAGAATCTGCGCGGCGACCGCGGTATCCACCAGCGGACGCCACGTGCGCCCGACATGTTCGGTCATCCCGGCAGCGGTGAAGGCGAGCAGATCGCGGTATTGCTCGGCCGTGAGCAGGCCGCTGCGCCACGGGAGAAGTTCGCCGAGGAAGTTTGTCAGCCCTTCGTAAACCCACAGCAACTCGCCGGTCATCGGATTCTCGTAGTTGGAAACGGCGAGACCGGCCGGCCGGCGGTACTTTCCGTTCCAGGAATGCACGTACTCGTGCGCCAGGAGCGTGCTGACCCACGGCCGCGATTCGTCCTCGGTGAGTGTCTTCTCGCCAACCCGGTCGTCGCTCGACTGGTGATGCTCGAGGCCGAAATGCGCGACCTGATCGCTGAGCGTCAGCAGCCAGTCGTAATGTCGGTAATGATTCGCACCGAACAGCGCGGTCGTCTCTTCCACCAGCCGTGAGTAGCGGCTGGCGAAGTCGGCTGGCGTCTGCAAAGCAAAGGAATTCTCCGAGGCCAGGTCGATGGTGTGCCGCATGCCGGTGTGGTTCGGAATGTCGATCGCCTTCAGCTCTGCGGCCATCTGCACCGGGGAGTCGACGAGCGTGGTGAGGGAGACGGTCTCGAAGCGGATCTCGTCGCCTGTCGATCGCGACTCGAGAGCGGTCGCATATTTCCAACCGCTTGGAATGCGCAGCGACGGCTCGTATTGCAGCAGATCGCTGCTGGCGGTTTGGGGATAGAGAAGTATGGTGTTCCAACTGAGGATCGCGAGCCGGGGCGAGGTGGACGCCCCGGCGGTGAAGCCGCCCGATGGCGGCGCGAGGTAGTCGAGATCGACGTCGAGTGCGGTCGCCCCCGCGGGAACGTTGACGTGAAAGGCAAACATCTCGACCGGATCGCGATTCCAGGAAATCGATGCGCCATTCGCGGCGAACTTCAGCCCCGTCAGCCCGTTGATCGGTCCCGTCGGACCGTGCTCGCCGGGAATCCATTTCGGGTAGTAGAGCGTGAGCGGGCCGGAAGTCACGGGAATCGTCATATGCGCGTGCAGGACGTTGGACGCAGCCTGCGTCGCATCGACGCGGATGACGATCGGCGCGGCTGCGATCGAAGCCGCGACAAGGCACAGGGCAACCGCGAGGAAAAGGCGTTTGTGCACGAAATACCCTCCTATCCACAGCACGTAGAGCCGCCTCTCAGCGGTTCGAACCGACTGGAGAGTCGGCTCTACGTGCCGGAAGTTTGGGATTCTATTCGGTCAGGGGCCCTTCCGCGCGCCCTTCGATGAACTGCTGCACCATCGGGTTCGCCGAACGCTGGAACTCCTCGGGCGTCCCTTCCTCGATGATGCGTCCGCCGTGGAGCATGGCCACGCGGTCGGCGATCTTGAAGGTCACCTTCATGTCATGCGTGATGCTCACGGTCGTGGTATTCAGCGTAGCGTCCATCTCGCGGATCAACTCCGCGATGACGTCGCTGATGACCGGATCGAGTCCGGAAGTCGGCTCGTCAAAGAGCAGAATCTCCGGCTTGAGCGAAATGGCCCGCGCGAATCCGACGCGCCTTCGCATGCCGCCCGACAGCTCCGAAGGCCGCTTTTCCTCTACGCCGTGGAGGTGCACCTGCTCGAGGCACTCCTCGACGCGCCCGCGAATTTCGCTCTCCGTCATTTTCGTGTGCCGGCGCAATGGAAAAGCGATGTTCTCGAAGACGGACATCGAATCGAACAGCGCCCCTTCCTGGAAGGCCATTCCGAAGTGCTGGCGTAATCGATTCAATTCCACTTCGCGCATCGCGCCGATGTCATGTCCGTCGACGAGCACCTGACCACCGTCAGGCCGCATCAACCCGATCATGTGTTTGAGCGTGACGCTCTTTCCCTGACCGGAACCGCCGACGATGACCACCGACTCGCCGCGCGCGATATCAATGGAAAGATCGCGCAGCACCGGCTTGCCGCCGAGGGATTTTTCGACGTGACGGAGCGAGATGATCGGTTGGCCGTTCGTCGTCACAGGAGCAGCTTCGTCAGGAAGAAATCGCTCAGTAAAATGATCAGCGAGGCGCTGACCACCGCCTGCGTCGTCGAGCGGCCCACACCCTCCGCCCCACCCGCGGTGTAGTAGCCACGCACACAGCCGGTGAGGGTGAGGATCAATCCGAACACCGCGGCCTTGATCGCGCCCGACCAGAGGTCCTGCATATCGAGGTATTGAAACGTGTTCTGCTGATAGATGACCGCGTTCACGTCGAGCAGCTTCACCGCCACCAGATACCCTCCGCCGATGCCCAGTGCGTCGCCGAGGATTACCAGGAACGGCAGCATGATGATCCCGGCGATCACGCGTGGAACGAAGAGGTATTGGATCGGGTCGGTGGCCAGCGCCTTGAGAGCGTCGATCTGCTCGGTCACGCGCATCGTCCCGATTTCCGCGGCCATCGACGATCCGACCCGGCCGGTGACCATCAATCCGACCAGCACCGGCGAAAGCTCGCGCAGCATCGACAGCGCCACCGCGCTGCCGACAAAGCTCTCCGCGTGCACGCGATGGAATCCGGTGTAGGTCTCCAGCGCGAAGACCATGCCGGTGAACATCGTGGTCAGGAATACCACCGGCACCGACTCGACGCCGACGCGGACCATCTGGCGGAACCACTCCCCGATTTCAAACGGCGGCCGGACCGACCAGGTCACGGTCCGCCACAGCATGCGGAACCAGAGGCCCGTCTGCTCGAACAGGCGCAGAAAAATGAAGCCGACACTCTCGAGGACGTTGGTCATCGGTACACACGCGGAACGCGATGGCTGATCCGGCAGAACACCTCGTACGAAATTGTACCGGTGCGCCTCCCCAACTCCTCGGCGGAGATTTCATCGCCGCCCTGTTTTCCGAGAAGAACGACTTCGTCGCCGAAGCGTACGTCCGGAACATCCGTCACGTCGATCGTCGTCAGATCCATCGAAATGCGCCCGACGACCGGCGCGCGCCGGCCACGGACCAGAACCTCGGCGTTATTGGACAGCCGCCGCTCGTACCCATCGGCATAGCCGGCCGGAACTGCGGCGATGCGGCTGGGCCGCGTCGTGCGGAACGCCAGCCCGTAGCCGACCGGACTGCCGGCGGGCAGCTCCTTGAGCCGGGCAATCTCCGTTCGCCAACGCAGCAGCGGCTCGAGGCGTGAGCCGCCGCGATCGAGCGCCTCGGCGCCGTAGAGCGCGACGCCTACTCGGACCCAGTCGCCCGACTGCACGACCCCGCGGACCGTCGCCGCGCTGTTTGCAAGGTGATGGTGCGGCGCGGTGATACCGGCGTGCCGCAATTCGTGGCACATCCGCTCGAACCGCACGATCTGCTCCTTGGCGAACGGATCTTCTGCATCGCTGGCGTTCGCGAAATGCGTGTAGATCGCCTCAATGCGCAGACGCGGCGCCGAGCGGATCATCTCCGCGACGCGTGGCAGTTCGCCTTCCAGAATGCCCATCCGCCCCATGCCGCTGTCGAGCTTCAGATGAATGGCCACCTCGCGCTCGCGCGCCACGCGGCAGGCGGATTCAAGCTCTTCCGGTCCGATGATTCCGGGCCGAACGTTCTCTTCGGCCGCGACGGCAATCTGCGTCTCCGTGAGAGGTCCGAGAACGAGCAACGGAAGCGCGATGGCCGCGCGACGAAGCTCCAGCGCTTCCTCCAGGAGGGCGACGGCAATCATGGCCACGCGATCGGGCGCGCAGCGTTTCGCCAGCTCCACGGCGCCGTGACCGTACGCGTCCGCCTTCAGCACCGCGATCAGCCGCGACCCGGCGGGCAAACCGCCGGCGATCGCATCGACGTTGCGAGTGAATGCCGACAGATCGATCTCGGCCCAGGTAGGACGAAGATCACGCGTTGTAGACATGAATGTTCTGACCGTTGATCGGCCGCGAGCGGTCTGATGCAAGAAACAGAATCACCTCGGCGACTTCCTGCGGAGTCATATCCGCCGGCGCCCCACCGCCCACCGCCGCCCACATCGGCGTATCGACCGATCCGGGACTGACGCAGTTGATGCGCACGCCGTACTGCCGCGCCTCAACCGCAACCGCCTCAGTGAAGCCGATCAGCGCCGCTTTGCTCGCGCAGTATGCCGAGAATCCGGGAAACTTCTGCGGCCCGAGGACGCCGCTGATCGACGAGACGTTCACGATAGCCCCGCTTCGGCGGTCGATCATGCCGCGGATCGCGCGACGCGTGGTGAGAAACGCGCCGCCGACGTTCACATCGAAAACGCGATTCCATTCCGCTTCCGTCATACGGTCGACCGGCGAATCGACGTACGTTCCTGCGTCGTTGATCAGAATGTCGCAGTCGCCGAATCGCGATTTGGTCTCTTTGAACAGCCGTTCCACGGCGCCGGCATCGGAGACATCTCCCGCCATCGGCAGCATGCGGCCGTCGTGCCGCGCCGCGAGCGCCTTCAATTTGTCCTCGGAGCGAGCGAACAATGCCACCAATGCTCCGCGTGAAACGAGCAGCTCGGCCGTGGCGCGACCGATTCCGCTCGATGCGCCAGTGACCACGGCGATGCGGCCGTCGAACTCTCGGGAAGTCATATAATCCGCGCAGGCTATCGTAAATGTGTTGCGGTGGGCGCCCTCGCCCGCCGCTATCGTAAACGGTTTGACCGTGAGGAGAGGCTATGAGTCCTGAACTCAATACCTGGCTTCAGTTGATCTTCCGGTGGGCCCACGTCGTGGCCGGCATCATCTGGATCGGCCACCTCTATTTCTTCAACTGGGTGAACGGCCCGTTTCAGGGAAAGATCGACGGTCCGACAAAGAAAATCATCAATCCCGAGCTGTTGCCGCGCGCGCTTTTCTGGTTCCGATGGGGTGCGGCGTGGACGTGGATCTTCGGCATCCTGCTGGGGGTGCTGGTCTATTACCAGAGCCGTGAAGTGCTCTTCGATGCCGATCATCTCGGTAGCCAATGGCTGTGGTTCGTGATCACGCTCATCGTGCTGGCGATCGGCTTCCTGGTTTACAACGCCATCATGAAGGCGCTCGCGAACAAAGTCGTCGGCGCGACGATTTGCATGGCCGTCTTCGCCGGCCTCTACTTCTTTTTGGAATGCGTCGGTCACTACAGCGGCCGCGCGCTCTACATCCACACCGGCGTGATCTTCGGGACGATGATGGCGCTCAACGTCTGGATGGTGATCTGGCCCTATCAGAAGCGGATCATCACCGCGCTCAAGGAGGGAACCGCTCCCGATCCGGCGCAGGTGGCCACAGCCGGGCTGCGCTCCCGGCACAATACCTACATGTCCGTTCCGCTGATCTTCACCATGATCAGCAATCACTATCCGACGGTATATGGGGCTTCTGCAGTCCCGCGAGACGCGACCCTGGCGGGCATCATCATCATCGGTTTCATCGCCGTGAAGTTGATGTACCTGAAGGCGCCAAAAGTACAGGGATTCTGAGTGTGGCGGCGGGCGCCTTCGCCCGCCGCTGAGCGGCCCAGGGCGGCCGCTCCCACACGATTCATCCATGCGCCTCCTCCAGATCGACGCGTTTACGGACCAGCCGTTCCGCGGAAACCCGGCCGCCGTCTGCCTGCTCGACCGCGAGCGCGACAGCGCGTGGATGCAGAGCGTCGGCGCGGAGATGAACCTCTCGGAGACGGCGTTTCTACTGCCGCGCGGCGACAGCTGGTCGTTGCGCTGGTTCACTCCGACCGTGGAGGTCGATCTTTGCGGCCACGCGACGCTGGCCAGCGCGCACGCGCTATGGGAGGAGCGGCTCCTTCCGCCGGGCGAGACGGCGCGCTTTCAGACTCGCAGCGGTCTTCTGACCGCAAAACAGAACGGCGGCTGGATCGAGCTTGATTTTCCCACCACGCCCGCGCAGCCGGCCGAGGCTCCCGCCGGCCTGCTCGAAGCCCTCGGCGTCACATCGCCGCGCTACATCGGTCGGAACAAGTTCGACTTCATCGTCGAAGTGGCCTCGGAAATGGACGTGAAGAAACTGAATCCCGATCACGCGCGGCTGCGCCAGATTCCGGTGCGCGGAGTGATCGTCACCAGTCGCGGCGCGAACGGCGAATACGATTTCGTCTCGCGCTTTTTCGCGCCAGGATCGGGCGTCGATGAAGATCCGGTGACTGGCTCGGCGCACTGCTGTCTCACGCCGTACTGGGCGGAGCGGATGCACAAACAGGACCTCGTCGCCTTCCAGGCATCACGCCGCGGCGGGATGCTGCGGCTCCGGCTCGCTGGAGACCGCGTGAAGATCGGCGGTCGCGCGGTCACCGTTTTTCGCGGCGAGCTGGGCGTCTAGTGCGAAGCCCGCCATCTACATGTCACCCCGAGCGTAAGCGAGGGGCCTGGAGGGCTGGGCGGCACAAGGCACGATCTTCGTGCCACCCGTTCCCGCAGGCCCCTCGCTGACACTCGGGGTGACAGCTCGGATGACGCGGGTTCGACTCGCTGTTACAGGTCGCCAGTGCTGCAGATCGAAATGGCCACGGCGATGGCGGAGCCGCGTGCACTCT
>JBGPFD010000017.1:0-27332 GCA_041483175.1 Thermoanaerobaculia bacterium | reverse complement strand
TGAGGACTGACGAAAAATCGGCTTTCCTCCTCAGGGATCCTCACGCCCGCGCCCCTACATTGGGCCCATAACGAAGGAGCACTCAAATGAAACGCACAATTCTCTCTCTCGCAATCCTCAGCCTGACCATCACTCCGGCGGCCTTTGCCGCTACGGCCACTGCCAATCTGAACGTCTCGGCGTCGGTGGCGGCGGTCTGCACGATCAACACGGCCCCGGTGGCCTTCGGCGCGTATGACCCGGTGGTTGCCAATGCGGCTACCGACCTGACCGCGACCGGCACGGTGACCGTTGCCTGCACGAAGGGTGCGGCGGCGACCATCGACCTGGGCACCGGAAACAATCTCCTGGGCGGTTCGCGCCGGATGTCGAGCGGCACCGATTTCCTGAACTACGCGCTGTACAAGGACGGGGCCCGCACGCAGGTGTGGGGCACGGGCCTGGCGGGCGGCACGACGGCGGCGTACAACTCGGCTTCGAGAGTCGCGACCGCGGTCTCGGTCTACGGTACGGTTCCGCAGGCACAGGACGTGACGGTCGGCAGCTACAGCGACGTCGTGGTGGCCACGATCAACTACTGAGTCTCGTCTCTTCTGAAACAAAAGGGCCCGGCCGCGTGCCGGGCCTTTTCTTTTCGTCAGGTTTGTGGCAGCCGCATTTCGCACACAGCCCGCGCGACGCGCCAGCGAACGCGAAAGCACTGCGGATCGAGCTCCAGGCCGAGCCGTCCTCGACGGCGCTCCGTGGCGGAGTAGACGGACGGCCCGCATGCGTGCAATCGTAGTCGACCGCAGGGCGGCATGTACGAGCATCGGCGCGAGAAGCTCCTCACCCCGCGTGAATTTGGAATCCGCGTGCTCAAGCACGGCGGTGTCGTCATGGCGATGATTGCCGCCGCTCTCGGCGTTGGTGTGCTCGGGTATCACGTTCTGGTGCACCTGCCGTGGATCGATGCTCTTGTCAATGCATCGATGATCCTCGGCGGGATGGGACCGGTCGACCCGGTCACCACAGCGTCCGGAAAACTGTTCGTCTCATGCTACGCGCTGTTTTCGGGCCTCTTCGTGATTGCCGCGTCCGGAGTTCTGCTCGCCCCGTTTCTTCATCGCATGGTGCATCGCTTCCACTTGGACCAGAAAGGAAGGGACGAATGACGATCGATCGCAGAAACTTTCTCACCGTCGCGGGTCTTGGCATTGCGACGGCGTTGACCCGCCGCGGTGTCGCCCTGGAGCAGGCGTTTGCGTCATCGCCGCCGTTCGAGCTCGAGGAGATGAGCGTCGGCGAGATGCAGGAAGGAATGCGCAGCGGTCGCTTCACCGCGCGCGCGCTCACCGAGGCGTATCTGCAGCGCATCGACACGCTGAACAAAAAGGGGCCGGCGATCAACGCGGTGATCGAGCTCAATCCCGACGCCCTGTCCATCGCCGACGGGATGGACAATGAGAGGAAGGAGAAGGGTGCGCGCGGGCCGCTGCATGGAATTCCGGTGCTGATCAAGGACAACATCGACACCGCCGACCGGATGCACACCTCCGCCGGATCGCTGGCGCTCGCGGAGTCGATTGCGCCGCACGACTCGAACGTGGCGAAAAAGTTGCGCGAGGCGGGTGCGGTCATCCTCGGCAAAACGAATCTCAGCGAGTGGGCGAACTTCCGCTCCACGCATTCGACCAGCGGATGGAGCGGCAGGGGAGGGCAGACGCGGAATCCATACGTCCTCGATCGCAATCCGTGCGGCTCCAGCTCCGGAACGGGAGCGGGCCTCGCTGCGAATCTCGCGGCGATCGGCGTCGGGACGGAGACCGACGGCTCGGTGGTTTGCCCGTCCTCCACATCGGGACTGGTGGGCATCAAGCCGACCCTCGGCCTGATCGGCGGCGCCGGCATCGTTCCCATCGCCCATAGCCAGGACACCGCCGGCCCGATGTGCCGCACGGTTACGGACGCGGCGATCCTGTTAGGAGCGCTCGCCGCGAAGAGCGTCGACTACACGAAGTCTCTTGATCCAACGGGCCTCCGCGGCGCACGCATCGGCGTGGCGCGAAAGTATTTTGGCATCAACGACGCCACCGACGCGCTGATGAAGGATGCCATCGACACCATCAAGCGCCTCGGGGCGACGATCGTCGATCCGGCCGACATGGCCACCAGCGGCAAGTACGACGATTCCGAACAGGAAGTGCTGCTTTACGAATTCAAGACCGATCTGAACAAATACCTGGCCGGACTTCGCCCGAACGTCACCACGCGCATGCTCGCCGATCTGATCCGGTTCAATGAGGACAACCGCAGCCGCGAGATGCCGTACTTCGGGCAGGAGCTGTTCGAGCGCGCGGAGAAGAAGGGGCCCCTGACGGAGGAGAAATATAAGAAGGCGCTGGCCAGGAACCATCGCCTGTCGCGCGCGGAAGGAATCGACGCTGTGCTGAAGAAGCACAAACTCGATGCGCTGATCGCGCCGACCGGCGGGCCCGTGTGGCCAACGGACCTGATCAACGGCGACCACTACACCGGCGGCTACTCGACGGCGTCCGCCGTGGCCGGCTATCCGCACATCACCGTGCCGGCGGGCCTGGCGTTCGGATTGCCGGTCGGCCTGTCGTTTTTCGCCGGCGCCTGGGCCGAGCCGACGCTGATCAAGTTCGCCTACGCCTTCGAGCAAGCGACGAAGGCGCGGAGAAAACCGACGTTCATTGCGACGCTGACGTTTGCGAACGGATGAACATCTCGATTTTCCTGGGAGACATTACCGAGGCGCCGGCGGAGGTGATCTGCACATCGACGAATCCGCGGCTGTCGTTGATGATGGGAACGGGTGGGACGGTGCGGGAGCGTGGCGGGTGGGAAATCCTGCGTGCGTGCGAGGCGATCGTCGGGGCCTCGCCGCGCGGCTCGCTTCCGGCCGGATCGGCTCATGTCACCACTGCCGGCACGCTGCCCTACAAAGCGGTGATTCACTGCGTCGCCGGCGACAGGTCGCATCGCTCGTCCGAGCCGATCATCCGGACCTGCGTCCGAAACGCGCTGGCGAAAGCGGACCAAATCGGATGCTCGACACTGGCGATGCCGGTGTTTGGGACGGGTCATGCGCGGATCAAGTTCGATCGAGCGCTTCGGGCCATGGTGCAGACGTTGCGGCAGGCGACCACCACAGTACAGCAGGTGATCATCGTCGTTTACGACAGAGACCGCGCGGAAGAGGCGCGTCGAATTATCGCGGAATGAGCGCGGGCTGTTCGAGGACTTCGTGCAGACAACGCAGCAGCTCGTCCACTTCGAACGGCTTCTGCAGGATCCGCAGCACGCCGGCACGGACCACGCCGGCATGAACATCCGGATCGATGTAGCCGGTCATGGCGATGACCGGCACGCCCGGCACCATCTCGTGCAACCGGTTGACCAGGGCCACCGGCGACATCCGCGGCATCCCCAGATCCATCACCACGGCATGGGGCCGGGGCATTCGGTTGCAGGTCTCGATGGCTTCGGCGCCGTCGGAAGCGGTGAACACGCGGTACCCGCGGTGTCGAAGTTCTTCTGCCAGCGCGTCGAGGATCGCCGGCTCGTCGTCGATGACCAGCAGCGTCTCACCTCCGCCGGAGACGTCGACCATTTCTTCATTGCGGACAACGGATGATGTCCGCCTGGCGATCGGAAAGTAGAGCAGGAAGCTCGTGCCGCGGCCGGCGGCAGACTTCACATCGATCAAGCCGCCGTGGCTGTTCACCACACCGTAGACCATCGCCAGGCCGAGGCCGGTTCCCTTGCCTTTCGGCTTGGTAGTGAAGAACGGCTCGAAGATTCGCCGGCGTGTCTCGTCATCCATGCCGATGCCCGTATCTTCGACAGAGATGCGGACATAGTCGGCATCCTGGGCATCGTCGAACAGAATCTTCATCGATGCCGCTGGTACCAGGCGACTCTCGATGCCCAGCTCTCCGCCGTCTGGCATGGCGTCGCGGGCGTTGACGCAGAGATTCAGCAGTGCCTGATGGAGCTGGCCGGAGTCGGCGTTGATGAGAGGCAGATCGGGATCGAGATCGAGCGTGAGCCGGATGGTCCGCGGAAACGTCTCCGATACCATCGATCCGACTTCCATGATCAGTTTCGCGGTGTTGAGCGGCTCGGCCTTGATCTCCGCGCGACGGGCGAAGGTCAGGATTTGTCGCGAGAGACTCGCCCCGCGCTGCACCGCCTGCTTCACCGTGGCGATGGCGCTGGCGAGGCGCGCCGCATCCGGCTTCCGCTCCAGCAGCGTGGCATGGGTGAGGATGATGCTGAGGATATTGTTGAAGTCGTGCGCCATGCCGCCAGCCAGTGTGCCGAGCGCTTCCATCTTCGCCAGACGTCCCAGACGTTCGTCGAGCTTCCGACGCTCTTCGGCCGCGCGATGTTGCTCGGTAACGTCCTGCTGCACGGCGACAAACCCCGTGATCTGCCCGTTGTCATCGAGAAGCGGACTGGCGGAGCCGACGACATCGACAAGCGAGCCATCCTTTTTGCGGTTCCTATATTCGCCGCGAACATTTCGTCCTGCAAGGAGCTCGCCCCAGAACTGCTGGTAATACTTCAGAGGGACCTCACCGCTTTTCAGGATCCGCGGTGTCTTGCCGACCGCCTCCTCGCGCTTGTAGCCGTAGACCCTTTCGAAGGCGGGATTCACATAGGTGATGACTCCATCCCGATCAGTTGTGAACATCACCTCATCGAGCTGCTCCACGGCATGCAGTAGACGTTGCAGCCCTGCTTCGGCAGTTTTCTGATCCGTAAGGTCGATGCTGATTCCGGTGACGCCGACGATCATGCCGTTCTCGTCGCGCATCGGACTGGTGATGGAGCGGAATTGCCGCATCCGGCCGTCGAGCACGGATTCGCTATCGGTGATCTGCACGGTTCCCGTGGCGCGCGTCTTCGCTTTCTGTTCCTGCCGTTCCAGCGCCATCTCGCGCGGAAGGCCCAGTTCCTCCGGCCGTCGTCCGATGATCTCTGATTCTGCCCGCCCGAAGTGTCCGCAGAGCGCGTTGTTGACCGCGACGAAGCGGTCGTCAGCGTCGACGCTGTAGACGTAATGGGGCAGACTGTCGACCAGCTCTCGATAACGTTCCCGGGATTGACGCAGGCCGCTCCGCGTCCGTTGCTCCTCGGTGATGTCCTCGACCATGCCGATCACAGTGATGACGTTGCGGTCGGAGTCCATGAGCGGCGTGCTGGACCAGCGGCAGAGAATGGTCCGGCCATCTTTGGTGACGTTCTCGTTGATGCTCTGCGCCGCGAAGTCGCCCTTCAGTAGCCGTTGCCACTGCGACTCCAGATCGGCATTCTTCATCCCTCCTGGAAGGAGGATGCCTGCCGATTTCCCGACGATCTCCGCCTCGGACCAGCCGAAGACGCGCTCCGCCGCCGGGCTCCACGACGACACATCGAAACTTATCGAGATGGTCATGTAGGCGATCGGCATACGCTCGATCTGCAGCCGCAGCCGCGCCTCGCTCTGCGCACGCAGCGTTTCCAGTCGTTGCATCGATCGGACGACTTCGATCGTAGCTACCACCAGAATCACGGTCACGATCAGAACGTGCAGATAGGCGACGGCCGCCTGTGGATACAGCCCGGCGCGTCGGCCGAGGTCGATCAAGACCTCGGCTGCTAACGGAACGACGGCGCTGGCGACGAGCAGCGTGATCAGCAGATGACTCATCGTCCCGCCGCTCGTCAATAGCGCGAGCGTTCCGTCGCGCGCGCCTTTGATCATGATGGCCGCCAGAATGGCCACCGATAGCGCGGCGATGTACCAGCCGACGTGACCGGTCATCGCAGGAAATAGCGTCGGCTGCGCCGCCGCGACGAATAGCGGAGCCGCAGGGGCGGCGATCAGGAACGAAAGACTGCTTTTCATCCTCGGGTGGAACAGCGTGTGATGTAGTTCAGCAGGAATCGAGCCACTATCAGCGCGATCACACGGTTTTGTGCGCGTTATGACGTGGCGGATCTGATAACGTCCGCTTTTCATGCACGCGATTCAGGTGAAGCAGCACGGCGGTCCCGAGGTCCTCGAATATGCGGAGCTCGAAAAGCCGCGTCCCGGCAAAGGGGAGGCGCTGGTGCGTCTCGAATCGATCGGCGTCAACTTCATCGACGTCTATCACCGCACCGGGTTGTACAAGCTCCCGCTGCCGCTGATCCCCGGATCGGAAGGGGCGGGCGTGGTGGAGGAGACCGGCGCCGGCGTGACCGTCGTGAAAAAAGGCGATCGGGTCGCCTACGCCATGGCGCGCGGCGCGTGCGCGGAGTATGCGGTCGTGCCGGCGGAGATGCTCGTGCCGATTCCGAGCGGTGTCGACTTCAAGACCGCCGCCGCGGCGATGCTGCAGGGAATGACCGCGCACTATCTCGCCGTCTCCACCTATCCGCTGAAGCAGGGCGATTCCGCGCTGGTGCACGCCGCGGCGGGAGGCGTCGGCGGACTGCTGGTGCAGGTGGCGAAAATGCGCGGCGCGCGCGTGTTCGGCACGGTATCGACCGAGGAGAAGGCGAAGATCGCACGCGGCGACGGCGCGGACGAAGTCATCAACTACAAGGAACGCGACTTCGAGTCGGAAGTGATGCGGCTGACGGGCGGCAAGGGAGTCAACGTCGTCTACGATTCGGTCGGGAAGATGACGTTCGACAAGAGCCTCAACTGCGTCGCGCGACGCGGACTGCTCGCGCTCTTCGGACAGTCGAGCGGCCCGGTGCCGCCGTTTGATCCGGCGCGCCTGGCGAAAAATGGGATTTATCTGACGCGCCCGAGTCTCGCGCACTACACGGCAGAGCGCGACGAGCTGCTGTGGCGTGCCGGCGAAGTCCTCGGTTGGATCGCCGAGGGACGGCTGAAGCTGCGGATCGAGCGCGAGATGTCGCTGCGCGATGCGGCCGAGGCGCACCGGCTGCTCGAAGCACGCAAGACGGCCGGCAAGCTGCTCTTGAAGCCGTAGCAGCGCGCGGCGGCGCCGGCGCGATTGCGATAGCTCTACGGTGCCGCGAGGAAGCGCGCCACTTTGCGGACGAGCACGTCCTGCTCGCACGCCGTCGCCAGATGGCCGCAGTCGCTGGTGAGCGTCAGCAGCTCCGATTTCGTGACTCTTGCCAGCTCCCGTGCAGGTGCGGGATTGACCATGTGGTCCTGCAGCGAGACGACCACGAGCATCTTCGCGCGAATGGCCTCCGGCGATCTGATGTCGTGTCCGATCATCGCCCGGAGCTGTGACGCGTAATCATTCACGTCCAGCTTCCGCAGGGCCTCTTCGTGCGATTGCATCAGCGCATCGATGTCTTTGGTGTGCGAAGCGACGTACTCCGGCGTGTGCAGGTGCATCTCGTTGATATCCGCCGCCGCCTTCATTCCCAGCGGCACGCCGAGCAGCGACAGCTCCGTCTTCCACAGCAGAAGGTCGTAGGCCGTCTGCTTCGGGGTGCCGACGATCGAAATCACTTTGCTCATGAACTGCGGATAGGACACGGCCCATTGCAACGCCTGCATGGCGCCCATGGAGAGGCCGCTGATCGCGTAGAGGTGATCGATCTGCAGATTGCGCGTCAGAAGCTCATGTTGCGAGCGCACCATGTCGCGCACGGTGAATTGCGGAAATTGCGCGCCCGGCTGCGCGCTGCTGTTCGAAGGCGACGACGAAACGCCGTCGCCGAGCGCATCGATGGCGATCACGAAGTATTTTGTGCTGTCGTACAGCTTTGCCGGGCCGATCCATGACGCCAGTCCTTTGGTCGTGCCGCCGAACCACGTCAGCACCGCGATGGCGTTCGATTTGTCTGGAGCGAGCTGCCCGTAGGTGCGATAGCCGATTCGGCAGTCGTGGATGATCTGCCGGTTGTCGAGCGGGAAGTCGCCGAGGTTTGCGAACCGCAGCACGCCGTCCTCGGCGTGCGCCGCCAGGGCGATGAAGGCGAGGGCGATCGCGAATCGCTTCACGCCGGGAATTCTTGCATGATTATGGGGTGCTGGCGGCGGCAGTCATGGCAGCAGCGGGGCACTTTCTGGCGCGATCCGTCACCGTCGGCGGCGTCGCGCGCCGCTATCAGATCTGGGTTCCCGATTCGACCGACGCATCGCGCAAATCGCCGGCGATTCTTTTCCTGCACGGCGTCGGTGAGCGGGGCGAGGACAACGAAAAACAGATCGCGGTGGGCCTCGGCCCGGCGCTTCGGAGCGGCAACGTCGATGTTCCGGCGATCGTCATCTTTCCGCAGTGTCCGTCGAACGAGCGGTGGGCCGGAACGCTCGGGAAGAAAATCGCCATTGCGGCACTCGATCAGACGGAGCGAGAGTTCTCCATTGACCGCCGCCGCGTTTCGCTGACCGGACTCTCAATGGGTGGGGCCGGCGTGTGGGCGCTCGGGGCCGAGTACCCGCGTCGCTGGTCGGCCCTCGCGCCGGTCTGCGGATACGTGCATCGTCCACCGAGCCTCCCCGATACCGACACGCCGAGCAGCGAGCCGTACGGCGAGTTTGCGCGCCGCCTGCCGCACGTTCCGATCTGGATTTTCCACGGCAGCGACGACCCGGTCGTCCCGGTCACCGAGTCGCGCAGCATGGCCGCGGCCCTCGGCGTTCGCGCCGGCTACACCGAGTTCGCGCACACGGGACACAACGCCTGGGACCCCGCGTACACGACCACGCACGTCGTACAGTGGCTCGCGGAGCAGCGGCGGAAGCGGTAACCGTATACTCGGATCGTGCGCCGTCTCCGATTCGTGGTGTTCTTTCTCATGCTCCTTGCACTGTTTGAGATCCCGCTGCTGCTCGATCCGGTGGACCGCACCGTGATCCGCCCGTTCACGGCCGGAATCGCTGCCGTGTCTGGCGCAACGCTGCATCTGTTCGGCGAGGTGGTTCGCGTGGAGGGAACGGTCATCTCCGGCTCCTGCTTCGCCGTGGACATCAAGAACGGATGCAACGGCGTGGAGGCGACACTGTTCGTCATCGCCGCGGTGCTCGCCTTTCCCGCAACGTGGCGCTCGCGGGTTGCCGCGGTCGTCATCGGCGGACTGATTCTTCAGATCGCAAATCTGATTCGCGTCGTCACGCTATATCTCATTGGATGTCATCGGCGGACCTGGTTCGAATCGTTCCATCTCGCGGTGTGGCAGTCGATCATTTTTGCGGTGGCCATCGGTTTCTTCCTGATCTGGAGCCGGCGGGCGAAGCTCGTTCATGCTGACTAAGGTCTTCCGATTCGCGATCGGTTGCGCAATCGGGTTTCTGGTGTGGCGGTACGGGACGCCGATCTACGCGGCGGCCGTCGCGCCGCTTGCGCGCGTCTTCCTCAGCGCCTCGCGCCTGTTCGCAGGCACGCGATTAACGCCGGCGGGCATGAATATCGAGATTTCCGGCCCATCGATCCCGCCCGTGCGCATCCCGTTTTCCGAGCTCACGTACAATGTCATCCTTTTTTTTGGCCTTTTCGCGACGGTTCGCGGATTGTTTCGCGATCGCAGCGTTATTCGATTCGCGCTGGCGGCGGTGGTCCTCGCCCTAACACACGTGTTTGCGACGGTCGCCGATGCGGTGTTCGTGTACGCGACACGGCTCGGAACGTGGAGCAACGCGCACTTCTCGCCGTTCGAGCAGGACTTCTGGACGGCCGCCGACTACGTCTATCGCATCGGTGGCATGTTCGCCATCGCCTTTGCCTGCTGGGTTGTCGCGGCGGGGCCGGCCGCGCTCAGAAGCGCCAGCGCAGGCCGACCGAGTAGAGCACGGGGCTGAGATCGAGCCGCACCCGGGCATCGCTCGGCCCCGAGTCGGGGCGATAGCTGATATAGCGCGCCTCGGCGGCCACGGCGAGCGGGTGCATGAGGCTGTAGGAGACGCCGCCGAGGCCCGTCCATCCGATTTTGCTCTTGATGTCCACGCGTCCGACGCCAACGGTATCGAGATCGCTGCTGTGCAGGCTGTTCGAGCGGACATACGCCGCTCCGCCGCCGGCGTACACATCGAATCGTGCCGCGCGCGCGAAATGCCATTGCAACGTCGCCGTGACCGGCATCATCTTGAGGCTGCCGACATCGAAGGTGTTCACGCCGCCGATCTGGATCGATCCGTTATGACGAACCTCGAACACCGCGAGTTCGCCGGAAAGATGTTCGCCAAAGAAGTGATTAAAGCTCGCTCCATACGCGTGGCCGCGGTCGAAGTGGATGTTCGAGCCGCTGACGTCGGTCGATCCGACGCGGCTGATACCGCCCCAGATGGCAACGTCGTTGGACTGCGCCATGAGCGGGAAGGTGATCAGTGCAAGGATCACGACGAGGAGCACGCTGGATCGCATAAGCACTCCTTTGCGCCGGTGATTGTATGCCGTTTAGGGGATTGATGAATTTTTCGAAATTTTCTGCGCGCGGGCGTATAACCACGCACTACAAGGAGTACTTCGATGAAACGTTCCCTCGGTTTCGCTGTCCTTCTGGTCGCCTTCTCGCTTTCCGGGCAGGATCTGCCGCTCGGCCGCATGACGCAGCTCCATGGCATGCAGCAGTCGGCGATGGTGGTCCGGGAGGCCAACGGCATCCCGCACGTCTTCGCGCTGAACACGCATGACGCCTGGTTCCTCAACGGCTGGTTGCACGCGCAGGACCGGTTCTTCCAGATGGACACGTCGCGCCGGATCGCCAGCGGGACGCTCGCGGAGCTTCTTGGATCGGCGGCGCTGCCAAATGACGTGCAGCTTCGCACCCTCGGCCTCCGCCGCGCGGCAGAAGCCACACTGCCGGCGGTGAGCGCCGACGGACGCGCGGCCCTCGATGCCTACACGGCGGGGGTCAATGCGTACCTGCAGGCACATCCGGGAGTGCTTCCGCCGGAGTACAGCCTGCTGGGGCTCAACTCCGTGCAGCCGTGGACCGCCGTCGACTCGATCGCCGTCGGGAAACTGATCGCGTTTGGATTGTCGTTCGATCTCGATCTCAGCAGGACCGTCGGATTGATCTCGGATCAGACCGCGGGGCAGGTCGTCGGATTCAACGGCACGAAGCTGTTCAACGACACCTGGCGCGTCGCGCCGTTCACCAGCGCTGCGACCATTCCCGATGCGACGGGCAGTGGCGCGTCGGAACCGATTCGGACGCACGCCGCCGGGGGTGGCGGCGCAGCATGGGACACCAGCTGGATCAAGCCGGAGGCGATCGCCCTGGCGCAGAAGCACCTCGAGGAGATTCGCGACAACGACGTGCTGCAGGCAGCGATCGATCCGCAGCGCCACGCGGGCTCGAACGAGTGGGCCATCGCGCCGAAGAACTCCGCGACAGGCAATGCGCTGATTGCGAACGATCCGCACCTGTCGTTTTCGGAGCCGTCGAACTTTTATCCCATCTCCATCCGCGTCCCCGGAAAGCTGAACGTCGCCGGGATGGGCTTCCCCGGCGCACCGTTCGTTATCCAGGGACAGAACGAACGGATCGCCTGGGGTTCCACCGTGCATCCGATGGACGTCACCGACATCTACCAGGAGCAGTTCGTCCCGGACGCCACGTCGCCGAGCGGACTGTCCAGCATGTACCTGGGGAAGAAAGAGAATGTCATTCCGATCCCGGAGCAATATCGCGTCAACACGCCCGGCAGCGGTGTCAGTGTCGTGCCGGCGGCGGCGGGGCTTCCGGCCGCGACGCTGATCGTGCCGCGCCACGGCCCGGTCATCCAGTTCGACGCGAAGACGGGAGTCGCTGTCAGCGTGCAGTACGTCGGTTTCTATCCGACGCACGAGCTAGAAGCGTTCATGCTCATTAATCAGGCAAAGAACGCCGATGACTTCAAGGCCGCGCTGCAGTATTTCGATGTCGGCTCGCAGAACTTCGTCTATGGCGACGTCGACGGCAACATCGGCTACTTCACCAGCGGCGAGATGCCGATTCGCGAAGATCTTCAGGCGTTGAAGGTGACCGGCCTGCCGCCGTACTTCATCCGTAACGGCACGGGCGGTAACGAATGGCTGCCGGTCACGCATCCGCAGCCGCAGCAATCGATCCCCTTCGAGATTCTTCCGTACTCCGAGATGCCGCAGGTGTTCAACCCGTCGAACGGCTGGTTCGTGAATGCGAACAACGATCCGATCGGGCAGACGCTCGACGACAATCCGCTCAATTCCTTGCGCCCCGGCGGCGGCATCTACTACCTCAGTCCCGGCTACGACGGCTTCCGCGCGGGCCGCATCACGCAGCTCGTGCGGCAGAAACTCGCCGGCGGCGGAAAGATTTCGTTCGCCGACATGCAGGCGATTCAGGCCGACACGGTCCTCATCGACGCCGAGGTGTTCGTGCCGTACATTGTGAGCGCGCTGCACAACGCGCAGGCGACGGGGGCCGATCCGACGCTCGCCGCGCTCGGTGCGAGTCCGGCGGTCGCCGGCGCAGTCGCGCGCCTCGCGGCCTGGGACTTTTCCACGCCGACCGGCATCGACACCGGATACGACGCCGCCGAAACGAACGGGCAACTGAGCGCACCGTCGCAGGCGGAGATCGACAAGAGCGCCGCGGCGACGATCTACGCCGCGTGGCGGAGCAAGTTCCTGGCGAACACCATCGACATCGTCCTGAAGACGCTCACGGTTCCTCTGCCGCCCGATCAGCAGACCCTCTCCGCGCTCCGCTTCCAGCTCGACAACTACGCGACGACGGGCGGGAGCGGCACGTCGGGATTGCCTTTCTTCAACGTCCCCGGCGTGAACGACGCCGCGGCGCGCCGCGACATCCTTATCCTCAAGAGCATCGCCGACGGTGTGACCATGCTTTCGAGCGACGCGTTCGCGCCGGCGTTCAACAAGTCAACGAACTTCAGCGACTATCGATGGGGCAAGCTGCACCGCGTCGTCTTTTCGCATTTGATGGGCAATCTCTATTCGCCGGGCGCGCCGTACGGCCAGCCGCCGCTGCCGTCGCTGCTGAATCTTCCCGGCGTGGCCGTCGACGGCGGTTTCTCGACGGTCGATGCGGCGACGCACGGCGCGCGCGCCTCGACGGTCAACGGATTCATGTTCGGCAGCGGGCCGAATCGACGCTACGTCGGCGACATGGCCAAAGGCCTGGTGCATGGCGAATCGAGCCTTCCGGGCGGCGTCAGCGGCGATCCGCGCAGCCCATGGTTCACGAATCTACTGATGCTCTGGCTGACGAACGACACGTTTTCGGTGCTGCCGGATACGCTTCCGCGGATTCCCTGGTTACCATGATCGGGTGAACATCGCCTGTCCGAAGTGCGGCTTCGAAGAGCCGGAGAGCGCGACCGAGTGCTCTCGCTGCGGGATCGTGTTCGGAAAATATGCGCCCTCACCCGCCGCTTCGCGGGAATTCGCGAGTCCCCTAGCCCCGCGAAGCGGGGAGAGCGCGAGTCCCCTCGCCCCGCAAAGCGGGGAGAGGGTCAGGGTGAGGGGAGATGACGAAGACGTTGCCGACGGGAACATCGGTTCCAAAGAGCTGAAGATCCTCGGATTCGGTCTCATCGCGGCGATCGTCATCTACGCGATCCCCCTCATGCGTTTCATTTTCTCGGCCATGGTCACGCTCTTTCACGAGCTGGGACACGCGGTGATGGGGTGGCTGGTGGGGTATCCGTCGATTCCGGCGTTCGATTTCGTCTACGGTGGCGGCATCACGCCGCATGGAGCCTTTCGTCTGCCAATCGTTCTGGCCATCGCCGGCGGATTCGGATATCTCGGCTGGCTTTTCCGGGAAAATCGCACGACGATCGGGCTGATCGCCGGCCTTTTTCTGGTCTGGCTCTTTTTCGTCAGCAGCGAATGGCGGCGCGACCTGGCCTTCTCAGCGGCAGGGCACGTTTCCGAATTCGTGCTGGCGGGCATCCTCTTTTATCAGGCGCTGGCCGGTGTCGGCTGGCGCAACCCGGATCTGGAACGTCCGCTCGGCGCGTTCGTCGCGTTTTTCGTGCAGATCAACAGCATGGGCTTCGCCTGGCGCCTGATGCACGACGCCGATTTCCTCGATTGGTACCGGCAGGGGAAGGGTGGCATGCTGATGAACGACCTGGAGTCGATCGCCCTCGACCTGCACATCCACACGCCGTTCAATCCGGGGATCATCGGTGTGACGCGCCTGCTGCTGCTCTTCTCGTTCGTGCCGATCGGCGTGGCGCTGCTGTGGTATTTCCAGAGGGCGCGGTGGCATCGCGTGCTCCGGGCCCTCGGAACCGCTACCGCACGCGCGTGAATTCGAAGGGCACGGCCACACTCTTTCCCGCTGTCATATTCCGCCACGTCGCGGTGAAGTGATCGTTGTCCTTCAGAGTGAAGCTCACGCCGCCCATGTGCTCGGCGTCTTTCGACGAGAGGTTTTCGACGGATGTCGCCGCGAAATCGAGCGACCCGTCGGTGGCTTTCATGTGCGGCTGATTGTGGCCCGAACAGTAGTGCGTCATGGCCACGTCATTCCCTGCTGGATAGTAGACAGTGATCATCGACACCTCGCCCGGCATTCCGAGCTCTTCGAGCAACGCCGAGCCGTCGGAGTGCATCGTGTACGTCGCCGTCACTTTTCCCATCTCCGGAACGGTGGCAGTCCACTCTCCGACCAGCGTCTTGAGTTTGTCGAACCCGGGGGATGAGACGAGCGGGGGGTGATGTTCGCCGGCGACGGCGGCGGTGGCAACAAGAACCAGGGATGCAACCAGTAGACGTTTCATCGTTCCTCGTGTGAGCGGACGAACTGCTCGACTCGGTCGAAGCAGCCGATCCACCCTCTTGGGTTTCTTGCCCAGATCGCGGAATTGTACGAGCTTCCGGTTTCCGGTTCCCGGAGTCCAGCTGGCGACCGGCAACCCGCAACTGGTAACCTTGCCGTATGCCCACCAAGCCGATGGTCCTCGTTGTCGACGACACGGAGTCGGTGCGCAAGCTCCTGGCGGCCGATCTGGCGCTGGATACACGGATCCGCGTGGAACAGGCGAGCACCGGCGCGGAAGGGCTGGAGAAAGCGGTGTCCCCCGAGTGCGCTGTCGTTGTGCTCGACATGATCCTCCCCGATACCGACGGGCTGCAGTTCATCGACCAGCTCCGGGCGCGCCGCTCGAATCCCCCTTCAATCATCGCCATTACCGGCGCCTCGGAGACGCTGGTGCCCGACTCGATGATCGAAGGGCCCTACCGCGGGCTGGTCAGCGCCATTTTTCGCAAGCCGGTCGATCGAGCGAAGCTGAAGGAGACCGTCGCGTTCTGTATTGGAAGCTGATCGAAGTCAACAGTTAACAGTTAACGGTTAACGGGCTCGTGAACTCTGTTAACTGTTAACTGTTAACGGTTAACTCGTACGGGCCACAACTCCTCATCCAGCGGCAACTCGAGCTTCTTCCCCTCAAACGCAAGCAGCATCGCGCGCTCGCCATCGCCGACCGGCATGCGGTTGGGCAATTCGACGTGCACGAGGTAGTCGTCGTCATAGCGAAGGATGTGCGCGTCGAAGGCCCGGTGGTGCGTAGCGCAGAGCGCCAGACCCTCGCGCACTGGAAGGAGCGGTTGCGGATCGCGATCGGGAACCACTTGCGCCGCATCGAGTAGCGCGCGCACGCGCAGGCCGCAGACGGCGCAGCGGTCGCGATACGCCTCCAGCACGGCGTTGCGGAATCGAGCCTGATGGAGCCGCCGCTGCACGCTGGTGATCCCATAGCTCTTCGACATCTCCCGAATCTCCATCGGACTCTCGGGAGTGCGGATCGCCGGAAGCGTGAGCTGCCGGGTCACGGGGGGAGGCGAAATGACCTCGCCCGGCTTCTGTTCGGAGAGATCGATGAGGAATCGCCGCACAGTGTCGTCCCAGCCGACGACGAATACCGGCGCGAAGATGACGTACTCGGGATTCGGCCGCCGTTTGACCTGCAGAAAGTAGATCAGCGGCAGTTCCGCCTCGGCGCAGCGTTTCAGCCCTTCGTTCTCATATTCGCGCGATCCCGGCAGGAAGTCGTACAGCACGCGGCTTCCTTCGATGGGGTCTCCCGCGTACGACGAATCGATGGTCGAGGTGATGGAAAGCGGATCGCTCAGTTCGGCAGGCTTGAAGATTCCCTGCTGCCCTTTGAGGACGACGCGCCGTCCGTACGTGGTGAAATGCTGCAGCTCAGACGCGGGCACAGCAACCCAGCGCTCGCGAAGTTCGCGGACGTAATGAATGGCGTCGAGACGGATGCGCGTCTCGTCGAGCACGGTGCCATCTTATGCGAGAACTAATTGCTGCGATTGCGGTGGAAGAGCCGCTGCAGCAGCGACGGCTTTTTCTGAGGTTGTTTGCCCGATGCCGTCGCCGTGACCGTCGTCCTCGCCTGGTGCGCCTCGGCGGCCTTGACCGCCTCGTCACGTCCCTGCTGCCCGGCGAGGCTCTTCGGATATTGCTTCACGTACTGGTCGAATGCCGCGACGCTTTCGTCGTAATGCCCGGCGGCAAGGAGGGCGCGCGCGTTGGTCAGCGCCTTTTTCCTGGCCGCGAACTCCGTTTTCTGCTGCGGCGTCATGATCCCCGTCGGGGTCGGATCGCTCTGCAGGTGGATGATGCCGATCGCGCCGAAGAGCGCCGCGGCGAGGAAGCCGATGATGGAGAACGAGATGGACGGCGGAATCGCGCCACGCGGCCGCGTCGTCATCGCCGGCGTGTTGTCGTCGAACCCGACGTCGGTTGTGCCTTCGAGCCGTTTGCTCGACGAGCCGGTGGCGATCGTTCCGACGGCCGACTCCGGTGGCATCTCCTCCGAAGGGCCAGCGGGACCGGCCTTCCGGCGGACGCGCTGCAACTCGGCTAACGCCTCGGCCGCGGAGGCGAAACGCGCATCGGGCGCTTTCTGCAGCAGGTGCGCGACCAGTTTCTCGATCTCCACTGGCACCGCGGAGTTTGCCTCGTTCGCCGGTTTCGGATCCTTCTCCATGACATTGCGCAGGATGTTGCTGACGTCAGGGGCGGAGAACGGTTTGATGCCGGTCAGCATCTCGTACATGACCACGCCCGCCGAGAAGAGGTCCGAGCGCTCCGTGACCGCAGCGCACTTCACCTGCTCGGGAGACATGTAGTTTGGCGTCCCGAGCATGGAGCCGACGGCTGTCAGCGTGGAGTCGACAGGGCGGGCGATGCCGAAGTCGGCAATCTTGGCCTGCCCGTCGATGGCCAGAAGAATGTTGGCCGGCTTGATATCGCGGTGGACGACGCCCTTCGCGTGCGCGTACGCCAGGCCGCGCAGAATGTCTTCGCTGATGCGCAACGCGTCTTGGAGCGGAAGCGGTTTGGAACGCTTGAGGCGATCACGCAGCGACTCGCCATCGACCCACTCGGTGGCCAGAAACGAGATCATGTTGTTCTCGTATCCGGGCTCGTAGAGGGTCACGATGTTCGGGTGCTGCATCGCGCCGCACACTTCGGCTTCGCGCTGCAGCCGCTGATAGAACTCGGTGGCTTCGCTCTCGTCCTCGAACTGCTGCTGCACCTGGACGGTTTTCAGCGCCACGCGCCGGCCGATGCGCCGGTCGCGCGCGAGGTAAACCATGCCCATGGCCCCTTTGCCGAGGACCGATTCGACCTCGTAATCGCCGAACTGGCGACGAGCTTCCACTGCAGGGTCGCCCATTGTTTTGCGATGATCCTAACAGGAAGTGCGAGGAAACGAACGTGATCAGGCTTACTTTGCCGGCTTGATCCGGACGCCTCTGCGGGTTGACAGCAAAGGTAGACTCCCCTTCTTCATGACCACCACCGAGTCGCCGTCACACCAGCTCGATTTCATCCGGGAGATCGTCGAGGAGGACCTCCGCAGCGGGAGGCATTCGACGGTTATCACCCGCTTTCCACCGGAGCCGAACGGGTTTCTGCACATCGGCCACGCCAAGTCGATCTGCCTCAACTTCGGAATCGCCGGTGAATACGGAGGGCGGTGTCATCTGCGGTTTGATGACACCAACCCGACCAAAGAGGAGGCCGAGTACGCCGAGGCCATCAAGCGCGATGTTGCCTGGCTGGGATTCGACTGGGAAGAACACCTCTACCATGCCTCCGACTACTTCCAGCAGCTCTACGAGTGGGCGGAGGAGCTCATCCGCGCCGGAAAGGCGTATGTCGACAGTCTCTCGGCGGAGGAGATCCGCGAATATCGCGGCACGCTGACGCAGTCCGGAAAGGAGTCGCCCTACCGGAATCGAACGGTCGAGGAGAATCTCGACCTGTTCCGGCGCATGCGTGCGGGGGAGTTCGCCGACGAGCAGCACGTCCTGCGGGCGAAGATCGACATGGCCTCACCGAACGTGAACATGCGCGATCCGGTGCTCTATCGCATCCGCCACGAGACGCATCACCGCACCGGCGACGTCTGGTGCATCTATCCGATGTACGACTACGCGCATCCTCTGTCGGACGCGATCGAGCACATCACCCATTCGCTCTGCACGCTGGAGTTCGAGGATCACCGCCCGCTCTACGACTGGCTGATCGAGAACGTTCCGGTTCCGGCGCGGCCGCGGCAGTACGAGTTCGCGCGCCTCAATCTCAATTACATGGTCATGTCGAAGCGCAAGCTGTTGCGCCTGGTCGAGGAAGGTCACGTGCACGGCTGGGACGATCCGCGGATGCCGACCATCGCAGGCTTGCGGCGGCGCGGCTACACGCCGGAGTCGATCCGCAATTTCTGCGATCGCGTCGGCGTGGCCAAGCGGGAGAACGTCATCGACGTCGCGTTGCTGGAGTTTTCCGTGCGCGAGGATCTGAACAAGAGCGCGCCGCGGGTGATGGGCGTTCTCGATCCGCTGCGGTTGGTCATCGAGAACTATCCCGAGGGGCAGACGGAGTGGTTCGAAACGCCGAACAATCCGGAGGATCCGGCGGCAGGGATGCGATCCGTTCCGTTCTCTCGGGTGCTGTACATCGAACGCGACGACTTCATGGAAGCGCCGCCGAAGAAGTTTTTCCGGCTGGCGCCCGGGCGCGAAGTCCGGCTTCGATCGGCGTACTTCGTTACCTGTACCCATGTTGTGAAAGACGCCGGCGGCCAGATCCTCGAGCTGCGCGCCACCTTCGATCCGGCGACCCGCGGCGGCGACGCTCCGGATGGGCGCCGGCCAAAAGCGACGCTGCACTGGGTTTCCGCCGAGCACGCGGTCGACTGCGAAGTGCGGCTCTACGATCGGCTGTTTCGCAGCGAAAACCCCGAGGAGAGCGGCGATTTTCTCGCCGATCTCAATCCCGATTCGCTGCGGGTGATCGAGCGGGCCAAGCTCGAGCCTTCGGTGCGGAACCTGCCGCCCTCCGCGCACGTGCAGTTCGAGCGCGTGGGCTACTTCTGCCTCGATCCCGATTCGACGCACGAGCGGCTGGTTTTCAATCGCACCGTGACGCTGAAAGATACCTGGGCGCGAGTTAACAGTTAACAGTTAACAGTTAACGGTTAACAGTCCCACACGGGAAACGGCAGGATTCGGCCGCATACTTAGCGTGCCACGATGCGAAAGATCTCGACGGATGCAAAGATCGCCGCACTGCTGGCGATTGCCGTCGCGCTGCTGTTTTCCGACGTTCTGTTCCGCGGCGCCGGCTTCTACGTCCGCGACATCTATCGCGATTACCTCCCGTCGCACTTCGTCCTGCGCGGCATCGTCCTCGGCGGCGAGTTTCCATCGTGGAACCGCTTCTACTCGGGCGGGCAGCCGCTGGCGGCCAACCCCGGTTTTCAGGCGTTCTATCCCGGCACCTGGCTCGCGTTTCTGCCGAGCTTCCTTTTCGGATTCAATTTCGAGATCGTCCTGCACGTCGCTCTTGCCGCGGCGGGGATGTTTCTTCTGCTGCGGTCGATGGAGCTGCGCGCCGTGGCGGCGCTCTTCGGCGCGATTGCCTTCAGCCTCGGCAGCGCCGTCCTCTCGCTGACGAACCTTCTTCCGTTTCTGACTTCGATCGCCTGGTGGCCCTGGGTGGTGATGTTTTTGCGCAAGCGGCAGTGGGGACCGCTGGCCCTCTCGCTGGCGATGCTCCTGCTCGCGGCCGAGCAGTCGATGATCGTGCAGACGGCAATTCTGCTGATCGGTGTAGCGGTGGGCGTCTCGCCCGCCGCCGGGCGGCCGAGGGCGGCCGCCCCTACACTGATGGTTGCTTCTTTCCTCGCTTTGGGCATCGCCTCGGTGCAGCTTGTTCCGGCGCTCGATCTCAAGCGCGATTCCGGACGCGCGCACAGCCTGGCGTACGAAGATGCGACCGCGTGGAGCATGCCGGCGATCCGCCCGATCGAGTTGTTCTATCCGTACGCGTTCGGCAGGATCACCGACGACGGCGGCGAATACCGCGGCGGGTGGCGCTACAAGCCTCCGCGATTGCCGCTGATCTTCAGCATCTATTGCGGGCTGCTGGTGCCGCTGCTGGCGATTGCCGGCATCGGATTGCGTCTCGCGAAATGGACGTGGCCGCTGATCGCGCTGTCGTATCTGCTGGCGATCGGCGCGAATGGGCCGTTGATTCCGCTCCTCTATCGGATCGGTGTCTACCGCGGCATCCGATACCCGGAGAAATTCATTCTCTTCGGACTGTTTGCGCTCATCGTCCTGGCGGCGACGGTGCTCGACCGACTGGATCGACGGCTGGCGCTGTGTCTGCTGCTGCTAACCATCGGCGATGTGCTGCTGCATGTGAACGAGCTGGCGCCGACGAAGCCGCGCCGATTCTTCACGCCGCCGCCGGTGACCCTCGCGGTCGCTGACGCGCGCGGTCCCGCGCGGATTTTTCATCAGGCGGAGTGGCCGGTCTGGGGCGCTCACGCCATTCCCATCGAGCCGGGCGAACGAACGTACTGGTCGGAGCGAACCGCGTTGCTTCCCTTCACCCCGGCGCTGTACGGACTGCAGACGATCTACGAGATCGACATCAATTTGACGACGCTCCGTCCGGCGTCGGATTTTCTGCAGTCGATGTGGGAGGCGCTGGCGAAAGGGGCGCCGATCCGGCCGTTCATGCTGATGGGGAACGCGGAGTATCTGATCGTGCCGGGGACGCCGATTCGCATCGTCCGCGGCCCGACGCTGCCGCGCTACTGGTTCGCCGATCAGCTCGTGCTGTTGCGCAGCCGAGAGCAGTTCGTGGCCGATCTGACGGCGAAGCGATGGAGCGATCGCGTGGCCTTCGTCGATTTCCCGCCGTTTGCTCCTGCACCCGCGTCGATCGTCCGCGGTCGTGAGTCTTCGCACCGGGCGGAATTCCTCGCCCGTGCGGCAGGGCAGGCATTTCTCGTTGCCAGCGTGACGCCGCATCGCTACTGGCGCGCGACCATCGACGGGGCACTCGCGCATCTGCAGACCGCCAACCTCGGATTCCAGGGCGTGATCGTCCCGCGCGGCGAACACACGGTTCGTTTCGACTACAACAATCCGCTCTTCGCCGTCTTCGGCGCGATCAGCATCTTCTGTCTGATCGTGGCCATCGCCATTTGCTTTAGAAAACCAAAAAGAATTATCATATATGATTATGAGTAGGGCACGGCTGCGCCGTGCCGTACCCCGGAGAACGGCACGGCGCAGCCGTGCCCTACAGAGCAGGGAGCCGATGGCCGAGATCAAGCTGTTCCAGATCTGTCATGAGGGCGATCTGTCGGTGGAGCTGACGCGGGCCATACGGCGTCTCGGCGCCGAGCCGTGCTTCGATCAGAGCTGGCACGTCTGGCTGACCGAGGAGCGGCACGCGGCGGTCCTGGTGCGCTGGCTGCGGACGCATGTCGCTGCCGACGCGCGACTCCTCGTCGCCTGCTCGCAGTTCACCACCGCGCGCGACTTCCTTCTGATCCGCCATAGCGTGACGCCGCACGCCGATTACAGCGAGCTGCACAATGCCATCGGCCGCCTTGGAACGGTTGTCGATCTGCCGTTCGAATCGACGTTCGTGGTGCAGTCGGCCGATGCGACCGACGTCCAGACCCTCGGGCTCGCGCTCGGCGAGCTTTGTCCCGACGACTCGCTGATGGTCATCGGCGTCAATCACGACTGGGCCTACTGCGAGTCTGGCGTCAGCCGGATGCACGTTGCGGCGGTGCGCGCGGCGCAGCTCCAGTTCCGGCCGTTCTGAGACCAAGGCGGCAAGCCGCCGTCCTCCGAGGGCATTCCGCTATCATTCCTCGACCCGTCCATGAGCGCCACCGATCCGCGCCCGCGTCCCGATCTCTCTGCCCTCCGGATCGACCGTGAGCCGGAGCAGGAGCACCGCCGTTTTCCGATTGGCCGCGTCATCGGCTGGACGATCACCACCATCGCGCTACTCCTCGGCGCGGTGATTTTCTACAAACAGTGGATCGCGCCTCGCCGCGCGCCGGTGGTCGAGAGTGTGGTGCTCAAGCCGAGCGTCAGCCTGGCCACTCCGCCGCTGCTGAGCGCGACCGGCTATCTCGTCGCCGACCGGCAGTCGAAGATCACGCCGAAGATTTCCGGCAAAGTGGTGCGCCTCAATTTCGACGTTGGCGATAAGGTGCGGCAGGGCGAAATCCTCGCCGTGCTGGAAAGCACGACGCTGCAGGCGCAGCTTGACGAGGCGAACGCGTCGGCGGTCGAGGCCGAGCGCGCATACAACCGGCAGCTCGCCATGTGGCAACAGGGAGTCAGCAGCCGTTCGCTGCTCGACAGCGGCGAGACGCAGCGCAACGCGGCGCGTGCGCGCGTCGATCAGGTGCGGATCAACATGCGCGACATGACCGTGCGCGCGCCGTTCGACGGCACCATCGCCACGAAGAATACCGAGGTTGGCGAGGTGATCTCCTCCGTCACGCTTGGGCAGGTTTCCGGAACGCTGCCCGCGGGAGCGATCTGCACGATCGTCGATCTGAACACGCTCGAGGTCGTCGCAGACGTCAACGAGGGAAGCATCAGCCAGCTTCGCGAAGGACAGCCGGCGGAGATCACCGTCGATGCCTTCCCCGGCCGGAAGTGGCGCGGCGTGCTCCGGCAGATCATTCCCACCGCCGATCGTGCCAAGGCGATCGTGCAGGTGAAAGTCCGGATCCTCAATCCCGACGAGCGGCTGCTGCCCGAGATGGCTTCGACCGTTTCCTTCCTGGAGACGCCGCGCAGTGAGGCGGAGTTGCGCGAGCCGACGCGGCTGTGGATTCCGGCGAGCGCGGTGATCGACGGCCGCGTCGCCGTCGTCGATGCGAAAAACCGTGTTGTCTGGCGGCAGGTATCGACAGGTCTGCGGCGCGAGAATCGGATCGAGATCACTGGTGGCGTACGCGAGGGCGAACGCGTGGTGACGGAGAACGCGGGCGGGTTGACGGAAGGCCAGTTGGTGCGACTGAGCGGAGCGTAAAACCGATGGACACTCTCGTGGAGATCGACCACGTTCGCAAAATCTATCGCCGCGACGAGTTCGACGTTCCGGTGTTGAACGGCGTAACGCTCGACGTCGACCGGGGCGATTTCCTCGCGCTCATGGGCCCCTCCGGCTCGGGGAAGACGACGCTGCTGAATCTGATCGCCGGAATCGACCGTCCGACCAGCGGGCGGATCGTCGTCGACGGAAAAGAGATCTCCCGATTCAGCGAGACCGCGCTGGCGGGCTGGCGCGCGCGGCACGTCGGATTCATTTTCCAGCTTTACAACCTGATCCCGGTGTTGAACGCGTTTGAAAACGTCGAGTTGCCGCTGTTGCTGACCAAGCTGTCGAAAAAGGAGCGCCGCGAACACGTCACCACGGCGTTGAACATCGTCGGCCTGAGCGACCGGATCTTTTACTATCCGCGGCAACTGTCGGGAGGTCAGGAGCAGCGCGTGGCCATCGCCCGCGCGATCGTCACCGATCCGACGATTCTCGTGGCCGACGAGCCGACCGGCGATCTCGACGCGCGCAACGCCGAGGAGATTTTGAATCTGCTGCAGCGGCTCAATCAGGAGTTCGGCAAGACGATCCTGATGGTCACGCACGATCCGAAGGCGGCGCAGCATGCGCGGCAGACGCTCCATCTGGAGAAGGGGCTGCTGGTGGAGACGGCCGGAACGGAGACCATCGCTTCGAAGGCGGAAGCGTGAAGTTCAGCAAGCTGATCGTCCGCAACCTTTTCCGCAACAAGCTCCGCGCGGTGCTGACCATGCTGTTGATGGCGGCCATCTTCTTTTTCGTGGCCACGCTGCTATCGATCCTGGAGAACTTCACGATGTTCTCCGAGGCGGGAGCGGGACAGAACCGGCTGGCGGTGCAATCGGCGATTTCGCTGGTGAACATGCTCCCCCTCTCGCACGAGGCGAAGATCCGCCAGATTCCCGGCCTGGTCGACGTCTGCACGCTGCAGTGGTTCGGCGCGTACTACAAGGAGCCGAAGAACTTTTTCGCAAATTTCGCCGTCGATCACAAACACATGCGGACGGTCTTCGACGATTACCGCACCAGCGACGCCGAGTTTGCGGCCTTCGCCAACGACCGGCAGGGGGCGCTGGTCGGCTATGAGTTGATGCAGCGATTCGGCTGGAAGATCGGCGACCGCATCACCCTCAAGAGCACCATCTTCCCCTTCAATCCCGAACTGAACATCCGTGGTGTCGAGCACCACCCGGTCGATTCGTCGTCGCTGTTCTTCCATATGGACTATTTCGAGAAATCAATGAACGACTTCGGGCTGGTGGGGATGTTCTGGGTGAAGGTGAAGGACCGCAAGGACATGCCGGCGATCAGCAAGCAGATCGATGACATGTTCCGCAACAGCGAGTACCCGACGGAAACATTCACCGAGAAAGAGTTCCAGCTCAACTTCCTGTCGATGATGGGCGACGTCAAGCTGCTCTTCCACGCCGTGAGCCTGTGCTCGATCTTCATGCTCATCCTGCTGGCGGCGATCACCATGAGCATGTCGGCGCGCGAGCGGATCACGGAGATCGCCGTGCTGAAAGCGATCGGATTCGAGCGCGGCCTGGTGCTGCGTCTCATGCTCATCGAGTTCTCGCTGCTGACGCTGATCGGCGGCATCGCCGGAGTCGCCGGCGGAAAGCTGGTCTTCCGATTCGTGAACATGGCCCAGGTGACGCAGGGTTTCCTGGTCAATTTCACGCTGTACGGGCAGTCGATGGCCATCTGCCTGGCAGCCTCGGTCGCTGTCGGTTTGCTGGCCGGCGGCTGGCCGGCCATGCGCGCCGCGCGCATGAGCGTGGTCGACGGCCTGCGGCGGGTGGTTTGATGATTCCGCTGAAATACAACATCCGCAGTCTGGCCGCGCGCCGCGTGGCCACGCTGATGTCTATTGTCGGCATCGGCGTGGTCATCGCGGTGATGCTCTCGATGATGGCGCTGTACAACGGCGTGAGGAAGGCGACGACGACTTCCGGCTCGAAGGACGCCATGATGGTGTTGCGCGAAGGAGCGCTGGCCGAAGTTTCGAGCTGGGTCAACAAGGACGCCTATCGGATCATCCGCGCGCTCCCCGGAATTCGAAAGGACGCCAAGGGACAGCCGTTGATTTCGCCGGAGATCGTCATCGCCTTCAAGCTTCCGAAAAAGGCCGATCCGAAAGGAGCGAACGTCATCGTGCGCGGGGTGACGCAGAACGCCTTCGCTCTGCGTTCGAAGGTGCGTCTCACCGAGGGGCGGTTATTCCGTCCCGATTCGAATGAGCTAATCGTAGCGCGGCGGATTCGCGACCGCTTCGCCAATGCCGGCGTGGGCGACACGTTCAAATTCGGGCCGCAACAGTGGAGTGTCGTCGGCGTGTTCGACGCCAGCGGGACGGCGTTCGATTCCGAGATGTGGGGCGACGTCAACTACCTCGGACAGGCGCGCAAGCGCAACGCGTATTCATCGCTTTTGGTTCAGCCGGTCGATGCCGCGGCGTTCGAATCGATCAAGGCGGAGATCAAAGGGGACAATCGGCTCAAGCTGCAGGTCAAGAGCGAATACCAGTACTACGTCGAGCAGACGAACGGGTTGCTGGGCATCGTCATTCTGGTCTTCATCGTCACCGCGTTCATGATCGCCGCGGCGATCCTGGCGACGATGAACACCATGTTCAACACGGTATCGTCGCGAAAGCGCGAGCTGGCGACCATGCGCGCTCTGGGCTACAAACGACGAACGATTCTACTGGCCATGATGATGGAAAGCGGATTCGTCGCTTTTCTCGGCGGTGTGGCGGGGATCATTCTCGCGCTTCCGGTGAACTTCATCTCCACGGGGACGATCAACTGGCAGACCTTCACCGAGACGGCATTCAACTTTGATGTTGATCGCAATGTCGCGTTGCTGGGAATCATCCTGGCGATCGTCTCGGGCATCATCGGCGGCCTGCTCCCCGCCATCGGCGCGGCGCGCCTCCCGATCACGCAGGCGTTGCGGGAGATTTGACGTGGCGCCGGCTCTTAGCCGGCGTGGAGCCGACTAAGAGTCGGCTCTACCGTTTCCTCTTGGCGCGGTCCGTGGGCGTGGTCCAGTGGATGTCGAACGCCGGGAACATTTCGGGCAGCTCGTGCACGAGCTTGTCCCACGTCTCGAGGCGTGCCGAGTGCGCGGTGATCACCACCACACGCGGCGCGCGGAACGGCAGGAATCCGAAAACCCACGCGGATCCGCCGAGAATCAACGCCGCGACGAGCAGAGAAACCGCCGTCGCCGCGGCCATTTCCGGTTTCTCAACCCGCTCATATCGCGCCACCGGAGGCACGAGGTTCGCAAAAAATGCGAGCAGCGCGAAGACAATCGCCAGGTACAGGAGGATTCGCTCCGCGGCGAAATAGGCCATGACGGCGATGACGATCGAGCCGGGAAGCACGCGGACAAACCACTGGCCGAGGCGAAATATGGCGCGCCGCAAATCGATGATCTGCGCGAGCACGTTGTTCGTCTGCCACTCGCCGGCGATGACCACGCACGCCGCGACGGCGAATGCGATCAGAACGGGTGGCGACAGATCCGCCGTTCTGCGAAGCGCGAATCCGGCGCCGAAGAGCGCGATGCACTGCGCCAGGCGGATGGAAAGCAGGCGGCTGCCCATCGTCTGCCGTCCCGGCCAGAAAAAGAGCAGCAGCAGGCCGAGGAGAACCAGCCCTCCGGTGATGAAGGGAGTGAGGCGAAGGAATTCGCTCTGCGCCACGGGAGCGATCCGGCGGACGGCCTCGGCCTTGAGCGTGGTCCATGGCGGAAGGTAGGCCACCCATGCCTTTTCGACCTTTGCCACGCGCCAAACGGCCATATCGGCGGTGGAAACGAGCGCGTTGGCTACCCATGCGGCGATGACGAATTGGCAAACGCTGAGGATTGCCAGGCGACCGGAACGCGGCCGCGGGCGGAACCGGTCGCCAGATTCACCGTATACCGTCATGGGTTTTCGCGGAACCGTTACACTCCAGTAGACCACATTCATGCTT
>JBGPFD010000016.1:0-27824 GCA_041483175.1 Thermoanaerobaculia bacterium | reverse complement strand
CAGGTGTTCCTCTTCCGTCGGCAGCAGAGGGCTCTTGGAGATGTAGAGGAACTCCGAGCGATAGAGGCCGATCCCCTCGGCGCCGAAACGGATGGCGTCCTTCAGTTCCTCGACCAGCTCGATATTCGCCTGCAGCGTGATGCGATGGTTGTCCTTCGTCTCCGCTGGCTGCGCTCGATTCTCGAGCAGCCGGTGCTCCGCTTCTTCGTGGCGGAGCACGCGGCTCTGATACTCCGCGATCATCGCCTGCGTCGGATTGACGAGCAGCGTTCCCTCGTAGCCGTCGATGATGACCATCTCGTCGTTGTCGATGATCTTCGTCAGGCGTGGAACGCCGATGACCGCGGGCATGAAGAGCGACTTGGCGATGATCGACGTGTGCGAGGTCCGTCCGCCCGCCTCAGTGGCGAAACCGACGATCGGACGCCGATTGAAGTGGATGGTGTCCGACGGCGTGAGATCGTCGGCGAGGATCACCACGTCGTGGGTAATCTCCGACAGATCGTGATGCGCGATGCCCTGCAGATGCGTCTGCACGCGCTCGGCGACGTCCTTCACGTCGGCGACGCGCTCGCGAAGATAGGGGTCGTCGAAGCTTCGGAAGCGCGCCTGCAGCTCCTCTTGCACCTCGGCCAGCGCCCATTCGGCGTTGACCTGCTCGGACTCGATTTTCTGCACCGCTCTGTCGGAGAACGACGGATCGCTGACCATCATGGCGTGTGCCTCGAAAATCGAGGCGTACTCGTCTCCCATCGAGCGGCTGACCTTGTGTTTCAGCTCGAGCAGTTCGTCCCGCGTCTTCTCCAGCGCCCCGAGGAGACGGGTCACCTCGGAGGCCACCTCGTTCTCGCGGATCGGGACGCGAAAGATCGACGCTTCGCGCCGCTCGATAATCGCTGCCCGTCCGATGGCGATGCCGGGGGAAACGCCGAGGCCCTTATACGTGCGAACGTCCGTGCGCGTGGGCGGCGTGAACTTCGAGGCGCGGTCGGTCAACATGGCTCTTAGCTGTCAGCTCTTAGCTCTTAGGCCCACCCGCCCTGAGAGCTGAGAGCTAAGAGCTAAGAGCTTTCATTCTACTTCATCGAATTTGGCGTCGATGAGCTTCTCGATCGCGGCGAGGGCCTCCTGCTCGTCCTCCCCGCTCGCGGTCACCGTGATGACCGAGCCGCGCCCCGCGGCGAGCAGCAGAATGCCGAGGATGCTCTTGCCGTCGACTTCCTCGTCGTCCTTTTTGATCTTAATATCGGACTTGAAACGCGCGGCACAATGGACCAGCTTGGCGGCGGCACGAGCGTGAAGACCGAGCTTGTTCTTGATCTCAAGATCGCGCGAGATCACCCCTGCGCTCCTTGAGAGTCGATCCTGAGGCTCGAAGAGCCGAAGGATCTCCGGTGGCACCGCGAGTGGCGTAACTGCAAACGGAATCGCCGCGCCAGCAGAGATCCTTCGCTCCCGCCATCCGCCCGCCCGCGCTCAGGATGAATTGAGAGAATCACCCCTGCGCTCCTGCCCGTCGATCGGCAGCCAGAAGATCCGAAGCGACGCGGATGGCTTTCGAGCCTTTTTCGCAGATCACGTGCGCCAGGGTGCTGACGTCCTTCGACTCCTGCTGCATCGTGGCGAACTTCACCACCATCGGCAGGTTCACGCCGGTGACGATCTCCACTCGCCCTTTTTCCAGGAACGAGAGGCTGATGTTGCTCGGCGTGCCACCGAACATGTCGGTGAAGATGATCACGCCGTCCGTTTCGCCGATCCGCCCCAGAGCCTGCCGGATCTTTTCCCGCGCCTCGTCGACCGTGTCGGTCCATTCCAACGGGACCGCTTCCATGACCCCGGTGTTCGCCTCGATCTTCTGCGCGGCATTCAGCAGCTCGTAGGCCAGCTTGCCATGAGTGACGATCAGAGCACCGATCACTCCTGCCCCCCTTGCGGCGCCATCATACGACGCGCCGCGATCACCGCATGAAATCGCGGTGGACGATCTCTACCGAATAACCGCCCGCGTCCAGATCATTCCCCAGCCGTTGCGCGATGGCCACCGACCGATGCTTGCCGCCCGTGCATCCGATGCCGACGTTCAGATAGCTCTTCATCTCACGCTGGTACCCGGGGAGCAGGTAGGAGACGAAATCGAGGAGCTTGGCGTAGAAGGTTTCGTACTCCGGCTGGCGTTTCAGATAGTCGACGACTTCGGGATCGAGCCCGGTCTTCGGCCGGAGCGCATCGACAAAATGCGGATTCTGTAGAAAGCGGACGTCGAACAGAAGATCGAGGTTGTACGGCAGGCTGTATTTGAAACCGAAGCTGATGATGGTCACCAGCATCGACGGCGTGTACTGCGCCAGGCCGAAACGCCGCACCACCTCGGCCTTCAGCTCGTGCACCGAAAACTGCGACGTATCCAGCACCAGATTGGCCAGCGACTTGACCTCGGTCAGCGCTTCGCGTTCCGCTTGGATGGCCTCCTCGATGGGCAGGTCGTGCGCCAACGGGTGCGGACGCCGTGTCTCGGAGAAACGCCGCGCCAGCACTTCGTCGGTCGCTTCGAGAAAGATCAAGACCACGTTGGGCACGAGCTTCTGGATGCGATCGCGATAGAAGCCGGGAAAGACCCTGGCGAAATCGTGCGTGCGCACGTCGGCCACGATGGCCACGCGGGCGGCGTTCTGGTGCGCGCTGACCTCCTCGAGGAACGCCTCGATCAGATGGATCGGGAGGTTGTCGCAGCAGTAGAAGCCGAGGTCTTCGAGCGTCGACTGCACGTAGCTCTTTCCCGAGCCGGACAGGCCGGTGATGATGACGAGGTATTCGGGGCCGTTCATGCAGTTGCCGGAAACCGTTCACCGCACGTCATGAATACTGACAACATTCTCCTGAAAGTGCGGAATCAGCAGAAGGTGGCGTTTGGTGTCGTAGCCGATGTCCGCAGGCGTCTTGGCATTCTCGACGATCGCGGTGAATGGCCCGGCTGCCGGACCGCGATAGACCGCGCTTCCTTCCCAGCTGGTTACCAGGAACGTGCCGTCGCTCATGTGAATCAGCCCATCGAGCTGACCCTTCGGCAGCGTCGCTACGTTTGCCTTCTTTCCTTTGTCTAGCGAATAGAGCTCGTTGCTGCCGAAGCTGACCACCCACACCTTTCCGTCGGCGACTTCCAGGCCATTGGGCGCATGAAGGTCGGTCCCGGAGGCGATCTTCGTCGCTTTGTCATTCTTGATTTTCCACACTGCCTCGGTGCCGGCCGACGCAAAGCCACCCTTCGCGTCCGCCTTCATGCCACTGTCGGACACGTAGACCACTTTTCCATCGCTGACCAGATCGTTCAGGAAGGTGGATCCCGGGATCCGAATCTCTCCTTCGGGAGCGCCGGTGCGGCGATTGAATTTGCGGACGCTGCCGATGTCGCTGACGTAGAGCGTGTTGCCCAGGAGCGCCATTCCCTTGGGGCCGTTCAGCGTCACGTTCCCCTTGCCACCTTCGATCCATCGCAGCTCGAGCGCGAGCGAGCCGGGCGTCACGCGGGAAATGAATCCATTGTTGTCGAGCGCCAGCGGTGATCCGTTGATGTTGCTGATGAAATAGACGTCCTGGTCGGGATCGTAGAGCACGGACTCGGGAGTGCTCAGCCCTTCGATCATTGCGGGCTGCGAGGCCGGTTTCGGCGCGCTGGTGGTCGCCGAGGTCGTCGTAGAGGTGTTTTCCCGAGGGATCTTCTGACAGGCGAGCGCTCCGGCGAGCGCGAAAACGGACAGGAACAGAACGAAAGGCTTCATGGAATCAACTCCTTTGATGCAGCGTCAGCGCTGCCGGCCTGTGCGATCGAGCGCGTCAGGCCGAAAGCGTGTGCGCGTGTGCATGGCGCGCACCTCGGAACTGGCCACCTCTTCCGGATTCGTGGCGGAAATGGAATCGGACGGGAGCGCCCCCTGCTTGGCGATTTGTTCGTCGATGCGGCGGGTGAAGTCCCGCGCGGAGTCGTAACCCTGCAGCTTCATCAGGTGGTTGCGGGCGGCGATCTCCACGAGCAGAGCGAGATTACGGCCGGAGGCCACCGGGAGCCGGACATACGGTTTGGAGACGCCGAGCAACTCGTAGGTCTCTCCGGCGATGCCCAGGCGGTCGTACTCCGTTCCTTCCACCCACTTTTCCAGTTTGACGACCAGGTCGATCGGCTTGACGTCACGCGTCGAGGCGACGCCGAAGAGGTCCTTGATGTCGATGATACCGATGCCGCGCAGCTCCATGTGATGCCGCAACAGATCGTTCGAGTATCCCAGCAGGACGTCGTTGGGATGCCGCTTGATGACCACCATGTCGTCGGCGATCAGGCGATGGCCACGGTAGATCAGATCGAGCGCGCACTCGCTCTTGCCGATGCCGCTGTCACCGAGGAGGAGAACGCCGGTGCCGTAGACATCGAGAAGCCCCGAGTGCATCGTAATTTTCGGGGCCATCGTTTCTTCGAGGAAGTAGGTCGTGCGCGTGATGGTGGTCGACGACATCGCCGGGGTCGAGAAGAGCGGCACGGATCGCTTTTCGCACTCCTGCTTGAACTCGTCGAGCGGCGTAATCCCCTTGGTGACGATGAAGCAGGAGACGTCGAGCGCGGCGACGTCGCGGACGCGCTTCTCGCGCAGGCGTGCCGGCAGCGATTGCAGGTATTTCGTCTCCGACTCGCCGATGATCTGCACGCGCCACGGCTTGATGTACTCGTAATAGCCGGCGAAAGCCAGGCCCGGCTTCTGGACGCGCGGGCGGAGGATGGCACGATCGAGGCCGTCGTCGCCGGTGATCAGCTTGAGCGCGAGATCCTCGAGCTCGGGCGAGACGAGCGTCTGCACGGTGGTCTCGAGGAAATCCTGTTGCGCCGCCACGGTCCTATGGTACAGCGGCTCCCCTGCAACCGTGGAACGCTACGGTCTTACCGGGCGCGTTGTGCGGCGGCAATCATGTCCGCCGGGCTCGCTCCCTGTCCGCCGCCGGCCCCGGCGAATTCGGGTTTGCGCCACTACACCTCAGGCGCGATCAGTCCCAGGTTCTCGTCCCGCCGCTTGTAGATCACGGACACCTTGTCGGTGTCGAGGTCGCGGAAAACGATGAATTCGTTCTTCGATTCGTCGAGGCGCAGGGCCGCCTCCTCGATCGACATCGGGCGGATCGGCAGGTTGTTCGTCTTGATGATGCGGGGACGATTGTGGTCGCCTTCCTCGCGCAGGCGGCCGGGCTCGAGCACCTGCACGGTCCAGTCGGTCACCCGTTCGGCTTTTGCGTGATTGCCGTCCTTGCGGTGATGGTCGCGAATTCTCTTGCGGTTCTTCTGTGCCTGGCGCTTCAGATGATCGATGGTGGCGTTGATGGCGTCGGCCATCGACGCATCCGATTCCTGGACGGCCTTGACGTCGTGGTCCTTGCCGACGATCAGGATTTCGCAAATGTGGCGGTACTTCTCCACCTGCAGGACGCAGCGGATATCGATTACGTCGTCGAAGAGATTGTGGATGATCCTTGCGAGCTTCTTGTCGATGAGATCGCGGATGTCAGGGGTGACACTGAAGTTGCGACCGATGATTCCGGTTGCCATACGGAGCCCCTCGCTTGATCAGAAGATTTGCTTGCGATCCGTGGAGGATGGAATGTTCAGCTCGTCGCGATACTTGGCCACGGTCCTGCGAGCTATGTTAATCCCCTCCCCGTTCAAAATCTTCATGATTTTGGAATCCGACAGCGGCTTGCGCGGATCCTCGGCCTCGATGTAACCGTGAATTTTCTTTTTCACCGTGAGGCTGGAGATGTCCGCGCCCGTGTCGGAATCGATTCCGCTGTGGAAGAAATACTTCATCAGAAACAGGCCGCGCGGCGTGTGCATGTACTTGTTGGAGACGACGCGCGACACGGTGGATTCGTGCATCTGGATGTCGTCGGCCACATCGCGCAGCACGAGCGGCCGCAGGTAATCGATGCCCTTCTCCAGAAACTCGCGCTGGTGCTTGACGATGGACTCGGCGACTTTGTAGATCGTCCGCTGCCGCTGGTCGAGCGACTTGATCAGCCAGACGGCGGACCGGATCTTGTCCTTGATGTAATTGACCGTCTCGCCGTCCTGCTTGGAATCCATCGAGTGCAGCATGGCGCGATAACTGCCGTTGATGCGAAGCTTGGGCATGCCATCTTCGTTGAGCACGATGACGTAATCGTCGCTGACCTTCTGCACGTAGACGTCGGGCTCGACGTAGATGGCACGCTCGTTCGAGTACTTCCGTCCGGGCTTGGGGTCGAGGCGCTTGATGATCTCCACGATCCCTTCCAGCGTCTTCAGTTCCATACCCAGCGCCTTCGCCAACTGTACGAAGTGCCGCTGCATGAACATGTCCCAGTGGTCGCGGATGATCGTTTCCACCAGCGGGTCGTCGAGCTCGAGGAAATTGAGCTGCAGCAGGAGGCACTCGCGCAGATCGCGGGCCCCTACGCCGATCGGGTCGAGCGCCTGAATCACCCCGATGGCCTGCGCGGTCTCTTCCGCTTGGTACGGGCCGGCGGCCATGATCTCTTCCCTGGTGGCGCGCAGGTAGCCGTCCTCATCGATGTTGCCGATGATGAACTGCCCGATTTCCTTGATGCGCGGAGAGGCGTCAGTCATCATGAGCTGCCAGGTGAGGTGGTCGGTGAGGTTCGGAGGACGGGTGAGCGTGTTCTCGATGGGGAACTCCTCGTGCTCCTCCCCCATCCGCGGGTTGTAGCCGTACTCGATGTAGTCCTGGAAGTAGGCGTCGTAGTCGATCTCGTCGAACGAATCCTTCTCGTTGTCCTTCGTTTCGACCTTCTTCGCCTCTTCTTCGGTCTGCGTCTTGGTTTCCTGGGCGTCGGCTTCGGCCTCTTCCTGCTTCACGTCCTCAGCCGTTTCCTCGAGCAGCGGGTTCTCCAGCAACTCCTGGGTGAGGACCTCCTGGAGCTCGAGTTTGCTCAACTGCAGCAGCTTGATCGCCTGCTGCAGCGACGGCGTCATGATCAGCTTTTGGGAGAGTTTGAGGTGGAGCTTTTGTTCTAGTGCCATGGTCCGGGTTCGACAGCTGGTCAGCTCAGATTGAACGATTCGCCGAGATAAATTCGCCGGACCTCCGCATCTGCCGAGAGGCTCTCGGGGACTCCCTGCCGGAAGATTTCCCCTTCTTTGATGATATAGGCGCGGTCGGTGATCTTCAAAGTCTCGCGCACGTTGTGGTCTGTGATCAGAATCCCGATGCCTCGCGCGCGGAGCTGGGAAACGATCCTCTGGATCTCGAAAACGGCGATGGGATCGATTCCTGCAAAGGGCTCGTCCAGCAAGATAAATGCCGGGTTGATGGCCAGCGCCCGAGCGATCTCCACGCGCCTCCGCTCGCCTCCCGAAAGCGAGTAGGCGCGGTTACGCGCGATGTGCGTGATGCCGAACTCCTCCAGCAGCCCGCGTGTCATCCGCTCGCGCTCCGCCAGCGGCAGATCCATCGTCTCGAATACCGACAAAAGGTTCTCTTCGACCGTCAGCTTTCGAAACACCGATGGCTCCTGCGGCAGATAGCTGATCCCGCGCTGCGCCCGCAGATACATCGGAAGCTCGGTGATCTCCTCGCTGCCAAGAACCACACGGCCGTCGTCCGGTCGCACCAGCCCGACGATCATGTAGAAGGTCGTCGTCTTCCCCGCACCATTCGGGCCCAGCAGGCCGACGATTTCTCCCTGCGAGATATCGACCGAAACGTCGCTGACCACTTTGCGGCCGCGGTAGATCTTCACCAGATGTTCCGCCGAGAGGCGGAGCGGCTCCGTCGCGCGTTCGCGATCGGGCGTGAAAGGCAGGACGGTGGTCGCGTGATCGGTCATGTGGTTCGTCGTTCGTGGTGTGTGGTTCGCCGTTGATAGTGTAAAGCTACTACGAACGGCCAACCACGAACTACGAGCCGGGTCACTGCTGCTTGTAGGTCCCCTGCGTGGCCGAGGTAGGGCTCAGAATCTCGACCTTGTTGCGGGCCAGATCGATGGCGATCTGCTGGCCGCTCACCGTTCCGTTCGGCGCGGTGACCGTGGCCGGCGACCCGCTCATGTAAATGATGCGCCGGTTCACGAAATAGACTGCCTTTTCGCCGGTCCCTTTTCGACCCGCCGCCTGCTCCAGCAGAACCACCCGGTTCTCTGCTTCGATCCTCTCCATCTTCCGGTTGGCGTCGAAAAAGAACGTCGCCTTGTCGCCGGTCATGTGGCGATCATCATCGTCAATCTTCACGTTGTCGAGCAGTTCGATTCTCCGCTCGTTCTTGTGCGCCGCCAGGTGATCGCTGCGCGTCTGGATAGGCGCTTTTCGTTGCTCGTTCGAGTTCGTGTTGTACAGCAGCGTGCGCACGTTCCCGCGTGCGGCGATCTGATCGCCCATCCCCTGAACCTGCAGCTCGTCGGAAAATAGCGTGTTCGTCTCCTGCCAGGCGCGTACGTGGCCGGTGAAGACCGCGATTTTGGTGGCCTGCCGCATGTTGACCGCGTCGGCATTGACGAACACCGGCTTGTTGGCGGGGAAGATCGTCGTCGCATCGGCGGCCGGCCCGTTCTGTGTCGAGACGAGCCGCGCGATGACGTCGCCCGTGGCCTTTGCCGTTCCCGCGCGCGGCGAGAACTCGATGGTCTTTCCCTTGAGCGTCTGCCCCTCGGAGGTCACGGACGGCTCGAATCCGGGCGAGGCCGTCAGCACCACGGCGTCGTTCCCGACGTCGTAGTTCGCCCGCACCGCGTCCGCCTCGTTCTTCGGATCTTTGTAATGGAAATTGCCGTCCGCCACAGCACTGGCAACCTGATGCGTCCGAGGGTCGAAGTAAACGGTGAGATGATCCGCGCGCATCTCGCGCGGGATCGCGCCGAACTCCTTCATCTGCACGTTGTCGCTGGCCTGAAAATCGGTGACCTGGCGGTTGGTCAGGCCGGCGCGAATCAGTTTCGCCACCAGGTCTCGTTTCGGCGGTCCGTCGATCACCGCGTGCGCGAGCTGCTGATCGCCGGCGGCGTCGATTGCGCTGATCTGACCGCCGGCGAGTTCGCTCCAGAATCGATCGCAGGTGATCTCCTTCCGGCCGCTCCCCCCGGCCGCCCCTTCGCTGTCGGTCATGACCATTTCGATGTGTCCTTGCCCTTCCATTCCGGTGAGCGACTTCCGATCGGGAGTGAATCGGGCGAGCATGCGGTCGCCGGTGAGGCGGTCGGAGCCGCGGGTCATGACCACGTCGGTGGTGAAGGCGACGCTGTTCTCGCCACGCCGGAAGATCGTTTCCCGCGACTGCAGATTCATCGGCGCCTCGTCTGTCGCCGCCGGGTGCAAGGTGGCGTTGACGTTCTCGTACAGCCGGAGCATCTCCGCCTGCACGTCGAGGTCGAGCGCTCCGGCGTTCCCGGTCCAGCGATCGATCTTGAACTGCACCGGGATGTGATTTGTCAGCCGGTTGCCGTCGAAATGAATCTCCGCGGTGGTGATCTCCACACCGTCGCTGGAGGTGACCTTGACGCCGCCCTGTGCGTCCGCTTCCTTCGTCTCGCTGTTGAACTGCGTCTGCGGACAGACCAGCTCGTAGGTCAAGCCGTTCGGCCGGAAGATCGTGAGCTGCACATTTTCCAGCGTGTTCCAGCCGGATTGAAACGCGACGACGCGCTGCGCGCGGATGTGCGCGGCGACACGCCCGGCGATCGTCTGCGTGTCCTCGAACGTTTTCGATTCGATCTGCGGCTTGTCGATCGGACGGATCGTCGATGTGACCGGCTCGCTGATGGCCCGTTCTCGTCGCGTGCGCGCCCGATTCCAACTAACCGCAATGAGAAGGACGAAGCCGAAAAAGAGGACCGGGAGCGCGACGCGAAGAATGCGAATCGTGCGCTGCACGCGAGTCGTAACTTCTTATGATTCAATGGAATTCCGCGCGTCGACCAGAATCAGCCGCGCGCCCGAAGGAGCGTAGGAATCGGGTTCGACGTGGCAGAGGAGGTCGCTGCGCGGGTTGTCGCGCAGCCCATCGTCGAGAGCCGATGCTGACGGCCAGCGCACCGCGGTGGCTTGTGCGCTGTCGTCGGCGATGGTCAGCTCGCAGCAGTCCTCTCCGAACGTCCGGCGCGAAATGACGCGGGCCGCGCGCAGCAGAAAGAGCGGCTGCGGATTGCCGGCTCCAAACGGCTGCAGCAACTCGTGCGCGGCGATGAATTCGCGGTCGATCTCGGCCACGGTCAGAACGCCGTCGATGTGCGCCTCGTGGCGGAAGAGCTTCGGCTCGAGCGCGTCGAACGATTCCGTCAGACGCTGCCGCAGTTCGGGCACGCGCGAGGATGCGAGAGAAAATCCGCAGGCGAATTCGTGGCCGCCGAAATGATGGAAGAGATCGGCAACCGTCGCGAGCTGCCCGTGCAGATCGATCGTCGGAATGCTGCGGGCCGAACCAACGGCTTCTCCGTTCTCGACGGAGAGCATCAGCGTCGGCCGGTGATACTTCTGCGCGATCCGCCCCGCTGTGAGACCGAGAACACCCTTGTGCCAGCTTTCGCCGGCCAGGATCAAGACGCGGGGGAGGCCCTCGGAGTGCGGCGGCGTGCCGCCGCCTTCCACGGCGGTGCCAGGGCACCGCACTCCGAAGGCCACCTGTTCTTCTGCGGCCGTTCGTACCTCGAGTTCGATGGCCTGCCGTTCGGTATTCATCCGATCGAGCTCCGCGCAGAGCGCCCACGCCGAGTCATCGTCGCCGGCGGAGAAAAGGTCGATGGCCGTATCGGCCGAAGCGAGGCGGCCCGCGGCGTTGATCCGAGGGCCGATGCGAAAGCCGACATCGACCGCTCGCAGAGGGCGGCCGAGCATCCCCAACCGCCGCAGGAGAGCGCGGAGGCCGCGATTGCGCGGATCGGCCAGACCGTTGAGGCCGAGCCAGGCGATGGTGCGATTCTCGCCGACGAGCGGTGCGACGTCGGCGACCGTTCCGATCGCTGCGATCTTCAGGAGTGACTCGATGGAGATCCGTCTTCCCGCGCGCCGAATCAGCTCGCAGCAAAGCTTGAACGCGACACCCACCCCCGCCAGCTCCTTGAACGGATAGGCGCATCCGGGCTGCCTCGGATTGAGCACGGCGGCCGCGGACGGGAGGACGCCCGGCGGAAGATGGTGATCGGTGATGATCACATCGATGCCGCGCTCGATCGCGCGGCGAACCGGCTCGACGCTGCTGATGCCGCAGTCGACGGTAATCACCAGACGGACGTCGCGCTCAGCCAGAACCCGCTCCAGCACTTCGAGTTTCAACCCATAACCATCGACGAGCCGGTGGGGCACGACGTGCGCCGCGTCCGCGCCGAGGAGTCGCAGGACGGTCTGCAGTAGAACGATGGAGGTGACGCCGTCGACGTCGTAGTCGCCGTAGATGAGAATCGTCTCGCGGTCGCGCATTGCGCGTTCGATCCGCGTGCAGGCCTCTTCGATGCCGTGAATGCCCGCGGGATCGTGAAGATCGTCAAGCGACGGCGCCACGAATCGCCGGTACTCGTCCTCCGTGGTGACGCCGCGGCGGATCAGGATATCGCGGAGGGTCGGGTGGATCGGGAGGGGGATGCTGGCGGCGGGCTTTTCGGCGAGGATCCAATCGTCGTGAATCTGCATGGCAGAAGTCAGAAGGCAGAAGGCGGAAATCCGTTCACTTCTGCCTTTTGCCCTCTGCCTTCACCCTTTCTCAAACACTCCCATCTTACGAAACTTCGCATACCGCTCTTCACAGAGTAGAGAAGGCTTGAGCTTCTGCAGCTCCTTGAGCCCCCGTTCGAGGAAGGGCGCCAGCAATTCGGCCGCCTGCTTCGGATCGTTGTGCGCGCCGCCGGGCGGTTCCGGAACAATCTCGTCGATGACCCCCAGTTTTTCCAGGTCGCGAGCGGTGATCTTCATCGCGGCCGCGGCCTCGGGAGCCGCCGCGGAGTCTTTCCAGAGGATCGCGGCGCACCCCTCCGGCGAGATCACAGAGTAGATCGCATGTTCCAGCATGTAGACCCGGTCACCGACGGAGATCGCCAGCGCGCCGCCGCTTCCCCCTTCGCCGACGACGCTGACAATGATCGGTACCTTGATGGCTGCCATTTCGCGCAGATTCGCGGCGATCGCTTCCGCCTGTCCCCGCTCCTCCGCTCCCACACCGGGATAGGCTCCCTGCGTGTCGACGATCGTAAAGATCGGGATCTTGAATTTTTCCGCGAGCTTCATGACCCGCAGCGCTTTCCGGAATCCTTCGGGCCGCGGCTGGCCGAAGTTGCGAATGATTTTCTCCTTGGTGTTGCGCCCTTTCTGATGCCCGATCACCGCACACGGCTGGCCGCGAAAGCGCGCGAAGCCGGCGACCATTGCCGTGTCATCGCCGAACTTCCGGTCGCCGTGGACCTCTGTCCACTCTTCGAAGAGGAAGCTGATGTAGTCGAGCGTGTAGGGGCGTTGGGGGTGGCGGGCGACGAGCGTCTTCTGCCAGGGAGTCAGTTTGGAGTAGATTTCGGTAGCGACTTTGGCCAGCTTCCGCTGCAGCGCCTCGATCTGGGACGGATCGGCCTCTCCGGCAGATAGTTCCTCGATCTCTCGCCGGATGGCGATAATTGGCTCATCGAACTGCGTCGGATCGCTGGCCATCTGGAGGGCACGCTAACAAATGAACGGCATAGTGGCAACTGAAGTTCCCGGACAAGCCGCGCCGAAGACGCTGCTCGAGACGTGGGGGAAAAACGAGCGGATGCGGCACACCCCGCCGATCGAATGGATCGTCCAGAAGGTCGATGGCGATCTCCGCCGCAGGATCGGGCTGCTGCATGGGTCATTCGCCGCTCTGCCGTCTGACGACAGCCGCTGGACCGCGATCGAAATGCAATTTCGCGGGTTTTGCCGCGCCATCGACCGCCTGACGGAAACCGCCCGGCATGGCCGTCCGGCGAGCCAGCCGCCGACAGAGCTCGGCGCGCGAATCGACTGGTCCATCAACGCCGCCGTTGCCAGCCTGAACTCCCTCGACCCGACGCTTTTCGGCCGCCGGTATCCGTTTCAGACATTCGAACGCTCGAAAGCGGAACCGCTAAACGGCGCTTTGCTGGCGGTCATCGATCGTCTTCACCGGCTGACGCCGGCGATTCGTGCGATTGATCCGGGGATCGATGAGCGATTGCTGGCAGGACTGGTGCGGTTGCAGGAGCCGCTGCCGGAGAAAGCGCTCGCCTGACCGTCATGCCCGGATGTGTCCTTCGCGCGTCCGGCAGCACCTTCGATGTCGAATCGTTCCTGAGGAACAGCGCGTTCCGCACCGAGGCGGTCTACCGGAAGGGGCAGCGGCGCCGGCCGGCCAGCCGCGGCTCGCAGGCGGCGTCGGGATTCAATGTCGTGGTCAGCGAGCGTGACGACTCGATGGAGGCGCAAATCAACGACGCGCTCGCGTTCCTGCGCGCGCACCGCGAAGACCTCCGCGGGCTTCGCGCCGCTCCCGGCGTCGAGTCGGTCGTTCTCGATTTCGCCTGCCCTCAGGGAGAGATTGCCAACCGCAGCGCGCGATTTCCCGCCGAGTTGCTGAACGCCGCCGGCGCCGCCGACATCGACATCCACGTCAGCTTCTATCTCGTCGGCTGAGGTCATGTGAGGTCGAGAAAAACGTGAGAAAAACAATCTGCGCGGACATACGAACGGCGAACCAGCTCGTGTAGCGTCGGGCGTCCCCGCCCGATGGTCCGGCCAGGACGCCGGCCTCTACACGCTTTCCTACAAAATGTTGATCGGATCGACGTCGATGGCCACGTCAACCGCACTCCACTTCCGCCCGGCGATCGCCGACTCCACCGCTTTTCGAAGTGCCGCTCGCTGCGGTGACCGCAGCAGAATCTGATAACGGTAGACCCCTTTGATGCGCGCCAGGGGCGCGGGAGCGGGACCCTGCATGCGCGTGCCTCGCAGCGGCGCGATGGCCGTCTCCAGGGCGCGGCCGCTTTCCGCCGCGGCGCGCTCGACAGCGGTGGCGTTCGCACCGCGAAAGACGATGGCGATCATCGAGGTCACCGGCGGATAGTGAAATGTCCGGCGGAACTGGATCTCCGCCTCGTAAAACGACTCGTAGTCGTGCTGCAAGGCGTGCTGGATCGCGTAGTGGGCCGGAAACGCGCTCTGAATCACGACCCTCCCCCGCCGCTCCCCCCGCCCCGCCCGCCCGGCGACCTGCGTGAGCAGATAGAACGTTTTCTCCGCGGATCGGAAATCGGGGTAGCCGAGGATCGAGTCGGCGTTGAGGACGGCGGTGAGCGTCACGCTCGGGAAATGGTGCCCTTTGCTGAGCATCTGCGTTCCGATCAGCGCTTGCGTTTTCTGTGTGCGAAAGGAATCGAGAATGCGGACCAGCGCTCCCTTGCGCCGCGTCGAGTCGCGATCGAGCACGTCGACGGCCACGGACGGGAACTCGCGCCGGAATCGCTCTTCGACTTTTTCCGTCCCGAAGCCGATCGGCTGCAGGACTTCGGCCCCGCAGAGCGGGCACTTCGCGGGAATCGGCTTCCGAAGGCCGCAGTAGTGGCAGAGCAGCAGGCCGGCGCGGCGGTGCACGGTCATGGTCACGCTGCAGTCGCGGCAGCGGAAGTCATGGCCGCATTTGCGGCACAGCAGGTACGGCGCGTAGCCACGGCGATTGATCAGAATGATGGCCTGCTCGCCGGCGTCGAATGTTTCGCGGAGCACCGCCTTCAACGGCGCGCTGAAGATCACGAATCCGCGGTCCTCCTTCTCCGCGCGTTCGTGTCGCAGATCGATCACTTCCGCATCCGGCAGCGGGCGCGCCTCGACGCGATGGGTCATGCGCAGCAGCGTGTACTTCCCGCGCGCGGCGTTCTCGCGGCTTTCCAGCGACGGCGTCGCCGAGCCGAGAACGATCGGGACGGCGCGCAACTGCGCGCGCACGACGGCGAGATCGCGCGCGTTGTAGCGCGGCGTCTCGTCCTGCTTGTAGGCGCCGTCGCCTTCCTCGTCGACGATGACGATCCCGAGCCGCTGAAACGGCGTGAAGAGAGCCGAACGGGGTCCGATGGCCACGTCGACCTCGCCGCGCCGCGCGCGCCACCACTGATCGAAGCGCTCGCTCGGCGAGAGGCCGCTGTGCAGAATGGCGATGCGCTCGCCGAATCGCTCCTTCAGCCGCGCGGCGAACACCGGCGTGAGCGAGATTTCCGGAACCAGCAGCAGCGCCTGCTCGCCTCGCCGCACCGCTTCCCGCATGACCTCGATGTACACCTCCGTTTTCCCGCTGCCGGTCACCCCTTCGAGAAGAAACGGCGCGAACGTGCCGAGGGAAGATTTGATCGCGTCGATGGCGTGCTGCTGCTCGTGCGAGTAATGGATCTCGCCGATGGCCGCCGCATCGAGTCCGGCGAGAAAAGCATCGAGCGTGTGCCGGCGCGGGCGTCGCTCGATGCGCACGAGGCCCTTGCGTGCGAGCGTGGCCATGGTCGATGCGCCGATGCCGGCGCTCTCCAGCGTGCGCACCGCCGCCTCTCCTCCGCGCGTTTGCAGCAGTTCGATCGCCAGCTGCTGTTTGTTGCCCGACGTAAGGCCGGCACTCTCGGCGGCTAAAACGACGAAGCGGTCATAGCGGACCCCGACCGCGTCGCGAAGCTGGTCGCGAACGGCGATCACCCCCGCGTCGCGAAGGCGCTGGATCGACGACCGCGAAAACGTCTCCAGTGCCTCGGCCATGCGCAGAGGGCGCTTGCGAAGTTCCTCGATGAGCGGCCGGTCAGGCTCCGCAACGGGGAGCGGATCCTTCGCTTCGTTCAGGACGATCTCGCGGCGGCCGCGCGCTGCCATGTTCGCGGGCAAGGCCACGCGAAGCATCTCGCCGAGCGGCGCGATGTAGTAGTCGGCGGCCCAGCGGCAGAGGTCGATGATCTCCGGCAACAGCGCCGGCTCGTCCTCATCGAGCAACGCATGGATCGGCTTGAGTTTTTGACCGCGTGGGGCAGCGTCGCGAAGCTCGATCACGAATCCGGTCGTCCGTTTGGTTCCAAGCGGCACCTCCACGCGCGACCCGAGGCGCACGTCATCGCGGAGATGCGGCGGAATGGCGTAGGTGAAGGTTGCGCGCACCGCCACCGGCACGGCGACTTCGGCGTATTCGGCAACACCGGTCATCGGCGGGAACAGTATGAACGATGGACGGACGCTCTACAGCTCGTAGTTCGCGGGGGCCATCGCCGGGGCACGCTCAGCGCGGAGCGTGCTCGATTCCAAGCGCGCTCATGACCTTCTTCATGTCCGCCCACACATCCTTCTTCGCGGCGGGATTGCGCAGCAGATACGCCGGGTGGTAGGTCGGCATCACTTTGATTCCATCAAAGTCGAGCCACTGCCCGCGCACCGAGGAGATCGCGTAGCCCTTCTCCAGCATGCTTTGCAGCGCGAAGCGGCCGAGCGTGACGATCACCTTCGGCTGGATGAGCTCCACCTGGCGGCGAATGTACGGGCGGCAGGCGTCGAGCTCGTCCGGCTCGGGATTCCGGTTCTCCGGCGGGCGGCACTTGATCACGTTGGCGATGTAGACGTCGTTGCGCGTCAGCTTCATCGCCTTGATGATGTCGGTGAGAAGCTGGCCCGCGCGCCCGACAAACGGCTCTCCCTGGACGTCTTCATCGCGGCCGGGTGCCTCGCCGATGAACATCAGATCGGCGTTCGGATTGCCGACGCCGTAGACCGCCTGCGTGCGCGTCTTCGACAGCCGGCACTTTTCGCAGGCGAGGACGACGCGTTCGAGTTCGGCGAGGAGTGTAGGGGCCGGCGTCCCCGCCGGCCCGTCGGGCGAGGCGCCCGCCGCCACACCGAGGTCGAGATGGGTATAGCCGAGGTCGCGGAGGAGTTCGAGCTCGCGGAGGAGATCCTCAGTCACGCGGGAGGTGCTCCACGACCAGATCGAGGATTCTGTTGGCCACCACGAACTTCGGCGCCTTCTCGACCTTCGTCGATCGCCCGTCGCGGGCGATGACCAGCACTTCGTTCTGATCGGAGTCGAAGCCGATCGACGCGTCGGCGACGTCGTTGGCCACGATCAGATCGGCATTCTTGCGCAGGAGTTTCTCGCGGGCGTGCTCCTCGACGGACTCCGTCTCGGCGGCGAAGGCCACCAGGAACGGGCGCGGCCTCACGGCGGCGATCTCCGCGAGAATGTCGGGAGTCCTGCGAAACGTCAGGGTCAGCTCTTCTCCGTTCCCCTTCCTGATTTTTTGCGGCGCCACGGTGACCGGGCTGTAGTCGGCGACCGCGGCCGCCTTGATGACGATCTGATTCCGCGGCAGGGCTCCCATGACCGCGTTCCGCATCTCGTCCGCTGTAGTAACCATCACTACAGTGACGCCGGCCGGGGCCGGCAACGACGTCGGACCGGAGACCAGTGTCACCGCGGCACCGCGACGGCGCGCCGCGTCCGCGAGGGCGTAGCCCATCTTTCCGGAAGAGCGATTGGAGACGAAGCGGACCGGATCGATCGGCTCGCGCGTCGGGCCGGCGGTCACCAGGACCGAGCGCCCCTCGAGGTCGCGCGAGCGGAAGAGCTGCTGGACGCGCTCCACGATGACCGGCGGATCGGGCATCCGTCCGGCCCCTTCGTCGCCGCACGCGAGGAGGCCCTGGTCGGGCTCCATGATGCCGACGCCGCGCTCGCGGAGCGTAGCGAGATTCTGCTGCACGGTCGGATGCAGCAGCATGAAGGTGTTCATCGCCGGCGCCAGCAGGATCGCCTCCCGGTGCGCCACGGCGTACGTGGAGAGGGCATCATCGGCGATGCCGACGGCGAGCTTGGCGATGATGTTCGCGGTGGCCGGGGCGATGAGGAGCAGCTCCGCCCAGCGCGCCAGCTCGATGTGGTCGACGCCTCCGTTTCCGGGGTCGCCCCACTGATCGGAGATCACGCTGTGCCCGGAGACCGTGGCCAGCGAGAGCGCAGAAACGAAGCGCGCCGCGTTGGGGGTGATGACCACGCGCACCTCGGCACCGGCATCGCGGAGCCGCCGGACCAGCTCCGGCGTCTTGTACGCGGCAATTCCGCCGGACACGCCTAGAACGATCTTCATGTGCTGAGTGCCTGTAGGAGACGGCCGCGCCGTGCCCTAGTCTGTTGTTTCCAGCGCCGTCGTTTCTTCCTCGATCGGCGTGAGCTGCCACTTCACCTGCTTCTTCTCGATCTCTTCCATGGCGATGCGCGTCGGCTTGGTGTGCTTGCTCTTCATCTTCGGCTGCGAGCCCTGGATGATCTGCTCCGCGCGTTTGGAGACGAGCAGGACGTAGCGAAACTTGCTGTCAATGCCTTCCGGCAGTCCTTCCATTCTTTTCTTCCTCCTTGAATCGCTCGGCCATCCGGCCGATGGCTTCGAGCGCTGTCTTGGTCTGCAGTTTCTTGGCGATGATGGTCGCTTTGAGGCATTCGGTGGCCACGTCGAGGTCATCGTTGATGATCACGTAGTCGTAAAACTCTTTTCCCGCATCGATCTCGTCGATCGCTTTGCGCAGCCGCGTTTCGATCTCCTCATCGGAGTTGAGGCCGCGGTCGCGCAACCGTTGCTCGAGCACGTCGAGCGACGGCGGAAAGATGAAAATGTTGAGCGAACGTTCCTTGAGTTCCGCATCCTGCGCGATTTGCCGCGCGCCCTGGTAGTCGATGTCGAGGATCACGTCCTCGCCACGGATCAGACGGGTCAGCACTTCCTGCTTGGAGGTGCCGTACCGCTGTTCATGAACGAAGGCGTGCTCGATAAATTCCCCCAGCTCAACCATGCGCTGGAAGGCGTCCACCGTCACGAAGTGATAGCTCTTTCCTTCGACCTCCCCCGCTCGAGGCTTGCGCGTGGTGTGGGAGACCGAAAAGTAGAGCTCCAGGCCGATCGGTTTGACCTGGTCGCGGACGCGCTTGATCAGCGTCGTCTTCCCCGCGCCGGAGGGCCCGGAGACGATGAAGAGGGTGCCGTCGGCGTGGAAATTACTCGACATTTTGTCCCTGTTCGCGGATCCGTTCGACCTCGGTTTTCAATTCTACAACGAGGGTCCGCAGCGCCGCTGAGCGCGACTTTGACCCCATGGTGTTGATCTCGCGCAGCATCTCCTGGGACAGAAAATCGATCTTCTTTCCTGCCGGTTCCTTTCCGCCGATGGCCTTCTCCAGCTCGTCCGCGTGATGTGCCAGCCGGGTCAATTCCTCGGCGATGTCCCCCTTTTCGACGAGGATCACCGTCTCCTGAGCGATGCGATCCGCGCTGACCTCCACCCCGGCCACGGCGGCGATCTCCTGCACGCGCTGGCGGTAATTGGCCAGCACCTCCTGCCGGATCTCCTCGCGATGCGCCGCTAGCCGCTGCTGCAGATCGCGAATCGTGCGCAGGCGCTCGAGCATGTCCGTGCGCAGCGATTGCCCCTCGCGCGCCCGCATGCCGCGCATCTGGTCGAAGGCGTCGCGCACCAGACGCGTGAGCCCGTCGCGCTCCTCGTCGGTCAGGTCGGACTCCACCGGCTCCACATTGAGTAGATCCGGAACGCGCAGCAGATCCCCCCCCGAAAAGCTGCTCCCCAGCCCCAGCTCCTCGGCGATGGCCCGCAGTTGCGGAACGACGACGTTCGCGATCTGGGTGTTGACGCGCACGTTGTATTCGGGCTGCGAGGTGCGCTGCACGCGGATGGAGATGTCCAGCTTCCCGCGCGCGAAAGTCTCCGTGGCCACCGCGCGGATGGCGGATTCCATCTCCCACAAGAACTCCGGCAGCCGGACGCTCGTCTCCAGAAAGCGATGGTTGACGCTCTTCGCGGTGACCGCGGCGTGGTATCGCGTCGAAAGAGCGCCGGAAGCGCGGCCGAAGCCGGTCATGGAGTGAATCATGGTTTAGGGGTCAGGTCTCCACTTTTCTGTCCGGCCGGACAGAAAAGTGGAGACCTGACCCCCCTCTCCTCATCGTTCATCGTTCCAGAGTGCATCAAAATCCAGGTCCGCCCGCTCCGCCAACGCGTTCAACGCCTGCTCCACCCGCCGCCGCGCCTGTTCCACGTCCTCCTCGCGCGTGATCGTGATCGGATCGCCGTAGAGGAAAAGGGCGCGCGAAAAGGGCATCGGAATGAGCATGCGATCCCAGGAACCCATCAACTTTTTTTTTTCGCCGCGAAGGCGACGGGAACAATCGGCAGCGAGGTGGCCTGGGCCGCGTAGACCACCCCTTCCTTCGCCACACGCCGCGGTCCTTTCGGGCCGTCGGGCGTGAAGACGAGATTGGTCCCCTTCCGCGCGGCGCGGATCATCCCGCGCAGCGCCGCGCTTGCACCACGAGTGCTCGATCCTCGCGCCACGCCGACGCCGTAAAAGCCGAACGTGCTGGCGATCAGCTCGCCGTCGCGGCTCTGCGACACCAGCACTTCGATCGGACGGCGATAGCGGGCGTGCAGCATGATCGCCAGATGCTCGTGCCAGAAGGCGACGATGTACTGCGGCACGGCCTCGATGTTTTCGACGCTGACATGCCGGACGCGCAGCGTCGCGTGCAGCATGCGGATGAACGCCGCGCCGATGAATGGGATGAGCCGCTTCACGCCAGTGCTCCCGCGGGGCGCTGCTGGTCGACGAACTGGAGATCGTGGAGATGGCGATAGACGCCGCGCTGCGCGAGAAGATCCTCATGCCCGCCGATTTCCACGATCTCCCCCCGCTCCAGGACCACGATCTTGTGCGCGGTGCGCACGGTCGACAGGCGATGGGCGATCACCAGCGTCGTCCGGCCGCGCATCAGGTTGTTGAGGGCCTGCTGCACCAGCCGCTCCGATTCGGTGTCCAGCGCGGAGGTGGCCTCGTCGAGGATGAGAATCGGCGGATTCTTGAAGAGCGCGCGGGCGATGGCCAGCCGCTGCCGCTGGCCGCCGGACAGCAGATAGCCCGACTCGCCGATCGGCGTGTCATACCCATGCGGCAGCGCGGTGATGAACTCGTGTGCGTTGGCCGCATTCGCCGCTTCGATGACCCGAGCCTCATCGACGTCGCCGCGGCCGTAGGCGATGTTGTTGCGCACCGTGTCGTTGAACAGTACGACCTCCTGGGTGACGAAACCCATCAGCGAGCGAAGCGACATCAGCGTGACGTCCCGGACGTCGTGCCCGTCGATGGTGATCCGCCCGTCGTTCACGTCATAGAAGCGCGGCAGAAGATTGACGAACGTCGTCTTTCCCGCCCCGCTGCTGCCGACTAACGCTACGATCTCGCCGGGGGCAATGGCCAGATCGACATTGCGCAGCACCGGCTCCTCGTTGTAGGCGAAGGTGACGTTCTCGTAGCGGATGCCGCTGCCGACCGAACGCAGCGCGATCGCGTCCGGCTTCTCCTTCACCTCGTTGTCGATGTCGAGCATCCGGAAGACGCGCTCGGCCGCGGAGAGCGCCATGTTGACCGACAGGTTGACCTTGTTCAATTTCTTGATCGGCTGGTACATCGCGGCCACCGCGGCGATGAAGCTGACGAACTGTCCGATGGTCAGTGTCCCGCCGGCGATCCGCCGGTGTGCGTAGAGGAAGAGCGCGACAATGCCGGCGCCGGCGATCAGCTCCATCACCGGCGACGTCAGCGCCTGAATCTTCTGCGCCTTGAGGTTCGACGCCAGATGCCGCCGCGTCGCCTCGCGGAAGCGGCCGATCTCGAAGCCCTCCATGGTGAAGGCCTTCACGATGCGCACGCCGCGGATGGTCTCCTCGAGGATGGTAGCCAGATCGGCCATCCGTTCCTGCGAGCGATGGGTCGTACGCCGCAGGCGAAACCCGAAATGGACGACCGGAAAAACGAGCGCGGGAGCGACCAGCAGGCTGATCAGGGCCAGCTCCGTGTTGGAGAGCAACACGTACGCCAGCAGGCCGAGAAGGGTGATCGACTCCTGAAACAGATCGCCCATGCGCGTCGACACCGCGGCCTGAATGGCATCCGCGTCGGAGACCAGACGGCTGACCATCTCCCCCGTCGATCGTTCGGTGAAGAAGCGGTGGCTCTGGTGAATGATGCGGTCGTACAGCTCATTGCGCAGATCGCGTACGGTCGACAGGCCGACTCTCTGGAATGCGTATTCGGAGAAGAACGACGCGAACGCCCGGATGACAAAGATGATGAGCAGCGTGAAAAGAACCTTCTTCCACTTGTCGGCCGGATGACCATTCCACCAGGTGTCGAACCGTTTGGACGCGCCATCGATGCGATCGATCAGCCAGCCACGCTGCCCTTCCGGCCGGTCGCGTTGCATCACCGTGTTGGTGATCCACTGCTTCGCGCTGCTCTCGCTGGCCTGGACATGCGTGCCGGGCCGTGCCAGGACCTCGTCGAACAGCGGCTGGCTGAGCGCGATCATCGCCGTCTGTGTCGCGGCGAAGATGATCATCGAGCTGAAGGCGATGATCGCCCATGCTTTGTAGCGGTGCAGATAGCCGTAGAGACGGCGCAGGACCTTCATGCTGTAACGGTCCTCATTATCGCCTCCGCCGCCCTCCGGCTGGCTCCCGGCGCGCCCAGTTTTGCCGCCACGGCCGCCAATTCCCGCCGCACCCGGCCGTTTTCCGACGGTTCAAGCAGCTTGCGGGCCTCCCGCGCGATGCGCTCGCCGTTGACGTTCTGCTGCAGCAGTTCGGGGACGATCTGCCTTCCGGCGACGATATTCACCAGGCTGAAGAAGGGCAGTTTCACCAGACGGCGTGCCAGCCAGTGCGTCGGCGAGGAGAGGCGATACATCACGATGACCGGCGTCCCGACGATCGCCGATTCGAGCGTCGCCGTTCCGGAAGACGAAAGAGCGAGATCGGCCGCCGCCAGCGCCTCTCCGCGATCGTGCGGCACGATGCGCACGAACACGCCGCTGCGATGCATCACGTCGAGCAGCTCTGTGGCGGAGATCGTCGGTGCCTGGAGGACGAAAGCGTCGATCTCGCGGTCCCGGCTCAGCGCGGAGACCGCGTCGAGCATCGCAGGAAGGAGCGCCCGGATCTCGTGGCGGCGCGAGCCGGGCATCAAGGCAATGTGAAGCGCCGCGGTCCTCCGCGGCGAGGCCGCCGGGGACGGCGGCCGTCCACTGATTTCATCGATCAGCGGATGTCCGACGTACGTCACCGGTACCCGATGTTCCTTGTAGAACTCCTCCTCGAACGGGAAGATCACCAGCATCCGATCGACGACCTCGGCGATCTGCTTGACCCTCCCCCGCCGCCACGCCCACACCTGCGGCGAGATGTAATAGATGACGCGCAGTCCCATCGCCTTGCAGCGCTTCGCCAGGCGGAGGTTGAAATCCGGATAGTCGACCAGCATCACCGCGTCGGGCTTCTCTCGCGCGATGGTCTCCGTGATCTCGTTGAGAATTCTGCGGAACATGCCGAGGTGCCGGATGACGTTGAACAGCCCGACGATTCCCATCTCGCGCGCATGATGAAGAATGCGCATCCCTTCGCCTGCCAGAAGATCGCCGCCGATGCCAAAGGTCTGCAGTGCCGGATCGAGCACTTTCAGCTCGCGGACGACTTCGGAAGCATGCAGATCGCCGGAGGCCTCCCCGGCGACGATGGCCAATTTCACTTGTCACCCCGAGCGGCAGCGAGGGGCCTGGAGGGGCGGCGGGCTCGGGGAACTCCACCCGAGCCTCCAGGCCCCTCGCTCCCGCTCGGGGTGACAGCCGCGCGCATCATCTGAGCGGGAAGGGAAACATCGCCCACGCGAGCACGATGCCGCCGAAAAAGAGCGAGCAGAAGACGAGCAGGAAAAACTTGACGCGTTCCGTGCGCTCTTCCTTCCAGAGAAGCGAAAAGTAGAGACCGGTGGCCGCGGCGTAGAGAAACATCAGCACGACGTGATTGCGCAGAAGGCTCATTCCTTCCGCCCTTCGGAGATGTCGAATGAATCGAGCATGAGCAGGAGATTCATCAGGCCGGCGGTGATGGTGAACGCGGTGCCGTGTTCGTAGGTGATCGAAGTGACGTCGCCATGGGCGCCCAGGGCCGAAGCGGCGAAATACAACACCCCTGAGCCCATCGAGCCGAGGCTGGCGAGCAGACGCAGCAGCGAGCCGCCGCTGCGTCCGAGCGTGTAGAGGTCGCCGTCGACCGCCAGGCCGAGGACGAACATGAAAACGATGATGCAGAAAAAGGCCACAGCTCGGGCGCGCTTGCCGAGGTAGAAGTGCCCCGCGCCGGGAATGAGAAACGCCAGAACCATCGCGGTGATCGTGCGGGCCTTCACGATGCCCGAAGATCCTTTCGGATTTGTTTGAATTCCTTCTCCAGCCTGTCGTAGGTGACGTCCAGCTCCTCGGGAACCAGACGGGTGCGCGCGGTGACGGTCATGAAGTTCGCATCGCCGCTCCACCGCGGGACGATGTGCAGGTGGTAGTGGTCCGCGATGCCGGCCCCGGCGATCTGGCCGAAGTTCATACCGACGTTGAAGCCGTCGGGATGATAGACGTCCGAAAGAATGCGCTGCGCCTCGGCCGTCAGGCGGATCAGTGCGCGGAGCGATTCGTCGGTGCTTTCGAACAGCCGCGCATCGTGCGCGATCGGGGCGACCATGACGTGGCCGTTGGTGTAGGGATAGCGGTTGAGCATGACCAGCGCCTGCCGGCTGCGGTAGAGCGTCAGAGTGTGGCGCATCCCTTTCGATTTCGCCGCGTTGCAGAAGATGCAACCCGCGCCGGTCTCGCTTTTAGGCGAGGTCAAATAGGAATACCTCCAGGGAGTGAACAGGATTTCCATGAGTTTCGAATTGCGAATTACGAATGAAGAAAAAGGCGCGGCCCCGATTCATTCTAAATTCGAAATTCTTCATTCGAAATTCGCAATTCAAATCTACTCCGTCCCGGTCTTCTGGCCCGACCCCCCCACCGCCCGGTTGATCAGCTCCTTCAGCTCTTTTCCCGGCTTGAAGTAGGGAATCTTCTTCGAAGGCACATCGACCTTTTCGCCCGTTTTCGGGTTGCGGCCGGTGCGCGCCTTGCGGCTGCGCAGCCGGAAGCTGCCGAATCCGCGCAGTTCGATCTTCTGTCCGGCGCGGAGCGATTCGACGATCGAGTCGAAGATGATGTTCACGATCGTCTCGGCCTGCTTCTTCGTCAACTGGACGACACGCGCCACCTCGTCGACGAGCTCAGCTTTGGTCATCACGCCCGCTTTGGATTCGGTCCGTCCCGATTCAGACTGGTGGTCCAAAGGTCGCCTCCTCAGGCTTGTCGATTACCATCGGTAGAGAAATTCCGCACGACGGCTGAGTGCATGATCGAGCAGCAATTCACTGTCGGTCGTATTGCTCAGCAGGTCGAACAGCGTTGGTCTTCGTTTTCGGGGATAGATCGTTCCCGGTTTTCCACGCACGCCGGCCAGCTGCGCCGCGACGTTGATGGCATCGTCGAGGTTGCCCAGCCGGTCCACCAGCTTCAGCCCCAGGGCTTCCTCGCCGGTGAAAACCCGGCCATCGGCGAGCCGCGCCACCTCCTGCTCGCTCACTTTCCCCTTCCGCCCCTCGGCCACCGCGTGCACGAACTGCACGTGGAGCTGATCGGTGATCCGTTGCAGGTAGGCGCGTTCTTCGTCGGTCAGATCGCGGAAGGGCGATCCGGTGTCCTTCATCGTGCCGCTGGTGATCGTCTCCGGGTGGATCTTCGCCCAGTTCATCAGGTCCTTGATCTCCATCCACTGCAGGATCACGCCGATCGAACCGGTGATCGAGCCGGGGTTGGAGACGATCTCATCGCATGCCGAGGCGATGTAGAACGCGCCCGATGCGGCGACGTTGTCCAGCGAAGCGACGATCGGCTTTCCGCTCCTGCTGCGGACCTTGCGGATCTCTTCGTAAATCTCCTGCGACGGGGCGATTGCCCCGCCCGGGCTGTCGATGCGCACGACCATCGCCCGCACGGTCGCGCTATCGGCATATCGATGCAGGAGATCGATGGTTTCCCGCGCCTCGAGGATTTCGCCTTCGATCGGGATGATGGCCACCTTCTGCGTGCTGAAGATGTCGCCGGTCGACTGCGACCGGCCGGCCACCACGATGGCCACGAAGAGGAATCCCACGACCACGATCAGACAGCCGGTGAACGCGCCGAAGAGAAAGCTGCCGACGCGCGATTTTCGCGCCGGCGCGGCAGGCGCCGGAGTCTGTTCCACAGGGGCGACCGGTTGCGTTTCCGTCATCGCTCAGCTCTTCGAGGTCGTCTCCGGCGTGGCGGCCGTTTCCGCCGGCTCGCCCGCTGATGCCGGTCCGGCATCGGGCGCCGGTTCGGTCTCCGCCAACGGCTCGACGTCGCGCGTGGAAAGCCCGATCTTCCGCTCGCCAAAGTCGATCTTGATGATGCGGGTGCGGATCGCCGTTCCCGCGTGATACAGCTTCTCGAGCTTCGATTTGCTGTCGCGCTCGATCTCCGAAACGTGGGCCAGCCCCTCCACCCCTTCCGCGAGGCGGATGAAAAGGCCGAAATCAGTGATCTTCGAAACGGTCCCGGTGACCTCTTCGCCGACGTTGTGCACTTTCGCAAAGTTGTCCCACTCGTTCGGCAGGAACTCTTTGATTGACAGCGACAGGCGCTGGTTTTCCGCATCGACGTTGATCACGCGCGCCTGCACGGTGTCGCCTTTCTTGAGCACCTCGTTGGGGTGCTTGAGACGGCGGTTCCACGACATGTCGGAGATGTGGACCAGGCCGTCGATTCCTTCCTCCAGCTCGACGAACGCGCCGAAGTCAGTCAGATTGCGCACTTTGCCGGTGATGACCGATCCGATCGAGTAACGCTCCGCGGCCGTATCCCACGGATTCTGCTCCAGCGCTTTGAGAGAGAGTGAAATGCGCCGGTTGGCCACATTGACATCGGAGACCACCGCCTCGACTTCCTCGGCAAGCGACAGGATCTTCGACGGGTTGCGCACCTTCCGGGTCCACGACATTTCCGAAACGTGGATCAGCCCTTCGACGCCTTCCTCCAGCTCGACGAATGCGCCGTAATCGGTCAGCGATACGACCTTCCCGCGCACTTTCGTGCCCAACGGATAGCGCATCACCACGTCGAGCCACGGATCGGGCGTCTTCTGTTTGTAGCCGAGCGAAACGCGCCCCGCCTGCGGATCGAACTTCAACACCACCACTTCGATTTCATCGGCGACGTTGAAATACTCGGAGGGGTGATTCACGCGGCCCCAGGAGATGTCGGTGATATGCAGCAGGCCATCCACGCCGCCGAGGTCGACGAATACGCCGTAGTCGGTGATGTTCTTGACCACGCCGTGCGTGGTCTGCCCTTCCTGCAGGCGATTGAAGGTGGCCGCTTTCTGCAGCAGCTGCTCCGCTTCGACGATCGCCCGTCGCGAAAGGACGACGTTGTTCCGTTTCTTATCGAACGAAACGATCTTGAATTTGTACTCCTGGCCGCGCAGCGCGTCGAGGTTCTTCACCGGCTTCGTATCGATCAGCGAGCCGGGAAGAAAGGCTTTGATTCCTCCAACATCGACCGACAGGCCGCCCTTCACGCGATCGATCACCCGGCCGGCGATCGACTGGTCCGCCTTGTACACGGCCTCGATCCGATCCCACACCAGCATCCGCTCCGCTTTTTCGCGCGACAGGATCACGTATCCGCTGGGATCCTCGATCCGCTCCAGAAACACTTCGATCTCGTCGCCCGGCTTGACGCGAACTGCGCCGTCGTACGATGTGACCTCGCTGATCGGCAGCAGCCCTTCCGATTTGTACCCGATGTCGATGACCACCTCGGCCGGGGTGATCTTCAGCACTTTCCCGCGGACGATGTCGCCCTCT
>JBGPFD010000015.1:0-28519 GCA_041483175.1 Thermoanaerobaculia bacterium | reverse complement strand
GGCCAGGTCGATTCCACTCCCTTCCCGCTGGCCGTCCGGTTATCGCAGATCCAGACGATCATTCCGCGCTGCGCGAGCAGTTGCCACCAGAGAGACTGGGAACCGCGCCAGCCATCGCGCACCGACTGCGCATGCGGGCCGGAGTAGGTGTACTCGTACACAGGGTACTTGTGCGACGGATCGAAGTCCGGCGGCTTGATCATCATCGCTTCCATGACAAAGCCGTCGCGCGTCTTCACCTGCAGAAACTCCGGCTTCGAGATGCGATAGTCGTGCAGGGCCGCGACTTTATTCGTGTCGACGACGCGCAATCTGGTTCCGTCCGCACGGTCGAGAAACGTCTGCGGCGGAGTCTCGATGTCGCTCCAGGAATCGATGTACTGTGTCATCGACGGATTGAAGAGCGCTTTATGTTCCCCGGCGCTCTCTGTGAGCCGCCTCATGCCGCTGCCGTCGACGCGAATGCGATAGACGTCGGTGCCGAGGACGCTGCGTTCCGTTCCGGAGAAATAGATCCATTCATTGTCGGCGTCGATGCCGTGCAGCGTCCGCACTTCCCACGGGCCGCTCGTAATCTGGCTGTTGAGCGTGCCGTCGGCTGCATAGTGATAGAGGTGCTTGAAGCCGCTGCGCTCGCTCAGCCACAAAAACGTCCCATCCTTGAGCCAGACGGGATTCGGCGACCGTTCGACCCAGGCCCTGGTCGTCTCCCGGAACAGTGTCTTTGGCGATTCGTCCCCGATCGGGGCGCTGTCGAGATCGAGCCACGTCTGTTCGCGATTCTGAATCTGATAGACGACGCTGGAGCTGTCGGGCGTCCAATCGACCGAGACGATGAGAAAGTCGCCGCCTGTATAGCGCTGCGTGTCGATTTCATGCGGAGCGCTCCCGCTCGCAGTCACTGTGTACAGATGGGCGATGGGGTTCGGGAATCCCGCCTTGGGATAGAGCTCTTGCTCGACCCGTTGCATGGTCGGGATGTGATCGACGACGGTAAAGCGTCGGACCGGATGCTCGTCGAGCTGCATGTAGGCGATGTGGGATGAATCGGGACTCCACCAGTACGCCCGGAAATTGCCGCGCCCGTAGACTTCCTCCTGATAGACCCAGTCGAGAATCCCGTTGTACATGTCGTCATTGCCATCGGTCGTGAGCTGGCGCTCGCGCTGCGTGGCGAGGTTCAGCACGTACAGATTGTGATTGCGCACAAAGGCGATGCTCTTGCCATCGGGACTGAAACTCGCTTCCTGCTCTTCGCCGGGAGTCGACGTCAGGCGCGTCAGAGAGTCCGCATCGAACGCGTACAGGTACAGATCGTCGCCCACTGTGAGCACGACGCTTCGTTTGTTCGGGCTGAAGTTCCAGTTGCGCTGCTGTGTGAGCTTCTTGGCCTCCTCGGCAGTCACGCCGGCGATTTTCTGCGCGGCTGCCTGAAGCTTTGCTGCATCGAACAGCGTCCGTTTCTTTCCCGTTTCGGTATCGAGCGCGGCCTGTTCGATGACATCATCTTTCTCGTTGGTCCGCGGCCAGGTGAAGGTCTTGTCATCGAGCCAGACGAATCCCCGCTGCGGCGCGCCGGAGAACGAGACCCGCAGTTTGGGATCGAAAATGTTCTCGATGGTCAGCTCGCGCAGCGTCGGCTTAGGCGGCGCAGTTTGCACCTGCTGCGCGGCAGCGGCGGTTGCGAAAAGAAGAGCGGCGATGAGTGTCTGTCGCGTCATGGTTTTTAGTTTATCCCGAGCGCAGCGAGGGATCTTCGGTAAGTCAGCCACCAGAGCTGTAGCCCAAGTCATCTCACGACAATCCACCGGAGATGCCTCGCTTCGCTCGGCATAAACTGAGGCGCGTAAGTGTACAATCCGCCGCACCTATGGCTACAACCCTTGAAATAACCCATCCCTATGACGTTGCGCGCGCGGCCGGACGGCTGCCGTTCAAAGTCAAGGATCTCAATCTGGCCACCCTCGGGCGCGCCGAGATCGGCCTTGCGGAGCACGAGATGCCGGGCCTGATGGCCATCCGCAAACAGCACGCTGCAAACAAACCGCTGCAGGGCGCGCGGATCATGGGCTCTCTGCACATGACGATCCAGACCGCGGTGCTGATCGAGACGCTGAAACTCCTGGGGGCGGACGTTCGTTGGGTGAGCTGCAACATTTTTTCGACGCAGGACCACGCCGCCGCGGCGGTCGCTGTCGGCGATGGAACGATTGCGAATCCGCGCGGCGTCCCGGTGTTCGCCTGGAAGGGAGAGACGCTCGAGGAATACTGGTGGTGCACCTCCGAGGCGCTGCTGTGGCCGGATGGCGGCGGGCCGACGCTGATTGTCGACGATGGTGGCGACGCGACGCTGCTCGTCCATCATGGCGTCGCTTGTGAGGCCAAAAAGAGTGTCCCGAAATTCAATCCGAGCGAAGAGCCGGAAGAGTGGGGCGTCATCCTCGAGCTCCTGCGCAAAGAGCTGGCGCGCGATCCACAGCGCTGGACGCGCGTGGCCGCGAAGATCAAAGGCGTTTCCGAGGAGACCACGACCGGCGTGCACCGGCTCTATCAGATGATGGAGGCGGGGACGCTGCTGTTTCCTGCAATCAACGTCAATGACTCGGTGACGAAGTCGAAATTCGACAATATCTATGGATGCCGCCACTCCGTCATTGACGGCCTGAACCGTGCCACGGACGTGATGATCGCCGGCAAGGTGGCGGTCGTCTGCGGCTATGGCGAGGTAGGGAAGGGATGCGCCCAGGCGTTGCGCGGCCAGGGTGCGCGCGTCGTAGTGACGGAAATCGATCCTATTTGTGCATTACAGGCGTCGATGGAAGGGTTCGAGGTGAAGCGGCTGGAGAGCGTCATCGATAAGGGCGACATCTTCATTACCGCCACCGGGAACCGCGACATCATTACCGCCGCGCATATGTCGAAGATGAAGGACAAAGCCATCGTCGGCAACATTGGACACTTCGACAATGAGATCGACATGGCGGGGCTGAAAAAGTTTCAGGGGATCCGGAAGATCAACATCAAGCCACAGTACGACGAGTGGGTCTTTCCCGACGGCCACGGGGTGCTGATTCTTGCGGAAGGACGCCTGTTGAATCTCGGCTGTGCGACCGGGCACCCCTCATTTGTGATGTCCGCATCCTTCACCAATCAGGTTCTTGCACAAATGGCCCTATGGCAAAACAAAGGGGAGTATCAGAAGCAGGTCTATGTACTGCCGAAGAAGCTCGATGAAGAAGTGGCAAGCCTGCACCTGAGACATCTAGGTGTCGAATTGACCACCATGACCCCGGAACAGTCGAAATACTTCGGCTTGCCGATTGAGGGCCCGTTCAAATCCGATCACTATCGCTATTGAGGTATTATCCGCGGCGCAAGGAGGAGTACAGTGCCGAGACTGAAACGAACTTCATCGGGCCTGCGCCTGTCGCCGTCACAAGCGCAACAAGTCCTGCGGAGCCTGGTCAATGACGGCCGGATCTCCACAACAGATCTCAATCGCTATCTCGAAATCCAGCAATTGGAGGAGCGCCTGCAGTCGCTTCGTTCAGGCGGCGGACGGCCGGGACGGCCTCCCGGATGGCGCACCGCTGCCGCAAAGCCGGCACCGCGGGGACGGCGTCGCCGCAGGCGCCGCGGACCCATCACCGCGGAGCAGCTCGCATCGCGGCAGTTGCAGGGGCGCTACCTCGGGTTGATTCGCCAGATTCCGAAATCGCAACGCGCACGCTACGCGAAAACGGCGAAGGACCGCGGGCGCGAAGCGGCGATCAAGGAAATGCAATCGGTGTTGAAGAAGTAAGCCTTGTGTGTGTGGCGGCGGGCGCCCTCGCCCGCCGCTGTGCGGGCGGGAGCGCCCGCACGCACACAAGCAGCGGTGAGCCGCGGCACTCCAAGGGTCTTGACGCGCGACGCTTCCTCGATATCATGCACGCGTGACCGCAGTCGTTCCCGCGTCCCCACAACCCCAAAGACTTGGTCCCCTGACGTGGTTCGGAGCGTTCTACAGCTCCGCCGTGGGCAAGAAGGCCGTGATGGCCGTGACGGGCGTGTTCCTGTTCGGCTGGATCTTCGCCCACATGCTGGGGAACATGAAGCTCTACCTCGGGCCCGAGCACCTGAACGAATATGCGAGGTGGCTGCAGGTGATGGGAGCGCCGCTGCTCCCCAACAAAGCCGCGCTATGGATCGTGCGCATTCTGCTGATCGTCGCGGTTTGGTTGCACATCCAGGCGGCCACGCAGTTGACCCTGATGAACATGCACGCCCGTCCGATCGGTTATCACGGGCGTCACTACGTCGCCGCGACGTACGCGGCGCGCACGATGCGCTGGGGCGGGGTGATCGTGGCCCTCTTCGTCATCTACCATCTGCTGCATCTGACCACCGGAACGGTACATCCCGCCTTCATCGAGAATGACGTGTACCACAACGTGGTGAGCGGATTTCAGGTCTGGTGGGTCAGCGCCGTATACATCGTCGCCAATCTCGCGCTTGGCCTGCACCTCTATCATGGTCTCTGGAGCATGTTCAATTCGCTCGGGCTGAATCACGAGAATTTCAATGACTGGCGGCGGACGTTCGCCACCGCGTTCGCGCTGGTGATCACGCTCGGCAACATCTCCTTTCCCATCGCCGTGCTGACCGGGGTGGTTCGATGAGCGATCTCGACGCGAAAATCCCGCCTGGTCCTCTCGCCGAGAAGTGGTCGTACGCGAAATCGCACTACAAGCTGGTCAATCCGAACAACAAGCGCAAGGTCGACATTATCGTGGTCGGCGCCGGACTGGCGGGTGCTTCAGCGGCAGCGACTTTCGGCGAGCTCGGATACAACGTGAAGTGCTTCGTCTTCCACGACTCGCCGCGGCGCGCGCACTCGATCGCCGCGCAGGGCGGCATCAACGCGGCGAAGAATTATCAGAACGACGGCGACAGCGTGTTCCGCCTCTTCTACGACACGGTCAAGGGAGGCGACTACCGCTCGCGCGAGGCGAACGTCTACCGCCTGGCGGAACTTTCGGTGGACATCATCGATCAAGCGGTGGCACAGGGCGTTCCGTTCGCGCGCGAGTATGGCGGCCTCCTCGAGAATCGCTCCTTCGGCGGCGTGCAGGTCTCGCGCACGTTCTACGCGCGCGGTCAGACGGGGCAGCAGCTCCTTCTCGGCGCGTTTCAGGCGCTGGAGCGGCAGATCGCTCTGGGCAACGTGACGATGTTTCCGCGGCACGAGATGCTCGAGTTGGTCGTCGTCGACGGCCAGGCCAAAGGGATCATCACCCGGAACCTGGTCACCGGCGCGATCGAGGCCCATGCCGCCGACGCCGTGGTGCTCGGCACCGGCGGTTACGCGAACGTCTTCTATCTCTCGACCAACGCGAAGGCCTCGAACTGCACCGCGATCTGGCGCGCGTACCGCCGCGGCGCGTACTTCGCCAATCCGTGTTACACGCAGATTCATCCGACCTGCATTCCGCAGACGGGCGAGTTTCAATCGAAGCTGACGCTGATGTCGGAGTCGCTTCGCAATGACGGCCGCATCTGGGTTCCGAAGAAGATGGGCGACAAGCGGCCGCCGGGCGAAATCCCGGAGAGCGAGCGCGATTACTATCTGGAGCGCAAGTACCCGAGCTTCGGCAACCTCGCGCCGCGGGACATCGCTTCGCGTGCGGCGAAGGAAGTTTGCGATGAAGGCCGCGGCGTCGGTCCGAGCGGCCGCGGGGTGTACCTCGATTTTGCGGATTCCATCAAGCGCCTCGGTCGCAAGACCATCGAGGAGCGTTACGGAAATCTCTTCGAGATGTACCACGACATCACCGCCGAAGATCCGTACAAGCTGCCGATGCGCATTTATCCCGCCCCCCATTACGTGATGGGCGGGTTGTGGGTTGATTACAACCTGATGGGGAGCATCCCCGGCCTGTACGTGATCGGAGAAGCCAACTTCTCCGATCACGGCGCGAACAGGCTCGGCGCGAGCGCGCTGATGCAGGGGCTGGCGGACGGCTATTTCGTCATCGCCGCCACGATTGCCGATTACCTCGTCGGGCAGATGAACAAGAAGGTCCCCACGGATCGCCCGGAATTCGTGCAGGCGAAGGCCGATGTCGCCGATCGCGTGAAGCGCCTGATGAACGCGAAAGGAAAACGGAGCGTCGATTCCTTCCACCGGCAGCTCGGCGGAATCATGTGGGAGTACTGCGGCATGGCTCGGAGCGCCGAGGGGCTCAAGAAAGGGAGGAACGAAGTGCGCGCGCTGCGGGAGCAGTACTGGCGTGATGTCCGAGTCCTCGGTACCAGCGAAGAGCCGAATCAGGCGCTGGAAAAAGCGGGGCGCGTCGCCGATTTCTTCGAGCTCGCGGAGCTGATGTGCATCGACGCGCTGCATCGAGAGGAATCGTGCGGCGGTCACTTCCGCGTCGAGTATCAAACCCCCGACGGCGAAGCGCTGCGCAATGACGACAAGTTCCTGTACGTCGCCGCGTGGGAGTTCACCGGCGCTAACAATGAGCCGCGCTTGCACAAAGAGCCGCTGGTGTATGAGGAATTGAAGCTGGCGACGAGGTCGTACAAATGACTGTCACCCCGAGCGTCAGCGAGGGGCCTGGAGGGGCGGGGCGACGTGAAGCAGTATTTTGTCTACATCGCCACCAACCGGAGCCGGACGTTGTACACGGGTGTCACGAACAACTTGCAGCGGAGACAGGGCGAGCACTTCGAAAGCCGAAGCAAGTTTGCAGCAAAGTATCGAATCGATCGAATCGTCTATCACGAGACTTTCAACGATATTCATCAAGCAATCGCGCGAGAAAAGCAGATCAAGGGGTGGCGGAGATCGAAGAAGGTCGCCCTCATCGAATCGGTGAATCCAAATTGGATGGATGGAGAGTCGCCGTGGATACCGTAGCCGCCCGCCCCTCCAGGCCCCTCCCCTTCGCTTTCGCTCAGGGTCGGGGTGACAAACAATGAACCTCACTCTGCACGTGTGGCGGCAGGCGGCGGGTTCCACCGAAGGTCGTTTCGTGGAATACCGGGCCCGCGACATCAGCCCCGATGCCTCCTTTCTCGAGATGCTGGATATCGTCAACGAGCAGCTCATCGAGAAGGGGGAGGAGCCGATCCATTTTGAGCACGATTGCCGCGAAGGAATCTGCGGCTCGTGCGGCATGATGATCAACGGCATCGCCCACGGACCGCTCGGCGGGACGGCCACCTGCCAGCTCCACATGCGGTCTTTCAAGGACGGCGACGAGATCCGCGTCGAGCCGTGGCGCGCGCGCGCGTTTCCGGTCATCAAGGACCTGATCGTCGATCGCAAGCCGCTGGACAAAATCATCCAGGCCGGCGGATTCATCTCCGTGAACACCGGCAGCGCCTCCGAAGCGAACGAGATCCTCATCCCGAAACCGGTGCTGGAGCGCGCCATGGACGCGGCCGAGTGCATCGAGTGCGGCGCGTGCGTCGCCCAATGCCCGAACGGCGCGGCGCAGCTCTTCACCGCGTCGAAAATCTCGCATCTCGGCCTGCTGCCGCAGGGACAGCCGGAACGCTACCAGCGCGTGCTGAAGATGGTTGCAGTGATGGAGGAGTACTTCGGGAGCTGCACGATGTTCGGAGAGTGCGAAGCCGTTTGTCCGAAGGGAATCTCGCTCGACTTCATCGCCCGCATGAACCGCGACTACATCGCGGCGCGTTTCAAGAATCCGAGATCCGGCTGAGACCGGCCCCCTTACAAAATCTGATGGAGCGCGGCGGCGAGGTGTTCGTACTCGTCCGGTGAGTTGTAGAGCTGGGCGGACACTCGCAGGATTCTCTTCGGCGGCTGGGGCCACGGCACGACCGGAACCTCGATGCGAAAACGGTCGTACAAAACGTCCTGAAGAGGATCGCCGTAGAGTGACGGCGCCTCGGTCGCGCTGCCATCGGGAAGCGGAAGAGCGACCATCGCTCCGATCATCGCATCGGGGGCGGGGTCGGAAATAGCAAGAGCGGCCGCAAGAATGTTCCGCGCCTGCAGTGCCAGTGCGTGATTGCGGCGCATCACCTCCGGCCAGCCGCCCTCGACGAGCGTGGGTAGAAAACGGAGAGCTTCCGCGACCGACAGCCAGGCGGTCGGATCGAAGGTGCCGGTCCAGTCGAACTCCAGATGAAATCGCGAGCGGTCGCTTCGCGTCGAATTCGCGCCGTGGCTGATGGCGATCGGCCGGATCGCGGCGCGATGGTCGGAGCGGACGTAGAGAAATGCCGCTCCCTTCGGCGCGCAGACCCATTTGTGCAGGTTGCCTGCGTAATAGGCGGCGCCGATGGACCGCACATCGAGCGGCAGCATGCCGGGAGCGTGTGCGCCGTCGACGAGCGTCTCGATCCCACGCGCCGACATTTCGGCCACGATGCGCTGCACGGGAAGGATCAGCGCGGTCTGGCTGGTGACGTGATCGATCAGCAGCAGACGGCTCTTCCCCGTTGCGGCGCGGGCAATGCGTTCGACAACCGTGTTGGCGCTGTCGATGGGAAAGGGAACGTCGATCACCACGACACTCGCTCCGCTGCGACGGGCGACGAAGTCGAGCGTGTTGCGGCAGGCGGTGTACTCCTGCGTGGTCACCAGGAGTTCATCCCCCGGCGAAAGAACGAGCGAGTGGAGAACCGCGTTCACTCCCGCGGTGGCATTCGGAACGAAGGCGAGATCGTCAGGCGCTGCGCCGATGAACGTGGCCACCGCACGGCGGGCCTCGTCGAGAAGCGCCTCCAGCTCGCGAACGAGAAATCGCACCGGCTCGCGCTCCATGCGGGTCCGGTACTCGTCCTGTTTTTTCAGTACGGCGCGCGGCGTGGCGCCGAAGGAGCCGTGGTTGAGAAAGGTGATCTCGGGATCGAGAAGCCAATGCTCTCTGAACGATGAACGATGAGCGATGAACGATGAATCGCTGCGCATGAATTCATCATTCATCGTTCATCCTTCATCGTTGGGCAATCATATCCACGATTCTCCGCATACCTTGATCAAAGATCTCAGGCTCGGTCAACAGGGATACGACGAGGTATCCCTCCGCGGCGAAGTCGAAGAGATATCCTGGATGTACGAAGACGCCGCGCTCTTCGAGAAGGCGCACGGCGAAATCTTCGTCCGACTCGGTGCTCGGGATGCGGAGGACGGCGGACCATCCTCCTTCCACCGGGAGCCGTTGCGCCGCTGGAACGGTCGTAAGGGCGCGGTCGAGCGCGGCGAGATTCCGGCGCAGGCGCTCGCAGATCGCTGCGCGGACGCGAGGAGCGATGGCCAGGATGTCCGGCAGCGCGGCCTGCACCGGCGTGGCGACGGACAGAAAATTGTCCGCGATGAGCGCGAGCGCGGCCAGCGCTTCGCGCCGTGCCGCTTTGGGGCCGCTCAGGCGAATCCATCCCAGTTTGTAGTGAGGCAGGCCGGCCGATTTCGAGAGGCCGCCGAGAACGAAGGTGAGGACATCGTCACGCGTGAACGTCGTTCCGCGACTCTCCAGTGCGTAATCGAGGAAGACTTCATCGGAAATGATCGGCAGAGGAAGGTCCGCCAGCGCTTGCTGTTCGTCGGACCGCACGAACGATCCGGTCGGGTTGTTCGGATTTACCACTACGACGCCGCGCACGCGATCGGTGAGCGCCCCGCGCAGGCGATCGGCATGCAGTTCCCAGCGGCCGTGAAACTCGAGCGGGAAGGCGCGAATCGAAACGAGCTCCAGCGCGCTGATGTGCTCCAGGAGCGGATACGACGGCGTGCCGGTCAAAATCTCCTCGCCGGCATTGCAGAGAAGCTTGAAAAGAAACGCGTACGCTTCGCTGGTCGACGCGGTGATCAGGATGTCTTCGGCGCTGCATCGCAGCATTGCCGCCACCGCCTCGCGCGCCGCGGGCAGCCCGAGCGGGTCGGGCGTGTATGGCATTCGCGCGGCGCGGGCCATCGCCCCCGTCAGCTCCTCGACCGGATAGTCGAGACTGGCGCGTGTCGGATTCGATTGCGTCAGGTCGAGAACGCCGGCGCCGCATCGCTGCCGCGCGCGCGTCAGGCGATTGGTCGGCGTGTTCCAGTTGATTCGCTTCGAGAACAAGCGGAGCGAAGGATCTCAAGATGCGAACGGCCCCGCAACCGCACTGTCACCCCGAGGGGGAGCGAGGGGCCTGGAAGGGCGGGCGGCGCGATGCCTCGGTCTCATTTCTAGTGCCTTCCACTCCTCCAGGCCCCTCGCTCCCGCTCGGGGTGACAGCGGTGCAGGTGTGGCGCGCCGCTGCGAGTCCATTTTCGAGATCGGCTCGTGCCTGTGCGCGCGACGATGGTACCGCATCGATCGCCTGCTGAAATGTCTGCAGCGCCTCCGCGCATGTTCCCTTCGCCACAAGAATGCGCGCAAGCGTATCGAGAATGAGGTACCTGTCCGGTCCCTGCTGGGCGACCGCTTTTCGAGCCAGCGACTCCCCCTCGTCGAGCCGCTTCTGCTGATACAGCAGCCAGGCGAGATTGTTGAGCGCGTCGCGCGAATTTGGATCGATCGAGAGCGCCTTGCGGAAGGCCTGCTCCGCCTCGGCCGCGCGGCCCAACTGCATCTCGGCGTTGCCGAGGTCTGTCCAGGCGACCACCGAATCGGGATGCGCCGCCACTACGCGGTGGTACTTTGCCGCCGCCTCCGCAACCTTTCCTTCTTCTTCGAGGAGCATGGCCTTCCGGAGCGCGTCCGCGACTTCGTCGTCGGAATTCCTCGGCCGGATGACGATCGCCGCGTGCCCGCCGCCGCTCCACGGCTTTTCGAGACGCGCGAACGAAACCCACCGCCCGCGCCCATCGCCGAATTGCGTGCGAATGAGACTGCTGTCGGGATCGATGCCGTCGGCGACGATATAGTGGAAAAAATCGTATGCGCGGCCGGGCGAGTCGATGACCTGAAGCATCAGGATGACCGGCCGGCCGCTGCGGAGCTCGTCGGTGATTAGCGCGGGCGTGCCGGTGATCAGTTGCGCGTCGAACCCTTTCTGCCGCGCCGCGAGGAGAAGGTCAATGGTCATGACACCGCCGCGCGTCTTGGGCAGCGTCGCATCCCATTGGCGCATGGTCGTGGCCTCGCCGTAGTGCTGCAGCACGGTCGCCAGTGAGCCGGCGCCGCACGCCTCGATGCCCCAGCGCAGCATCGGCATGTTGGGGATCACTGTCGCCGCCGGGGTGGCCTGCGCCGATCGTGGCGTCCAGGTCACGCAGCCGGCGGCCAGAAGGCAGAGTGCAGAAAGCAGAAAGGAGAAGAGGCGAAGCACATCCTTATTCTGCATTCTGCGCGGGTCAGCTCAGAGCGACGATCAGGATGAGCACGGCCAGTGCGCCGATGCCGATCCAGATCCATTCCTGCTGCGTCACGCCGGCAGCCTGAAGCTGGTTCAGGTTCTGCGCGAGCTGGTGCAGATCCTGCGGCGAGAGCTGCGCCAGTCTCTGATGGACCTGTTCCTGGGTGAAGCCGTGCGTGGCGAGCACCTTCGCCACCTGGTCATTGGCGGCGACATCGCGCACCATTGCCAGATCGGCATCGCGCGAGGCAAGGTCCTGATTGGCCAGGGCCTTCGACGGCATCGGGCCGGCGAACGACGGAACAGCGATGAATGCGACGATGATGAGAAGGATCACCAGGGGGAAGCGCTTGAACACGAGTACCTCCTTTTTGTGGCAACCAGTCGGATGCCACTCCGCTGGCGTGGTGAGCAAATTGGGTGCCGGGTCTTCGGAGTACAGCGGGTTGCTGCCGCCTTCCGCAGGGTGCTGGCAAGCCAGCGCACTCCGAAGGCAGCGCCGGAAGCTGCTACGATGACTTGCTTGTTACGGAACAGGCGATGATCCGCTTCGAAGACATCCTCGACAAGGTCGAGAGTTACAAACCGGACTTCGACGAGGAGTTGCTGCAGAAGGCCTACATCTTCTCAGCGCGGGAGCATCGCGGGCAGGTGCGCAGCTCCGGCGAGCCGTACCTGGTGCATCCTCTGAATGTTGCCTACATCCTGGCCGAGCTCCGGCTCGACGAGACCTCCATCGCCGTCGGCCTGCTGCACGACGTCCTCGAAGACACGCTGACCACCAAGGAAAAGCTGCAGGAGGTGTTCGGCGACGACGTCAGCGAGCTCGTTGATGGCGTGACCAAAATCTCCCGCTACGCCTACGTATCGAAGGAAGAGCAGCAGGCGGAGACGTTCCGCAAAATGCTGCTGGCGATGGTGGGCGATCTGCGCGTGGTGCTGGTGAAGCTCGCCGATCGCCTTCACAACATGCGGACCCTGCAGTACCTGCCGGAGGAGCGGCGTGTGTCGATCGCCAAGGAAACGATGGAGATCTACGCGCCGATCGCCAACCGCCTCGGCATGGGACGGATGAAGAACGAGCTCGAGGACCTGTCGTTCCGCTACATGCACCCGCGCGAATTCGATGATCTGCAGAACTCCGTGAATGAGAAGGTGTCGCTATCAGGCGATCTGGTGGACCGCATCAAGACCACGCTGCAGGGCCAGCTGCGCGACAACGACATCTCCGGCGAAGTCTTCGGACGGGTGAAATCGATGTACTCGATCTGGTCGAAGCTGCGGCGGCAGGAGATCGACATCGGGCAGCTCTACGACTACATCGGTTTCCGCATCATTACCGCGACCGTCAAAGACTGCTACGGCGGGTTGGGCATCATCCATCAGATGTGGCGACCGGTCCCCGGCCGGATCAAGGACTACATCGCCATGCCGAAGCCGAACTTCTATCAATCGCTGCACACCACGGTCGTCGCCGAGAAAGGGCAGCCCTTCGAGGTGCAGATCCGGACGAAGGAGATGGATCTGATCGCCGAGCAGGGCATCGCCGCGCACTGGAAGTACAAGGAAGGGCGGGTGGGGGCGCGCGAAGACGACAAGAATTTCCTGTGGCTGCGGCAGCTCGTCGAGTGGCAGAACGACATCAAGGACCCGCGGGTGTTCATGCACTCGCTGAAGATCGATCTCTATCCCGACGAGGTGTACACCTTCACGCCGAGAGGCGACGTTTTCGCTTTTCCGCGCAGCGCGACGCCGCTCGATTTCGCCTATCGCATTCACACGGACGTCGGGCATCACTGCGTCGGCGCGCGCGTGAACGGAAAGCTGGTGCCGCTGCGGACGCCGCTGAAGAACGGCGACATCGTGGAAATCATGACCTCGGCGACGCAGTCGCCGTCGCGCGAGTGGGTGAACATGGTGGTCACCTCCCGCGCGCGACACAAGATCCGTCACTGGCTGAACACGGAACAGAAGCATCGCTCCATCGAGCTGGGGCGGAAGCTCATCGAAAAGGAAGCGAAGCGCTATCGCGTCTCCTGGCGCAAGCTGATCGCCGAGAACGCGCTCGATGGCGTGCTGTCGGAGCACGGCCTGGCGCGCATCGAAGACCTCTACGCGGACCTCGGATACGGCAAGGTCTCCGCGCGCTCGATTCTCGATCGCTTTGTCTCCGACGAGCAGAAGGAAGTCCCACCGACGGATGAAGGCGTGCTGCAGAAGGCGGTGCGGAAGATCTTCCCTTTCACCGGCTCATCGCCGTCCATCAAGGTGAAGGGCTACGACGATCTGATGACGTATCTCGCCAAGTGCTGCAATCCGCTGCCGGGCGAGCGCATCGTCGGCTACGTCACCCGCGGCAAAGGGGTCGCCGTCCACAGCGCCAGCTGCCCGAATGTGAAGAATCTGATGTTCAACCCCGATCGCGAGATCACCGTCGAATGGGCCGATCAGCGCCAGGCACAGTTCCAGGTCGAGCTGGAGATCCTGATGGAAGACCGGCAGGGGATCCTGGCGCGCATCGTCTCCACGATCGCCAACCTGAAGACCAACATCCGTCAGATGGATTCGCGCAGCGGTGAGGGGCGCGCGACGGCGGAGTTGGTGCTGGAGATCGCGGACCTCAAGCATCTGGAGAAGGTGACGCGATCGATTGAAGGGCTCGACGGCGTGATGCAGGTAGAACGGAAGTTCAACGTGCGTCACGCGACGGCGTGAGGTGGGGACGGGCCGTGCCCGTCCGAATCTCTTACGTCAGCGTGCGGCTTTCTTGACCTTGCCCGAGCGCAGGCAACGCGTGCAGACGTTGAGGCGTTGCACGGTCTTGCCGATTTTCACGCGGACTCGCTGCAGGTTCGGGTTCCAGCGACGGTTGGTGACATTGTGCGCGTGACTGATGCGGTTACCGAAGACCGGCGTCTTCCCGCAGATTTCGCAAATCTTGGCCATCGAGGACTCCTCAAATAACGCTGAAAGGGGTTGGATTGTAACGGCGCGGCCGATTCGGCGCAACCGGCGGCCGCTCCGGAACTGCCGATTCCGCGTAATCGATTCATTTATCTAAATCCTGTAGAGTTGACACGACTTATAAAACCCTGTAATTTTGATTCACCTTTCACATCTGGAGCCAGCGAGAAGTGAGTGAGATGGATGGGGTGAGCGGTGTTCTTCTCAAAGAGCAAAAATGTCGTCGGTCTTGATATCGGCTCCTCAGCGGTCAAATTAGTCGAGCTGAAGGAGAAAAAGGGCGGGACTTACCAACTCGTCAAGCTGGGGATCGAACGCCTTTCTCCGGAAGCCATCGTCGACGGTTCGATCATGGACTCGTCGCTGGTGGTGGAGACGATCTCGCGGCTGAACAGCGAGAAAGGCGTCAAGAATTCCAATTACGCGACCTCCCTGTCCGGCCACTCGGTGATCATCAAGAAGATCACTCTGCCCGCGATGTCGCCCGAAGAGCTGGCCGAGTCAATCCAGTGGGAAGCGGAGCAGTACATTCCGTTCGACATCAACGATGTCAATCTCGACTACGTCCCGCTGAGCACCGCCGGGGGTGGTGAGAACATCGACGTCATCCTCGTCGCGGTGAAGAAAGAGAAGATCAACGACTACACGTCGGTGATCAGCCAGACCGGCAAGGTCCCCGTGCTGGTCGATGTCGATGCCTTCGCCCTCCAGAACTGCTACGAGATGAACTATTCGGTTGATGAGGGGAAGACTCTGGCACTGGTGAACGTCGGCGCGTCGGTGACCAACGTGAACGTGCTCTCGGGGTCGACGTCGCTGTTCTGGCGCGACATCACCTTCGGCGGCAACCAGTACACCGACGCCATTCAGCGTGAAATGAGCCTGTCGTTCGAGCAGGCGGAAGATCTCAAGAAAGGGCAGCCGGTCGGCGACCACACCATCCAGCAGGTGATTCCGATCCTCAACTCGGTTTCCGAGGATTTCGCCGGCGAGCTGCGCAAGACTCTGGACTTCTTCACCGCGACTTCGGGCGCCGACCGCGTGAACGAAATTGTTCTCGCTGGCGGTGGCTCGGGCGTGCTGAACCTCGACGCGATTCTGCGCGACAAGTTCGGAATCACGGTGAGCATCCTCGACCCGTTCCAGAGGATCACCGTCGACGAGAAGGAGTTCAACCCCGAGCAGCTGGCTGAAGTCGGCCCGAGCATGGCGATCGCGGTCGGCCTGGCGATCAGGAGACTGGGGGACGCTTGATTAAGATCAACTTAGTGCGGGAAGGGCGGGCCGTTCGCGGGGCCGGTGCGGGCGCGGGAATGGCGGCCGCTGCAGTCGCGGCGACGGGGCCAAGCAACCTCAATAACATCCTCGTGATCGGCGGCTTGATCGCCGGTACGGTCGTCGGCAGCGGGTGGTGGCTGTTGGAGAAAAACAAACTCAGCGACCGGCGTGACCAGGTGGCCACCAAGCAGGTCGAGGCGCAGCGGCTCGAATCGATCATCAAAGAGGTCGAGGAATACCAGAAGCGCAAGGACAGCCTGCAGAAGCGGATCGACCTGATCAATCAGCTCAAGCAGAACCAGAAGGGACCGGTCAAGATCATGGACAAAGTCAGCCAGGATCTTCCCGATCTGGTCTGGATCGACAGGATGACCATGAGCGGTGGGGCGATCACGTTGAGCGGCCGCGGGCTGAATCCCAACGCCATCGCCAATTTCGTGGAGAACATCAAGAACGATCCGCTGTTCGAGGAACCCGACCTCAGCTCGATGAATCAGGTCAGCACGGTTCCTCTGGTGTACAGCTTCGACATGAGTTTCCACTTCACCTACGCTCCGAAGGGGGAGGCTGGAGCAGCCGGCACAGCGACCGGGACCGGGACCCCCGGTGCCGGAAGCACGACCGGGACGACCTCGACGACGGGGTCGGCGAAGCGGTAGGAGATCGACGATGGCCGGTATGAATCTCGAAGGCAAGCCGTGGTTCTGGGGGCTGGGGATCGGTGTGATTCTGGCCGGAGGTCTCATCTGGCTTGCGCAGTGGCAGTTGGTAACGCCGGTAGACATCGAGATCAAGGCCGCCGAAGCGAAGATCAAGGAACTGGACACAAAGATCGAGCAGGGGCGGTCGGCGCAGCGCAAACTGCCGCAATTCCGGGAAGAGGTTCATCGCTTGGAGCTGGAGCTGGAAAAACTGCGGCGCATCCTGCCGTCGACGCGCAATACGGAAGAGATCATCAAGAAGATCAAGTCGCTGGTCGATCAGGGCGACTTCATCCTGCACAAGCTGACGTTCCCCAAGCTGGCGCCTGCATCGGGTGGCGATCCGTACGCGGAGTGGCCGATTACGGTATCGGTCGACGGCCGCTATCACAATCTGGCGATTCTGTTCAACCGGCTCAGCAACTTCTCGCGCATCATGAACGTGGAGCAGATCACGATCACTGCGATGCAGAATCAGGTCGACCGGACCATCACCTCCGATTTCGTGGCCAAGACGTTCGTCTATGTCGAGCCGAAGGAAGCGGCGCCCGCACCGGCCAAAACGGCGGCAGCCAAGCCGGCAGGAGGCGAGTGATGCGATCCAGACTTGCACTTTCGCTGTTGATCGTCGCCGCAGCCGTGGTTGCGGCCATCGCCCAGACTCCCGGTGGCAAACCGGGCGGCGGATCGACGACCGCAACGACGGCGACCGCCACCACCACGGCTTCGACGGCTGCCACAAGCAAGGCGGCTTCCGAGAACGTGCAGCAGAGCCTTCAGGAAATCCTCGAGGAGCCGAGCGGTTCCGAAGCGTACCGTTACGATCCGCAGGGACGGCGCGACCCTTTCCAGTCGCTGATCGGACCCGCGCCGAAGCTGCAGCCCGGCCAGCGGCCGCCTGGACCTCCGGGGTTCCTCATCGACGAAATCAAGCTGCAGGGCATTATCAGGACGAAGCAGCAGGGGCTCATTGCCATGATCAATGGGCCGGATAACAAAGGCTACCTCATTAAGGTGGGAGACAAGGTTCTCGACGGCGAAGTCATTCGCTTAACGCCCTCCTCCGTGGTGTTCCGGCAGGAGGTCAACGACCCGACTCGAATCGAACGTTTCCGCGAAGTGGTCAAAGATCTTTCCCCCGAAACTCAGAAGAAATAGCGTGCTGGGTGCAGGCCAGGTGCGTGGAGGGCTGTGAGATGGTGAACGTGCGAAGTATGAAAAGAGCCAAGCGAATCCTGCTGATCGCAAGCATGCTCGTCCTGGGCGTCGGCAGCGCGTCTGCGTCATGGTGGCATCGGACGCCAAAGAAGAGCGCGCCCCAGACGGCGCCCGCTGCGGCCGCCGCAACGGCAATGACGCTGAACGCAATCGAGGCCGGGTCCTCGCAGATCGTTCTCCACACCAGCGGCGCTCCGGCGTTCACGTCGATCAGCGCGACGCCTGACCAGTTCGTGGTCGATCTCTCCGGAACGACCAAGGCCGCCGCACTGACGATTCCTTCGCCACTTCCGGCGAGCGTCAGCGCGATCACGGCCGATGAAGTGACCGAGATGGGAGCCCGTCTGACGCGCGTCAGCGTGCGCCTCGCCCAGCCGGGAATGGCCCAGGCAGCCGCCGACGGCGACTCCGTGGTCATCAGTCTTCCGGCTCCGGCGGTTGCCGAAGCGCCGGCCGAACCGGCTGTCACGAAAGTCGCGGAACAGGCGGTGAAGACGGACGCGGTCGCGCTCCCGAAGGCGAAAGTACTCAGGAATATCGAGACGTCGGGCAGCGGCCCGGCGATGGAAGTGTGGATCGCCACCGACGGCGATGCCAGCTACAGCGCGTTCAAACTGGAGGGGCCGTTCCGCATCGTCATCGATCTCGCTGGAATCAGGAACAAGCTCCCGAAGAACAGCATCGCCGTACATGACGGCCCGGTGCAGCAGATCCGCGCCGCGCAGTTCTCCAAGGATGTCACGCGGGTCGTGCTCGATCTGTCGGAGAAGACGGCGTACAACGTCGCCAAGAACGGCGATCGCGTCGTGGTGACGTTCGGGGACGCCGCAGCGGCTGCGGCCGCGGCAGTGCCCGCGATCAAGGTGGCCCAGGTAACGAAGCCGGCGGCCCAAGTCGCCAGACCGGCGGTCGAGCCGGTCAAGGCTCCGCCCACCGATGTAGTCTCGCAGGTTCCGGCGGTCGCCGACAACGCGAGCACGTGGAAGATGCCCGACGACGCCACGCATGGCGCGGTTGCCGTCATCCACGGTCAGGGTCAGGTACCGCCGCCGTCGCCCGCACCGCGCACGGCGCCTATGACCACGGCGCGCCCTTCGGCGGCCGGGACGCAACCCACCCCCTCCGCAGAGAATGTGTTCTCTGATCCGCAGCAGGCTGCGACTCCGATGGTGGGCGGACCGCTCGGCGTGACGCGCACATTGAGCGCGGGTGAGCGAGTCTACACCGGCGAACCGATTTCTCTGAACCTCAAAGACGCTGACATCAAAGACGTGTTGCGTACGTTCGCGCAGTTGACCGGGCTGAATATGGCCATCGACCCGAACGTGAGCGGCTCGGTCACCGTCGATTTCGTTGATGTTCCGTGGGACCAGGCGCTCGATCTGATCCTGCGCCAGAACAATCTGTCGTACAAGCTCGAAGGAAATGTGATGCGCGTCGGCACGGTGGCGCGCTTGTCCGAAGAGCAGGCCGCGAACCGGCGCCTCGCTGAGGAGGAGCGGCTCAACGTTCCGCTCACCACGGTCAGCTTCAAGCTCTCGTACGCGCGGGCCGGTGAGGTTCAGGCCCTGTTGAGGGAAATCGCCTCGCCGCGTGCGCGGATCATCGTCGATCAGCGCACAAATCAGATCATCATCAGCGAAATCCCCGCGTACTTGCAGACGATTCGCAATCTGATCGAGTCGGTCGATGTGGCCAACCGCCAGGTGGTGATCGAAGCGCGGATCGTGGAGACGACACAAACCTTCCTGCAGCAATGGGGTGTCAACTGGGGTTTCCGCGGTGCGCTCGATCCCTCGCTGGGTACCGGAACGGGCCTGGTGTTCCCCAATCGCGTGGACGCCATTGGGGGCCCGTTCAATTTCGGGCAGGTTGGCAATCCCGTGCTGTCGTTCTCGCTGGCGAACGTGCTCGGCTCGTTCACACTGGATGTGGCTTTGAACGCCGCAGAGTCGGAAAATCTGGCACGGGTCATCGCCGCGCCGCGCGTGCAGACGCAGGACAACGTCACGGCCTCGATCCAGGCCGGTAGCCAGATCCCGTTCCAGACGCGCATCAACTTCACCACCACGGTCAGCTACATCGATGCGACGCTCAGTCTGTCGGTGACGCCGCAGATTACCGAGGCCGGCACCGTGATCATGGAAATCGCCGTGCAGAAGAACGATCCAGGAGGGACGGCGGCCGGTGCGCCGGGTCCCACGATCCAGACGCGCTCGGCGCGCACCAGGCTGATGGTCCGCGACGGTGGGACGGCCGTGATCGCGGGCATCTATCAGACTAATGACGTCGATAACCGCAGCCGGATGCCGTTCGTTCACCAGATTCCGATCATCGGCAATCTTTTCAAGACGCACGACATCAACTCGACGCATCTCGAACTTCTGATCTTCATCACGCCGAGGATCGTCAGGACCTCATAACAAGGTGGTGGAATGATGCACTGCATCGAACGGGACAGCTGGAGGGGTGGAATGAAAGGCAATACCAACAGAATCGCTCGAACCGCGATGGCGGTACTCCTGACGATTGCGGCCGGATCCTGCAGCGACCTCAACAAGCAGGCGGCGCCGGTCACGCTCCTGGTCACCACCGCGCAGAGCCTTCACCATATCGATCTCGCACTCGGCGCAACGAACTGCGACCAGAGCCTCGGCACGGTCAGCATGAAGGCGATTGCCATCCAGAGTCCACCCTCGGTGAACTTTCCGCCGCCGAATCCGGCGGATCTGAACGTGGTGAAGATCGATCGGTATCAAGTCTCCTGGGTCCGACTCGATGGGGGGCATCTGGTACCTGCACCGGCCGTGCGGTCGACCTCCATCTCGCTGACTGTGGGCCAATCCGGGGAGTTGAGCACGTTGGTTGTCTTCGATGCGAACACATTGAATCAGGCGCCGTTTGCGGCGCTACAACCGCAAAATGGCGGCGTAGACCCGGAAACCGGAAGGCAAATCATTACCATGGATGCGGTTATTCAGGTCTTCGGCGAGACGCTCGCCGGCGAGCGTGTGTCGGGAACCACGCGTATGACATTGGATTTCTGCTACTCGTGCAGCGGGTGCTCCTAGGCTGCGCTCGCGTGGGTGGTTGGAGGAGTTGACGGGGGTTGAGATGATCAACATGAGACAGCGGAAACTGACGTTCGCATTTCTTGCATTGCTCCTGCTCTTCGCGGGATGCAAATCGGAATCACCCACGGCGCCTCCGCTCACCGGCGGCGGCGCACCGGGAGGCGGCGTGACGCCGCCAACGGGCGCGTCGATCGCCATCACGGCATCGAACACCAACCCGGTCGTGAACTCCACCTCGGTGATCACTGCGACCGTGACGGCGAACGGCCAGAACGTGACCAACGGCACGGCCGTGCAGTTCACAACTACGCTCGGCACGTTCACCGACTCGGGCGGCACTGCGGCGCTGAAGACCACGACCGGCGGGATTGCCACCGCGACGTTGACTTCCGCCACCGTCGGCAGGGCGACGGTGACCGCGACGGTGAACAACGCGTCGCGCTCCGTCGATGTCACGTTCGGCGCGCAGTCGGTGACGCCACAGCCGCCGTCGACCACGCCGACCATCACCAGCGTGACGCCGACGACCGGGCTGCCGACAGGCGGGCAGCAGGTCACGATCATCGGAACGAATTTCGCGGCACCCGTTCGAGTGCTCTTCGACATCGGGAACGGTTCGCCGAAGGAAGCATTCGTCGTCTCCGTTTCGCCGACTCAGATCGTGGTTCTCACCCCGGCGATCGACCTCGGCACCGGGCAGACACAGGCCGCCGACATCATCGTGATCAACCAGGCCGGCTCCGCCACCGAACAGCGCGTGGTGAAATCGGCAGCGTTCACCTTCCAGGCCGCCGTTCTGACGCCCACCATCCGCGCGCTACAGCCGACGTCGGGTCCCGTGAGCGGCGGAACGCGCGTGACCATTATCGGCGACGCCTTCCAGGCGCCGGTCCAGGTGTTCTTCGGCGCCGCTGAGACGCAGGTCATCAGCGTGAACTTCGGTCAGATCATCGTTATGAGCCCCCCGGCCAGGGACACCGCGCCCAACGGATCAGGAGTGGTGACGGGATCCGTGGACGTCAAGGTCGTCAACGTCAATTCGAATAAGTCGGTCACCATGACCGGCGGTTTCCGCTACACGCCGAAGATGCAGATTACGACCGTCGGGCCGACCGAAGGTCCCTTTACCGGCGGAACGCGAGTGCACATCGACGGGACAGGGTTCGATGATCCGCTCGCCGTGGTCATCGGCGGCATCGCCGCGCAGGTGATCAGCGTCTCCGGATCGGAGATCGTGGCCATCACCAGTGCCGTGAATCTCACCAGTTGCGGTGACGTGACCGGTCCGATCGTGGTGACCAACACGAACAATGGCGATACAGCGCAGGGACCGACGTTCATTTACCGCGTGCCCAAGCCATTGATTGTCGCCGTTTCGAACCCCAACAGCATCGGTGGCACGGCAACCATCACCGTGCTGAACGCGCTCGGCTTCGCCCGGATCACGATCGGCGGAGCGGGGGTGCCCATCAATTCTTCGACCGTGAATGCGGACGGAACGACCACCTTCACAATCCAGCTCCCGCCGACGATTCAGCTAACGACCGTGTCGTGCCCCGCGGGCGGATCGGCACCGGCGCCGACGGCCTTCGACGTCGGTTACACAAGTGCGACGACGGGTTGCAGCGATACCTTTACGAAGGGCATCACGATCAACCCGGCCGCTGCGCCGATCTTCTTTGCCAATCCGATCACCTTCCAGGCATTCGCTGCGACGATCACGCCACAGGCCGCGCCCCCGCTCTACCCGGGCACCGCCGTTGCGGCGTCGGCGACGCAGACCGTACAAATGGTCAATAACGGCACGGCGGTGATGAATATCACAGCGATTACAACCGCGGGTCCTGGATGCCCGCAGTTCGTCTTCGGGCCTGCGGTACCGCCGGCGGTTGCTCTGAATGAATGCGAGTCGCTGCCGGTTTCGGTGACCTACACAGGTCAATTGAGCCCGATAACTGAAACCTGCACTCTGACGGTCACCACGAATGCAGGAAACAAAGCCTTCCTGCTCGTCGGCACCTCAAAGTGACAGAAGAACGCTTTTGGTTTCACGCGAGCCGCCCCTTCGGGGGCGGTTCGTTTCTGCGGTAGAGTTAGTTTTGTACCTACATGGCTCAACAGACATCCAATCCCAAGATCGAAGAACTTCGGTCCCGTCTGAAGGCGGATCCGAAGAGCCGTCTCTTCTTCCCGCTGGCCGAAGAGCTTCGGAAGGTCGACCAGCTCGCTGAAGCGGAACAGGTGCTTCGCGCCGGCCTGACCAATCATCCGGGCTATCTGTCGGCCTGGGTCAGCCTCGGACGTATTCTTCGTGAGGAGAACAAACACGCTGAGGCTGTCGAAGCGCTGAACAAGGCGCTGCAGCTCGACGCCGGCAACGTTGTGGCAGCGAGGCTTCTCGCGGAGTCGTATTACGGCCTCGGCGACAAGCTGGAAGCAATCAAGAAGTACAAGCTCGCCCGGGCCCTCCTCCCGGCCGATGAGGACCTGGATGCCATCATCGAGCGCCTCGAGGAGGAGCTCAATCCGGTAACCCTTTTCAACCCGCCCGGCGAGGACACGTTGCGCCGCGTACCCTCGGGCGGCAGTCCCGAGCCGCTGGATGAATCGCCATTCGTCACCGACGAGAGTCAGATCGAGGGCGGCGTTGCGGCGACGATCACCCGCGAGCAGCCGATGGGCCAGGCGACCGGTGACGCAGAACCGAACCCCGCCGCGCATGCCGAGAGCCCGTTCGAAGAGCCCGTGCCCGGATCGACTGGCCCGGCGCTGGCCGTCGAGAAGGCGGAGGGGATCCACGCCGAGCCGCCGGCCCTTGCGGCGCAGGTCCCCACGCCGTGGAGCGAGGAAGAGCCGGCCTCGGATGTCTTCGCGCCGGCCGAGGCTGCCCAGCGCCCGCCTGCCGAGGATGTGACCAACACGGTGACCATGGCCGATCTTTACGTGCACCAGGGATTCCGGGAGAAGGCGCGGGAGATCTATGCGAGCATCCTCCAGCGGAATCCCGACAACCGCGAAGTGCGGCAGAAACTCGATGCGCTCGCGACGGTGGCGGAGCGCGATCCCAAAGTCGTGAAACTCGAGCGCTGGCTGGCAAAGGTGAAGAAGAGGGAGGAGGGGAGTGTCGTTTAGGCATGTGCTCCAGGGCATTTGTGATCGGGTCGAAGGAACGCTGGCCATCAGCCTGATGGGCCTCGACGGGATCGCCGTCGATAGCATCAATGGCAATGGCATTCCTCTCGATGTGATGGGGGCGGAGTTCGGCGGCTTCGTTCGATCGATCCGCCTGTCGAACACGGAGTTGAAAATGGGAGAGGTCCTGCAGTTCTCGCTGGTCACGGAGACGATGATCGTGTTTCTTTCGGCGATCACTCCGGAGTACTACGTCCTGCTGGTTCTTGGCCCGAACGGAAATTATGGACGTGCACGATTCGAGCTTGCGCGTGCCCGGCAGCTCCTTCGTGATGAACTCGACTGAGGGGCGGATTTGAATTTCAAAGAGATTCTCGAGCTGATCGACAAAGTCTCCGAACGCGGAATCGCCGAGCTGGAGATCGAGCAGGCGGGGACGAAGCTGCGTATTCAGGGGAAACCGTCGCAGCCGCAGGTGATCCATTCCTACGTCGGCGAGCTGCCGCGCGACACGACGCTGTCGCTACCCGCACCCGCTTCCGGCGCGACGTTGGCCGCGAAAACGGAAGAAGAAGAGGAGAGCGATTCGGGTCTGCACATCATCACCGCGCCGATCGTTGGAACGTTTTATCGCGCCCCCAACCCCGAATCCGAGCCGTTCGTCACCATTGGCGATCACGTTAACAAGGGGAAAGTCCTTTGCATCGTCGAAGCGATGAAGCTGATGAACGAGATCGAATCGGACATCGACGGCGAGATCGTCAAGATCTACCCGCAGAACGGGCAGCCGGTGGAGTACGGGGAGAAGTTGTTCGCCGTCAGAACCTGACAACCTGACAACTCATGATCTCCAAAGTGCTGATCGCCAATCGCGGCGAGATCGCCCTGCGCGTCATCCTGGCGTGCAAGGAGATGGGGCTGAAGACGGTGGCCGTCCACTCCGAGGCTGACCGCGACGCGCTCCACGTGCGCTACGCGGACGAGGATGTCTGCATCGGTCCCGCGCCGTCGCGTCAGAGTTATCTCAACATCTCCTCGATCATCGCCGCCGCGGAGATTACCGGCGCGGATGCCATCCATCCGGGCTATGGTTTCCTCGCCGAGAATCCGCATTTCGCGGAAATCGCCGGCGAATGCCAGCTCACGTTCATCGGTCCGTCGCCGGAAGCGATGCGGCTCATGGGCGACAAGGCGAAGGCGCGCGAAATGGCGAAAAACGCCGGCATTCCAATCCTCCCGGGCAGCGAAGGACTGGTGAAGACCCATGCCGAGGCGCTCGACATTTCGCGAGCGATCGGCTTTCCCGTGATCCTCAAGGCCGCGGCCGGCGGCGGCGGGCGTGGCATGCGGATCTGCGGCAGCGACGCCGATCTGGCGGGAGCCTTCGACACCGCGCGAAGCGAAGCCGAACGCGCGTTCGGATCGGCGGATGTCTACGTTGAGAAGTATCTCGAGCGCCCGAGGCACATCGAGATTCAGATCTTCGGCGACACGCAGGGGCGAATCGTGTCTCTGGGCGAACGCGAATGCACCATCCAGCGGCGCCACCAGAAGCTGATCGAAGAGTCCCCCTCGCCGGCGGTTTCCCAGGACTTGCGCAAACAGATGGGAGAGGCGGCGATCCGCCTCTGTGAAGCGGTACGCTACGTCAACGCCGGCACGATCGAGTTCCTTTTCCAGGATGGCGAGTTCTATTTCATGGAAATGAACACCCGCATTCAGGTCGAGCATCCGGTGACTGAAGAAGTGACGGGGATCGATCTGGTGAAAGAGCAGATTCGCGTTGCCTCGGGACTTCCGCTGTCGGTGCCGCACGGCGATTTTCGTCTGCGCGGCCACGCCATGGAATTCCGCATCAACGCCGAGGATCCGGTGACCTTCGCGCCGCATGCGGGGAGGATCCGCGAGTTTCACGTGCCGGGCGGGCCGGGCGTGCGCGTGGATACCGCGGTGTATCGGGATTACGTCATCTCGCCGCATTACGACTCACTGATCGCCAAGCTGGTGGTGAGGGGGAAAAACCGCGAGGAGACCATCGTACGCAGCCGTCGGGCGCTCGATCTCTTCATCATCGAGGGGGTGAAGACGTCGATCCCTCTCGATCGCGCGATTCTCGACGATCAGCGATTCATACGCGGCGATATTTCCACCCGGTTCATGGAAGAATTCGAGTGGTAAGGTTGTCACAACTCGACAACCGATGAAAATCTATCTCGTCGGCTTCATGGGCGCCGGGAAGACCACTGTGGGGCGTACGTTGGCGGAGCGGCTCGATGCTCCGTTCTTCGACCTCGACGAGCTGGTCGAAGCGGCGGAGAAGATGTCCATAAAGGACATTTTCGCGCAGCACGGCGAGCCGCTGTTCCGGAAGCGCGAGCGCGACATTCTCCGCTCGACGCACTACTTCGACGATGCCATTGTTGCCACCGGCGGCGGCACCTTCACCTTCGAAGAGAACGTGCAGTTCATCCAGACCGAGGGCTTCTCCGTCTTTCTTTCCGCGCCGTACACACTCCTGCGGAGCCGCATCGGGGACAAAGCGGCGGAACGCCCGATGTTCCGCGACGACGTCGCCGCGCACGAGCTGTACAACGGCCGCCTGCGCTTTTACCGCATGTGCGACATCACGGTGGAGATTCGAGAGGAAGAGACGCCGGGAGAGATCGCCGAGCGCATCGTGCTCGAGCTGCCGAAAGGATTCCTTGATTCGAGAAAGCGCGCCTGGAGGACGTCGTGAGAGCGCTGGTGCTCAGCGACCTCCATTCGAACGCGGAGGCTCTCCGCGCCGTCTTCAGCCGCGTTCGCAGGAAAAAGTTCGACGTGGTCGTCTGCCTGGGCGACTTCGTCGGCTACGGAGCGGAACCGAACCAGGTGCTCGATTCGATGCGCAAGCGGAAGGAAACGAAGCTCTATATCCGCGGCAATCACGACCGCATGGTTGCTGGTCTGGAAGAAGGGACGGCGTTCAATCCGGCGGCGCGCATCGCCGCGGAATGGACGCGCGATCATTTGAGCGCGCCGAATCGCCGTTTCCTCGAAGGCCTTCCCCTCGGCCCGCTGCAGCGCGGCGACGTTCTGCTCTGTCACGGCTCGCCGGACGACGAGGACGAATACGTCTTTCACGAGGTGCACGCCGCGCGCATTTTCGATTCGACCGAAGCGCCAATCCTGCTCTACGGCCACACGCACCTGCCGGCGATCTTTTCGGTCGATGCGGCGGGATGCGTTCGCGGATCGCTCGTCAGGGGCGAGGCGACTTTTCCACTGGATGGCGGGCGCAGATTCCTGATCAATCCCGGATCCGTCGGTCAGCCGAGGGATCGCAATCCGCGCGCGTCGTTCGCCATCGTCGATACGGTCAGAATGCGCGCGCAGTTTTTTCGCGTGTCCTACAATGTCTTGAAAACGCAGAGGGCCATTCGCAAGGCTGGCCTGCCCGCGGTGCTCGCCAATCGCCTGAAGTTCGGCACGTAGTCTTTTTGTGACGCCTGTGTCCTCAAACGGGGAAAAATGTGGCGGCGCGAACTTGCCTCGTCGCTCCTAAGTTGCTGAAAACACGGTAGGAATGCGCGACCGTGGCGTGGCATGTTGGCCGCACCAAGAAGTGCCGGTAGCTGGGAGAACTCCGATGAGAAAACCGAGCCTGCTTCTCCTCCTCTCCGTGATCACGATCGCGTTGCCGCTCTCCGCGGCGCAGGGGCGCGACCAGTCGTACTTCACCTTCGACGATGGCGGGACCATCGTCCGGCAGGCGGAGGACAGCCGCGAGATCGATGCACGCGTAAATCTACCCATCTTCACGGGTGATGAAGTGATCACCAGTCGCCGCGGCCGCGCGGAGATACGCCTCGCGGACGGCAACATCATCGCTCTCGATCGCTCGACGGACGTCCGTTTGCGTTCGATCCTTGATTCGTACGATGCCGCCGGCCAACAGACGATCGTCGAGCTTCGCTATGGCCACATCGCGGTGCAACGGACCGACTTCAATCAGGAGGCGCTGCGGCTCGACACGCAGAATGCGAGCTATACGGCGTCCGACCAGGCGGTTTACGCCGTCGACACCGATTCGCGCGGCGCGGATCGCGTGACCGTTTTCAATGGGGAGATCGAAGTGCGCACGCCGACGCGCACCACGAGCGTCCGCGAGGGCGAGGAGGGGCGCGTTGACGCGCAGGGCTTGTACGGCCTGGTGAGTTTGCAGCGCGAGGGCGCCGATGAGTTCGAGCGCTGGTTCATCCGCCGCTCCGAACGCTACGGCGGTGGCAACAGCCGTTACCTCGATCGGTCGCTGGCCTACTCCGATCACGACCTCGAGCAGTATGGTTCGTGGACCTATGTCTCCGGCATCGGAACATGGGGATGGCGGCCGTACGTTAGTGCCGGATGGCGTCCCTACTACTACGGCAACTGGATGTATGGCCCCGGAGGATCCCTGGTCTGGATCTCCGGCGAGCCATGGGGCTGGGTGCCGTATCACTACGGCCGCTGGGCGTATGACGGAATCTATGGGTGGGTCTGGGTTCCTGGCTACACCTACTCGCCTGCCTGGGTGTACTGGCTCTACGGGCCGGGATACTTCGGATGGGCGCCGGCCGGCTGGTTTGATTGCTATCGCCCCTACTACGGCTGGGCGTACCGGCCTTACCAACGGGCAGGGTTCGATTTCGGCTTCGGCTTCTACGGACGGGTGCGCGTTGGCGAGATCGATCTGCGCCCGTGGACGTTCGTTTCGCCGCACAACATCATTTCCGCGCGTGTCGATCAGGCAGCGCTGACCACGGACGCGATCCGGCAGCGTCTGCTGCGCGATCCGAGCGCCGGTCTGGCCACTGTCGGCGCGACGCCCGC
>JBGPFD010000014.1:0-28521 GCA_041483175.1 Thermoanaerobaculia bacterium | reverse complement strand
GTGGTGATGCGTCTCATGTCCTGAGCCGCTTTTGCGGCGAAGGACCCCCTTCGCGCAGCGGGTCCTTCGCTGCGCTCAGGACTCAAATACAGCTCCGGCGGCTTGTTCGTGTACGAGTAAACATCCGCGATCACGGCGCCATCGGGCGAGACCATCGCGCCGTGCTCGCCGGGCATGCTGGTCAACTTCACGCGCGCGCCGCCACCGACCGGCATGCGGTAGAGATGGCGCTCGAACGGACTCTCCTCGCTGGTGATCAGGTAGAAAGATTTTTTGTCATTCGACAGCGTGACCGAATCGACCTCCCAGTTGCCGCTGGTCATCTGCCGCGGCGCGCCGCTGTCGAACGGAACTTCGTACAGGTGCATGAAGCCGCTGGCCTCGGAGGCGTAATCGATGGTGTTGTTGTCGGCCAGCCAACCGGGCTGCGGCACGTCGAAGCCGCGCAGCCAGGCGTCATCGTGCATGGAGACAATGACGCGCCCCTTCGCCGTCGCCGGATCGAAGGCCATGATCCAGGCGTCCTTGTTGTCGGTCGAGCGGACAAAGACGAACGCGTGCCTCCCATCTTCCGACCACACCGGCGCGCGCAGCGCAACCTCGCGTTCCTTCGCCACCGGCTCGGCGGGGCGCTTCTCCTCCTGCGCCGGCTTCAAACCGTGATCGAACCACTTCACCTGGCCGTTGGTCGTGTCGAAGATGGCGATCCGCGACGGAGGCAATGCGTCGCCGACCTTCTCGCGCGATGGAATCGTCTCCGTGTACGCGCTCTCGTTGACGTAATTCGGAACGATGGCGCGCTTGGCCTTCTCCGATTCGGTGCGGACGACCGCGACGACGTGCTTGCCGTCGGGCGTCAGCTCCATGTCGATCATGCTCTGATGCTTGTCGAGTTTGAACGGCTCGAGTGGATGCTCCTTCTTCTTTTTCGCTTCGTCTTCCTCGCGTTTTCGCGCGCGCTCGTCGACGACCGACAGCAGCTTGCGCTCTTCGGCCTTGATGTACTCCTGGCTCGCGGTTCCTTTCTTCTCGTCCCAAAGCATTACGTTCGGGCCTTTGTCCTCGGGGCCAACGACATTGGTGAGCTGGATGGTCGAGCCATCGCGCAGCGAGACTTCGAACAGATTGTTGTCGCGCACGAACGTCACATGCTGCTCGTCGAAGGTGAAGCGCGGCGATGATTTGACTTCCGTCGTCTGCGTGATCGCGCGACGTTTGCCCGCCTCCCACAGAAATATGTCTCCGTCATCGACGTAGACCACAGCGCGCTTGGCGCGCGTCCGATCGCCGTTTGCAGGCGGCGCGTCCCTCTTCTCCTCATCGGAGAGTTTTCGCAGGCCGCTGCCGTCGCGATTGACCACGTACGTGTCGCGATCTTTCTCCAGCGGATCGTTCCACTGCTTCCAACTGAAGTAGACCTTCGCCCCATCGGGCGTCCACCGAACCTGCGCCGGCGTCCAGCCGTAGAGATTCGGACCTCGCATGATGTTGTCGATCGTCAGATCGAACAGTGGAGCGCCGCCTGTCTCGGCGGCGGCTTGGCGGGCGGGGGCGCCCGCCCCCACACTCGCAGCGATAACCGCGATGGCCAGCAACTTCCTCATCAAAATCCTCCCAGTCGTTTGCGGATCGCGCGCAGGCGTTCCACCGCGTGCTCCATGTCGGCGTGAATGCAGATGGTGTCGAAGGTGATCGAGATGCGCGACCCATCGCGGGCGATGACCACGCGCTCGCGCACGAGCAGTTCCGCCTGCTCGGCCGCTTCATCAACCGTCAGCAGGGAGCCGGCGATACTTCGCGAGACGAGCGAGCCGTCGGGGTTGTAGCGCCGATCGGCGAACGCCTCGCGAATCACCTGCGTGCCCGCCGTACGCGCGGCGGCGGCCATCTGCGACGTGCTGCTGCAGACCAGTGCCAGGGCAGGATCGACAGCGCGCATCGCTTCGACGATCACGCGCGACAGGACAATGTCCTTGTGGGCGTCGTTGTACAACGCGCCGTGCGGCTTCACGTGGTGGAGCGGCACGGCCTCGCGGCCGGCGATGTCCCGCAGCGCGCCGATCTGCTCGACGAGCGTCGTGCGAAGCGCCGGTGAGCCGATGGCCATCGACTTGCGGCCGAAGTTCGCCCGGTCGGGGTACGACGGATGCGCGCCGAGCCGCACTCCGTGCCGCTTCGCGCGCCGGACCGCGATGGTCATCGACTTGGCGTCGCCGACGTGACCGCCGCAGGCCACGTTCGCCGAGGAGATCATCCGCCAGATTTTCGTTTCGTCCGGCGCGCCTTCACCCAGATCGGCGCTCAGATCGATCACGGCGCGCATCATATAGGGAGAGGGCACGACCAAGGATTCCCGCGGCGCAGAGGTCGGCGGCGCGGGTGACAGAATCTAACGAAGGGAGTGCTGGAGCCCGCTCTGGTCACTCGTGTCCTGGTCCTGCGACACGGATGAATACGTCGGTCGGGCAGTATGGCGGATCAGGCACTGCGCTGCGTAACTCGGGGGGTAGTACCTTACGCGCGGCGCTCCACTCGCTCCAAAACAACGGCGACTCGATCCTCTTTGGCATCCCCGGCTCCCCCGGATTTGCAGCCGCCAGCGACCGAGCGATGTCGGACACACCCGGTTTCTCGAGCTCCAGGTCTTTTCCATTCCATCGTGATGAACCAGCAGCCGACCGCATATACGAATCGCGATCATGCGGCGGCATCTTCGCAGGTGGCAACTTCACTACCTGCCAGGGATCATCGGGGCGGAGAGGTCCCAGCGGTCGCCTGAAGCCGTCATTGTCGAAGTAGGAGACGGCGAAGCCCCGTTTCACGACCCATAACTCGGGATCTCGACGGTCGAGATAGTCCCCTCCAGGAACGGGCCGCGGCCCCCAGCGGGGAATCGAAAATCGTCCTTCGCTGTCGCTGCAGGTTGCAAAACTCCGGAAAATACCGTCCCACTCCTCGTTTCGCGCCTCGACTTTTCTCCAAATCGCAACCACGCACGCGCCGGCGATGGGCCGCGTGGAAGCCGAATCTACAATGCGCCCGGTAATTGGCTCGGATGTATAGAACTCGGGCGCAAGAAATTGCTCCGGCGGGTCACTGTGTCGCGGCCGTGGCGCGTCTCGACAGGCAGTAAGGACGCAAAGGCTCAGTACCGCGGCTTGAAGAGCGTTCCTCAAGGATATTGGCCGACAAAGTGGATGGCGCCCGTGTAGTGCAGATCCACGGTTTGGGTGATCGTGCGAACCTCGACTCCGTCGACATGGATTGTCACTGTAGCATCCGCGATTGTGTCGGTATCGCCCCAGAATCCGAACAGGTACGTAACCGAGGGCTCAACGCGCTCGAACGTGAAGATGGCGGAACTGTCGCGATCACTTGTCGGGGGTTGCGTGACACAGATTTCGCCCGACGCGCCCGGACGGCAGTAGGGAGGGTACCAATAGGCTGTGTACAGCGTTGCTCCCCCGAGGCCTTCCATCACAAATGGCAGACCATAGGTTGCCTCGTGCATATGATAGGCGAAGACGATCTTCAGTCTGGCCGGCTGCCGTCCGGGTTGTACGAGGGGAATGACGGCGCCCGCCTCATTTCCAAGTGTGCCCTGCACGTAAAGCCTTCTCTCGAAATCGGTGATCTTGTCGCCCGGTAGAAGATCCGGGATCGGCACATTCTGGAGCGTGATCGAGGCACCGGGGGCCATTCCCTCAAATCCAGGAACCAGGTCAGAGAGATTGGCATCGACAATCGACGCCGTATCATCGCTGTTCTGACGCCCAAAATAGGCAGGATCCGCCCTGTAGACTACCGTCAGGTGAGCGTCTCGTCCCACTGGCGCATCGGATTGGTTTTGAATGGTCAGGTCCCAGCCGTTGTTGGAATTCCTCGTCCACTCCGCGCCGATCCGACCGCGGAAATAGTGATCGATAAAGCCTGCGGAGTAGCCAACGGCCATCGGAACGAGCATCTGCGCACGTGTCTGATACGAGGACGGCGCGAGCGAGTAATACCCCTGGCCCTGATCCGGATCCGCATTCGGATTATAGAGGCGAGTTTCGAGATTCACCGACGAAAGAAACGTGTGATAGATATCGGTCAGAGATTCCTGTTTGTAGACGTCGTACGGCCTCGACGTATACACGTACTCGACGGCTGTTACGGTGTCATAACCTCCGTCAGTATTCAACACTCGCTCGCCAACGACTTGCCGCCGCGGCACGGCGTTGCCAATCAAAGGCTGCGTGTAGGTTTCGCAATTCAGGGGATTGCGCTCGTCGTCGTAATTCGTATCCTGCGTGACGAAGCCGGCGTTCGAAAAATCGGCCATCCCCCAACCACCCCAGAAATAGTCGCGATAGGCGTGCAAATGCACAACAGGGTAGCCGGTGAAGTAAGAATCCACGTCGGAAAGCGGAATTCGGACAAGATTTTCCGCAGTCCACTCCTCGTACAAACTCCCTGACGTGAATCGATGTCCTGGAACCCCCACCAGACTCCCGATCAGATGCTGATCATTGCGCGTATGCTCAGGCTGCGCCATGTCCTGGATCAGGTGGGTCATGTGTCCCAGAGACCTGAAGAAGTCGCGCATACTGCTGTCGCGAACCCCCGGGTTCGGTCCGGCGATGGCTCGTTTCAGGTATTCGCGGCTATCGGGTAGAGCCCAGCCGTTGAGGAGAGAACCTTCGAGGGCCCACTGGTCGGCCGGAAGACCCAGCTCGTCACATGTGAAGAACAACCCGATTCGCTGCTCCAACGCGCGTCTACGATGTGCTGGGTCAAGGAAGTGATTCAAGGGACGGTATGAAGGATGATCTTCATCGAAGGCTCCCTCGCCGACGTACACTTCTGGGAATTCTCCGGCAACCCTCGTACTGAGAGTAACTCCAAGTCGCCAAAGAAAATCGTTTTGAGTTGCGGCTGCAACGAATGCCCTGCGGGCCATTTCGCGGTGCACTTCCTCTTTGTAAGCGTAGCCGTTCCAAGCCATCAGCATGACGGCGGTCGCAATGAGTCGCTTCATTTCTCCTCCGGCTGGTTCAACCGTCGACACCAGAGATCGCGTTCGGAAGGCAAGGAAAGCATCGCCTGTTCACACGCCTTCGCCAGCCGCGGCAGCGGTTTATGCGCGTCTGCCGGAAAGTCCAGAAGATGCAGACTCGCAGCGTAACGCTTCATATCCCGCGCCGGTTCTAACGGAATCACCTTTGCATTCCAGTACGAGACACGCACCGCGCCTGTCTCGTAGTCGCCGGGAAACACTTCAGGACGTTGATCCGGGCGGAGGCCGTAGGTAGATCCCCGCGCGCCGGCCGTGTGAAAAACCGGAACATACGCTTGGTGATTATCTTTCTGCCAGACGTAATAACCGGGTTTCATCAGCAGAATCATGGGGTCCTGGTACGTAAGAACTTTGAACGGAGGCCGCAGTCGCGGGCCCCACGCGGGAAAGTGAAAAGCACCGTCCGGACCGGTCACGGCCTCGACGGCATCAATGGCATACTCAAATCCGAGGCCGGGCCATAGGTGCAGGACCCACTGCTGGACCGCGACCACTCCCTCGAGCGGCTTGCCCGTTTCCTCGTCGATGACCGTGGCCGTCATTGCCGGCGCCCGATAGTAAAGAGGCCCTGCCAAAAGGTGGCAGCCCACGATCAACAGAAGAAGAAGCAGCGTGGCGATGATTGCAAATTTCTTCATGCTCAGAACTGCGCCACGCGCCATACGCCTTTTTCGTCGCGGGCGAAGTAGATGTGATACCCGACAACTTCACCGGCTTCGGTTCGAGTCAACAGATAATGGGCTGAATTCGCACCAATCGATACCGGCCGGATCGTTTGAAGGCCGGCAGCGAAACGCGAAAGGGTTGGACGGATCAGATCGAGAGCCGGACGATATCTCTCGCGGGTTGGTTCATCCACCAGTTCCGAGAGCGACCGGTCCACATCTCCAGACGATAACGCCTCCAGAAACCGGGACCAGCTCCGTTTCAGAAGGGCATCCATCGACGCAAGCGTCTCGGCGTTGATGGCAGTCTTCGTGGTCGTAGAACCGCCGTTTGTGTCCGTAGTCCGCAGCGTTACGATGTGAATCCCCGGTTCCGCGAACGCGTGTCTCAGTTCGTCCTCGGGAAGCCGGGCAAACGAGGTCTCGTAAATGCCATCCCAGTCGAAATCAATCTCGCAGTTGGAGATTTTCGCCGGCGCCGCAACCGAGATGTAGAACGTCGCATTCAGGGGAACGAGACCGTTCGGGGGGAGAGCGCGTATCGTCACTGGATTTTCGGGCGCGACAACGGTGATTCTGCGGGACGCGGTGCCAGTGGCACCGGAAGGTGTTTTCGCAACGGCTTCGATAGTCGAGGTCGGAGCCTCGATTTCAATCTGTGCAAACCAATGGAACGCATCTTGGGCAGTCCCCGCGTGTGACGAGTCGACTTCGGCCGGAAATCCGTTCACCGTAATGCCCAGATCGTGAGCGCCAGTAGCCGTGCCTCGTACCAGCAGTGTTGGACCGGGCACTGTCGCGCTCTCGGAAGGCTCGTCAAAGAAGACGTGTGGAGCACAAACGCTTTCATCGAGCACTCTCCGGATCGCGAGAACAATGAAATCACCGACATCCCCTTTCAGATCCGCAACGACAGTGTTGTTCGGCTGCACATTGACGAGGGCCCGCAGGAGGCTGGCGCTGAAATCCTTGTCATCGAGTACCTGGGCTCCGTTCAGCGTCACTGAGCCGCTCTTCAGGCGATGCAATCCGTTTTCATCGCCATTCGAGATGAAGATGATGTAGTGAGCCGACGGTTCGGATATCGGAATCGTATCGACGAATCGCTGTTGCTTGGAGGTGAGCACATCCTGTTTCGGGATCTGTACGGACTCCTCGATTTCTTTCACGAGCGAGACAACGATTCCGTTTCCAGGATTTCCTCCTGTGAGCTGGATGTCGATCGAGTTTGAACCAATGCGCAGGTTGATCGGACGTTCCAGCACCGGACGAATCGGCTTGAAATCATTTTCCGAAAATATCGCGATGCCGTTGACGCCCACATTTGCGCTCGAGACAGGGCCGGATGTTCCCACGCCTCCGTTTTCGATGCGCAAAATGAAATCCGCCCTGCCGTCGCACGTCTGCTCTTGGTCGAGAACAACCGGCTCGGTGACCGGAACCGGCCTGCCGGGGGCAATCACGTAAGTTTTCGGACCGAAAAAGTTCGTGCCCGCAAGCACGGAAGAAGATATGCAGGCAAGGACACTCAGACAAACCGACTGCCGAAGCGACATGACTCTCTCCGCCGGACTGAAGCGTCAAATTCTTGCTGATATACGGAGAGAAAGCAATCCTGCAGGCACGTTCGCCGAGGAGATGATCGGCCAGATCTTCGTTTCGTCCAGCCCCAGCTCGCCGAGATCAGCGCTGAGATCGATCACGGCGCGAATCATACGCGGCGGCGGCCGCAGGCGGCGCGATGTTAGCCACCGGCGCGCAAAGAGTGCGATCCACGGCACCCACGACAATGAGAAGAGAAATGGCAGCAGGTTCACCGAGGAGAGGAACAAGCCGCCGAGGACGAAGACGATCGCACCGAAGAGGGCGATTCCAGGCGCAACCGTCCGGCGCGCAGAAGGAGGTACATCCCGATTGCCGCGATGTAGAAATGAATAAGGATGTGCAGCCGGTATCCGATCAAAGTTCGGCAGAAAGATGAGCCACTGCGGCGGATAGAAGAGCTCGTATTGCGGATTGGCGGCCAGGCTGTCCGGCGGAGATCGCTGGATTCCACCAGGGAAACGTTCCCTGGCGGACGAAGTCGTGCAGGAGCTTCTTCGCCGGATAGTGAAAACGGGTCAGATCGTGGGAAACAAATTTCTTCCGAAGAAGAGCACGTCGCTGAAGACCACCGTCAGCAGGAAACAGAGCAACGTCAGCGCGAGTGCGTCGTCGTTTCTGCGGAGACGCATCACAGCTCCGCTCCTTTCGTCTCCGGAAGAAACCACACCAGAACAGCTCCCACAGCGAAAAACACCGCGTCGACGGCGATGCCCACGCCGAGTCCGTGCCGCTGCGCCGCAGCTCCGATGGCCAGCGGCGCCGCGGCCGAGGCGAGGCGTCCCGCGTTGTAGCAGAAACCTTGGGCGCTGGCGCGAAAACGGGTGGGAAACAATTCCGCCAGCATCGCGCCGAAGAGCGAAAAATAGCCGTGGGCGAAGAATCCGACCAGCGGCCCGATGATCAGCAGCGTCAACGCCGACCGGGCGCCGAAGGCGAAGATGGGAACGACAGCCGTCGCGGCGATCATGAAGAACGTGAAGGCGACGCGACGGCCGAAGCGGTCGGCGAACCAGCCGAAGCTGATGTAGCCGAAAAACGCGCCGACCTGCAGCAGGATCAGCCACGCCGCCGATTTGGTGATGGTCAGCCCGGCGCCGCCTTTCTCCACCGGCGTGGCCAGAAATGCCGGAAGCCAGGTGACCACGCCCCAGTAGGCGATCAGAACGCTGCTGGCGAGGGACGTGGCGATGGCGGTCCGCCGGATGAACGGGCGGGAAAACATCTCGCTCCACCGCGACGGCTCGCGTTTCCGCTCGCGCCAGAGCGGCGGCTCCTCCACCGTGCGGCGGATCAGAAACGCGGCGATCGCCGGAAGCGCTCCGATCAGAAAAAGCACGCGCCAGCCGAACTGTCCCAACACCAGCGCGGAAGCCGCGGCGGCGATCAGCGCGCCGATCGCCCATCCCGATTGCATGATGCCCATCGCTTTAGCGCGATGTTCGGCGGGCCAGGTCTCGGCGACGAGCACCGACCCGCACGACCACTCGCCGCCCATGCCGAGTCCGACGAGCACGCGCCAGGCGACCAGTTGCCACAGCGCCTGCGACGATGCCAGCCCCGCGGTGGCGACGGAGTAGACCAGAATGCTGATGCTCATGGCGCGCACGCGGCCGATGGCATCGGCGAGGCGGCCGAAGAGGATTCCGCCGGCCGCGCTGGCCACCAGCGCGACCGAGGTCAGGCCGCCCATCGTGGCGCTGGAGAGGGCGAATTCCTTCTGGATCGGAACGATGGCGAAGGTGAAGAGGAGGAAGTCCATCGCGTCCAGCATCCAGCCGAGCTGCGCCGCGAACAGCGCGCGCCAGGCTTTCCGATCGACCGAAACGATGGACACGCATGGATTGTAGGGCGCGACTGCGTCGCGCCGCATCCCCGGGGGTCCGGCACGGCGCCGCCGTGCCCTACGGTCCGAGGCGCGACAGCAGGAACATCTCCAATCCGACATCCACCGGCACGCCGCCCGATTTCCGTTTCACCTCGAGATCGGCGACGGTCGCCAAAGCGCGGAAGAGGTCCGCTTCGCTCTGCTCGCGCGCCGCTTCCCATTTCTTGTGCAATGGGAACGGATGCGGCTTCTGGCGCACGATGCCCTTCGCCTTGAGGTACTCCCCGAGCCGGTCGGCGATCGTCTCCTTGAAGCGGTTGTAGGGAATCGATTTCCGGAGATCGAAGCGGTTCACGCGGGCGAAGGAAATGATTCCGATCATCTGCCGGATCTCGTCGGCGATCGGGAAAAGATAGCGGCCATAGAGGATGTCGGCCGGTGCGCGGGGGTCTTCGCGCCGCGCCTGCGCCACCAGATCGCGCAGTTTCGACACCGCCTCGATCATCTTTCCCTCGGAAAAGAGCGAAGCCAGCTCGTAACGCGCGCCGCCCTCGACTGCCTCCACTTCACGGTCGACCATCTCCGGCGTTACGTGCCCCTCGTTTCCCGCGAGCGTCGCCAGCCTCTCCGCCTCGGAAACGGCCACGCCCAGATCCGGAACGTCGCGCGAGAACTTGTCGCTCAGAACGCGTTCGATGCCCAGGCGCTGGCGGAGCGCGGTAATTGCTTTCGGGTCGAAGCGGACGTTCGCTTCCTCGGCGATCTCTTCGATCGCGCTCGTCAGCGCTGCGTTGAAATTGTCGCGCGTGATGTCACAGGCCACGACCGCGCCGCGGCGGTCGATCAGATCGAGTGTCGCCGAGTCGTCCGGCAGATCGCCGCTGCGCATCAGCAGAATCGTCCCCTGAGCGCCGCCGCGCGCGATCGCCTCCGCGAGCAGTGCCGCATCCCCCTCGCCCCGGCTGGCCTTCTTTCCCGTCGCGCGGCAGAACGCGAGCATGTCGGCAAGCAGGGCATCGAGCGGCATGCCGATCGCCTCCCCGATCTGGCGGTCGTTCATCTCCAGATCGGCACCGGCAAGACCGAGTACATGGAGCAACTTCGCGGCGGCAGTGGAGCGCTTCCTGTCTGTCTTCGCCGACTTCCACTCGGCCGACGCCTTCTGGTAGAGCGACAACAGTTCCTTCGCCGTGACGAACGCGTTGACCTCGGGGACGATCAGCAGGCGCAACGCGCCGAAGAGCGACATCGTGCGATACGAATCGAGAATCGAGGCCAGCTCGCTCCCCGGCTCGAACGATTCGAAAGCGATGTTTGGATGCGCGGCAACGATCGCGTCACGCAGGTCGTGAAACGCGCGCTGCGAAAGGAAGTCGCTCGAGCCGCCGACGAGAATCACCGGCGGGGATTTCTTCTCCGCGATTCGTTCGAGAACTTCGTTCAGCGGCTTCGGCATGAAGAAAAGAATTTCGAATTAAGAATTAGGAATTCTTCTTCATTCTTAATTCAAAATTCGAAATTCTTAATTCTGAAAAAAAGGAGCGCCGAAGCGCTCCTGTTCCAAATCAGCAAACACGAGTGGACGGCCTACGAAAGGAGTCCCTTTTCCTGCAGCTCCTGGCAATCGATGCAGTGCGGTGTCCAGGGAACAGCCTGGAGGCGCTTGTCGCCGACAGGGCCGCCACAATTGGTGCATTTGGCGAAGTTGCCTTCGCGGATCCGATTGAATGCTTCCTCGATGAGCATCAAAAGATTGCGCTCCGCGTCGGAAAGCGAGAAGTTCAGTTCCTTCGAATAGGCGCTCGCCGCCTTGTCGGCGAGATCCTGAATGCCGTCGTCAGGAAGCTGGTTTCCGGCCTCCTTGTCGCGCTCATACGAGTCGAGCAGCTCATGCTGCTTCTTGCGCAGAGAATCGATGAACGGCTGATGGGGGTTCGATTTTGTCTTTGTTCTTGCCATAGCCACGCTGGCTCTCCTTACTTGTGATACGGAATGTTCCGCATCAACGTGCATGCCCGGTAGATCTGTTCCAGGAGGACGACCCGAGCCAACTGATGCGGGAAGGTCATTGCCGAAAGGCTCAGCAGCAGGTCGGCCCGCTGCCGGACGCTTTCGTCGAATCCAACGTCTCCCCCGAGGACGAACGTCACGCCGTGAGGCTGGTCGACAGTCAGTCTCTCGAGCCATTTCGCGAACTTCAAAGAATCCATCGGTCGACCTCGCTCATCGAGAGCGACCGAGTACCCATCCGGGGGGATGGCCGCTAACAGCCGCGCGGATTGGGCGCGGATGATAGACCCATCCTTCGCGCCTTGTCTACCGCGCTCGGGCGGCACTTCCTTTACCTCAACCGGAAAGAAATGCTTGATTCGATTGAGATAACGGTCGACGACCGCGCCCAACTCGGCGTCGGGATGGGAACGAGGCCATAGGAATCGAAATTTCATGCCCGCGCCCCTCTGTAGTGGAAAATATGGGGTCAGGCCCCTTATCTACTCTGCCGGACCGCCGCCCCAGGAAAATATGGGGTCAGGAAAATATGGGGTCAGGCCCCTCTGCTGTACGTCATTCAATCCCGTACTTCTTTCTCTTCTCGAGCAGCGTCTTCCGATTGATGCCCAGAATCGCGGCGGCGCGCGAGAAGTTCGAGCGCGTCTGCCGGAGAATCTCGCGGATGTAGCGCGCCTCGAGCTGCTCAAGCGTCCACCGCTGTTCGACGGCGGCGCCGACGAAATCGGTGTCGAACGGCGGCAGCGACTTCGGCGTGATCACCTGTGACTCCTCCAGCAACACGGCGCGATCGATTACGTTGCGCAGCTCGCGCACGTTTCCCGGCCACCGATGCCCGCGCAGCAGATCCATCGCCGCATCGTCGATGCCGCGCTTCCGGCGGGCAATGAATCCTTTCGCCAGCGATGGAATGTCCTCGGGACGCTCGCGCAGCGGCGGGATGGGGATGGTCACCACGTTGATGCGGTAGAGCAGATCGTTGCGCAGCGACTCGGCGCCGCCGACAGTGGAAGAGGAGATGATCCGCGCGTCGAAGGGAATCGATTGATGCCCGCCGAGGCGTGTGAAGCGCTTCTCCTGGATGGCGCGCAAGAGCTTCGCCTGGAGGTTCCCCGCGAGCGACACGACGTCATCGAAGTAAATCGTGCCCCCCTGCGCCATCTCCAGCTTTCCGATTTTTCGCGCCACGGCATCGGTGAAGGTCCCTTTTTCGAAACCGAACAGCTCGGCCTCGAAGAGATTGGCTGGAATCGCGGCGCAGTCGATGCGCACCAGCGGCTTCTCGCGGCGCGCGCCGCAGGCGTGAATGGCCTCGGCCAGATAATCCTTTCCTACGCCTGATTCGCCGAGGAGCAGGACATTGACATCGTGCGCGACGATCTTCTCGACCATCTGCAGGAGCGTTCGCATAGAAGGATTTTTCGTGCGAACGAAATCCGTCAGGATCGGATCACGATGTTTTCTTGCGGCGGGCATTCCGCGGCGTTTCCGCCTCTCCGGTGCACTCGGCGGTCACGTTCGGCGCATCGCCCCAGAGGCGTTCCAAACCGTAAAACCTACGGCAGTCCTCGGTGAAGATGTGCACGATGAAATCGCCGAAGTCGATCAGAATCCAGCGGCCGGGCGTGGCCCCCTCGACCAGAAGCGGCTTGACGCCTTCTTCCTGTCGCACCTTCTCCACCACCGCGTCAGCGATGGCCTGCGTCTGCCGTTCGGAATTCGCCGAACAGAGCACGAAGTAGTCGGCGATGGATGTCAACTCGGTGACCGCGAGCACGCTCAGGTCGAATGCTTTCTTGTCGGCGGCAGCGGAAACGGCTGTACGCACGCGTTGTTGGATGGGATCGTTCAAGTTGTGGCCTCTTCTTCTGTCACGCCGAGGGTCAGCGAGGCGCCTGGGGAAGCGAAGCGCATCATCGCACCGACCCCTCCAAGCCCCTCGTTGACGCCCGGGGTGACAAAACGTTCATGCATTCTCTTTGTACAACCCGTAGTGCTGAATGTAGCGCGAGACGAGAGGATCGACAAAGGCCTCGATCGACTCGCCCGCGCGCAGACGAGCGCGAATCTCTGTCGCGGAGATCGGGACAGCCTGGTTCGTTGCGTAGAGGATGCGTTCGGAGGGAACAGCCGGTGGCGGCTGTCCTCCACGGCTGCGAGTCAGAACGACGAAACGCGCGAGCTCCACGAGCCGGCCGATGTTTTTCCAGTTCCCGAGTTCGGGGACGTTGTCGTCGCCAATGATCCAGTCGAAGGTCGCGTTCGGCGAGATTCTGTGCAGTTCCTCGAGCGTGTCGACGCTGTAAGACGTGCCGCCGCGTTCGAGCTCGATCGGCGAAATGTACAGCGTCGGATCGCGCTGCGTCGCCAGCACGGCCATGGCGAAGCGGTGATATCCAGAAGCGGCCGGGCGATCGGTCTTGAACGGCTGACGCCACGCGGGGATGTAGATCACCCGATCCCAGTGCATCTCTTCTCGGATCGCCAGCACCGGATCGAGGTGCCCACGATGAAACGGATCGAAAGTCCCGCCGCAGACACCGATGTTCATGCCAGCCGCGCCGGGGATTCCTCGCCGTCTACGCGGCTCGGAATGACATCTCTTTTCGCCTGGATGATCGCCGCCACCTTCCGGATCAGCTCCTGCACGCCGTCGCCCGTAACCGCGGAGATCTGGGCATAGTCGTAGCCGCGGCGTTTTGCATACGCGCGGAGCTTTTCCGAGTTGCCGGGAATCGCCGCATCGAGTTTCGAGCCGCAGACGAGGCGCGGTTTTTCGGCGAGGAGTTTCGAATGCAGCTCCAGTTCGCGCGCGATGGCCTCGGCGTCCGCGTCGGAATGCTCGTTTGCCGAGAGATCGACGAGGTGGACCAGCACCGAGCAGCGCTCGACGTGACGGAGAAACTCATGCCCCAGGCCGTGCCCTTCGTGCGCTCCTTCGATCAGACCCGGGATGTCGGCGACGACGAAGGTTTGATCGTCGTCCGCGCGGACGACGCCGAGATTCGGGACGAGCGTCGTGAACGGGTAGTCGGCGATCTTCGGCCTCGCCGCGCTGATGGTGGCGATCAGTGTCGACTTCCCGGCGTTCGGGAGGCCGACGATACCGGCGTCAGCGATCAGCTTCAACTCGATGAACAGCTCGCTCTGCTCGCCTGCGTCGCCGGGCTGCGCGAAGCGCGGGGCCTGACGCGTCGCGGTCGCGAAGTGCTGGTTGCCCCACCCGCCCCGCCCGCCCTTGGCCACCAGGACCCGCTCCCCTTCGTCCGTGAGATCGGCGACCAGCGCGCCCGTTTCCTTGTCGCGGATGACCGAACCGATCGGCAGCTCGATCACGACGTCATCGCCGTGCAGCCCCGAACAGTTCGACCCCATCCCGTGCTGGCCGCGCCCGGCGCGCCAGTCGCGCTGAAACTGCAGGTGGTAGAGCGTGTTCAAGCGCCTGGTGGCCGCAACGTAAACCGAGCCGCCGCTCCCGCCGTCACCGCCGGAGGGTCCGCCCCTCGGGACGTATTTTTCGCGCCGGAAGGCGACACAACCGTTCCCGCCGTCGCCGGCTTTGACACGGATGGTCGCCTGATCGATGAACATTGTTTCAGTCTATCCCGAGCGCAGCGAGGGATCAGCGCACGCACCGCGAGAACGGCGGTTCCGATCCAGAAACCAGGTGTATGGCGGTGCGAGCATTGATTCCTCGCTTCGCTCGGAATGAGAGCCCGCCGCTACACCTCAGACGGGGTGACGCTGATAATGCGCCCAAGCGCGCCTTTATCGTCATAGCGAACGATTCCGGCGACCTTGGCGTAGAGCGTGTGATCGCGGCCGATGCCGACGTTCTTGCCAGGGTAGAACTTCGTGCCACGCTGGCGCACGAGGATCGATCCGCCCATGACGTACTGTCCGGCGAAACGCTTCACACCCAACATCTTGGGCTGCGAGTCGCGTCCGTTGCGCGACGAGCCCTGTCCTTTTTTGTGAGCCATGGCTACCCCTTGATCGAGTCGATGCGGACTTCGACCATCTCCTGGCGATGGCCAAGTTTCCGTTTTGTGTGGTTCTTGCGCTTTTTCTTCCTGAAAACGATGATCTTCGGGCCGCGCGATTCGCCCAGGATCGTGGCGATGACCGAGGCGCCGCTGACAGTGGGCACGCCGATCTTCGTCTTGTCGCCGCCGACCATCAGGACCTCACTGAAGGTCACCTTCCCCTTCTCGGCGCTGGCGAGGGCATCGCGCTCGAGAAAGAGGCGCTCCCCTTCCGCGACGCGGTATTGCTTTCCACCGGACCGAATGATGGCAAACACGAAATGACCTCCGAAAAATGGACCGCCCTTTTAGCATGCGGCTAGACGGCAGTCAAATGCCAAAGACTATCGGAAAACTAACTCCGTAAATCACTTATTCCGCTGCCGTGGGATGGGGCGAGGCAGAACCGCAGGTTATAGTTTGTCAACGAAGGGAGCTAGCGCGATGTTTCGGTTCGCGACGGTCGGCGCGTTGCTGTTCAGTTGTACTTCCCTGCTGTTTGCTTCAGATCCCGCAGCGGCAGTCGGTGCCGCCCGGCAGGCGATCGAAGCTCGGGAGTACGACCGGGCGATCGCCCTGTTGCAGAGCGCCATCCCTGAAGCCGCCGCGATCATCGACCAAGAACAGAGAGACGATGCCCTGGCCGCGATTCACTTCTATGCCGCGCTTGCCTGGTCGAACCAGGGGAACCACGAGAAGGCGCGGGCGGAATTGAAACAGTTTGCCGCCATCCGCCGCGGTAGCAACGCGCTCGATCCGAACAAGTACCCTGCTGCCTTCGTCGCACTCTTCAAGGAAGTGGCTGCGCGACTCAACGATGCGCCACAAGGATTCGATCGATACTATCCCGGATTTGGTGCAATCGCCTCGGCCACGTCCAGGCCTCCCGCCCTCCCACTCTGGGGTACTTCCGCCGAGATGCAGATCCTCGCCTCGTCGGCGGAGAGGCAGGACTGGGAACGCTTACGCGATGACGATGCAAGACGGGAGTTCGTCGCAAAGTTCTGGGTTTCACGCGATCCCGATGCATCGACACCGCACAACGAATGGCGCGAAGAGTTCAATCGCCGCGTTCTCTTTGCCGACGAGACGTTCGGCAGCGGCAGCGACGCCATCCGCGGCTCGGTTACCGACCGCGGTCGTGTTTTCGTTCTCCTAGGACCGCCGGCGCGCGTCTACCTACGAAACATCAGCCGGAGGCAGGGCGGCTTTCTTCAGGTGAATGGAACGGAAGAGAAGTGGGTCTACTTCAAAGGGCAGCTTCCGGCAACCATTCCGCAGAACCAGATTGACTTCGTCTTTCTCGATCAGCCGGCGTACGGCGATCACGTAATGACGCGCGACTTCCTGCCGTTGCGCGCACTTGCCGAGGCGCAGAAGACGCTCAGCGGAACACGGTAAGTTTCGATCGCTACGGGCGAGACGCCCGCTCTCAAAATACGAAAGGCGGCCGAAGCCGCCTTTCGTTTACTGCGATTGCGTCGCGGCTAGTAGGTGAACTTCACGCCCACCTGAACGACGCGCGGCGACTGATACAGGATCGGAGTCTTGTAGTACTGGCTGTGCGGAAGCGACGCGTTGAACTTCGGGTTGCCGAACGAATCGAGGTTCGAGTCCACCGTCCACTGGTCGAACACCGCCGGATCCATGCCCTCGTAGATGTAATCCTGATCGACTTCGAGGACCCTGTGCGAGTTCATCACGTTGAACGCATCGACGACCACCGACAGGCCGCGGCCCGCCGCGTTTAAGAACGGCAGCAGGTAGTCGGCATGCAGGTCGAGAGTGTAGTAGTTCGGCGTGCGGCCCTGCGAGCCACGCGGCTGCAGGTAGATCGTTCCATCGCCGTAGCCATTGACGATCTCAGGGCCCTGCGCTGAGACCGGAATACCGGCGGAGTACTGGAAGCCTTCACCGACCGTCAGGCCGAAGGGGAAGCTGTAGGAGCTGTGCACTTTCAGCTGATACGGCTTATCGGAACGCAGACGCCCCATCGCATTGTTGAGGAATGACGGGATGTCGTACAGCGCGGTGATGTTCGGATCGAGCTGATCGTAACCGGTGAGGTACAGACCTTCGTAGTTGCCCTTCGCTTTCGAATAGACGAATGACGAAAAGAGCTGCCAGTTGTTGGCGCGGGCGCGCTGCAGCGTGAACTCGGCGGCGCGGTAGTAGCGCTTCGGTTTGTCAAACTTGCTGCCGAAGAAGCCCTCGCCCGGATTACCGATCACATAGCTGGTCAACGCCGACGGATCGCTTGGATCGCTGAACACGCCGAAGTCCTCGATGACGCGCTTCAGCTCACGATCCGTCAGGTTGATGCCGAACTTCCACAGAGTGGCGAACTGATAGTCGGTTCCAAGCGAGACTTCATCCTGATACTGAGCCTTGAGGCCGTTCGCCAGTGGCGTGCTCGAAACGAGGTTGGACGTTCTGTTCAGGAAGAAATCGGGACGAATCGGGCTGCCGCTCGGATTGACAAACGTGCCCGATGTGTACTCTGTCGGCGAGTACCACTGCTTGATGATGTACTTCTCGCCATTGATCGCGCGGATATTCAGGTCGAGCGGGATCGCTTCGAAATAGCGACCGGCAAAGGCATAGACCTTGGTCTTGCCGTTGTTCGCCGGATCCCACACGATGCCGAGGCGCGGGGCCCAGTTGTTCTTCAGCTTCAGGTTGCCGAACACCGGAGCCGTCGACGGATCGTCGGCCTGCCCGTTGTTGAAGGCGACGGCCACGCCCTGTGCCGACTTCAGCACCTGCTCTTCATAACGGACGCCGAGGTTCAACTGCAGGTTCGGAAGAACCTTCCAGTTGTCCTGGAGGAAGGCGGCGTTGTTGTTGGTCGTACCAGAGCCCTGCACGAAGTAGCTGCGATCCTGAATGTAGCTGTAGTTGCCCTGCGGTTTGCCCGTAGCACCCGCCGGCGTGCGCGAGGCATAACCGAAGAAGCGGTACCACTGCTCGTGCAAATCACCTTTGTAGTCGTTGCTCTCGATGTCGATGCCATAGCGAAGCTCATGGTTGCCGAGGTAGTTCGTCGACTTCAAGGCGTAGGCATCGCGCGTGGCTTTGTCGTTCTGGAAGCGTTGGAAACCACCGTGCTCGAAACCACCCAGCGTTTCGTCGATCTGACGCGGAATGTTACGGCCAACATCGGTCGCCGGGCCCTGAGTGCGCGTCTGCTCGTGCCGGCCGATGGTGCCCTCGACCAACCAATTCGAGCTAAAGGTACCGATGTATCGGAGGTTGTAGTTGTTGCCGCCGGTCTTCCGCTCGCGGATCGCGGCGCCAGGATCGGAGTTTGCGACGCCGAGCCAGCCGTCGTCCTTCGTCGGATCGCCGAACACGGTGGCGACGAAGTTGTGATTCGGAGTGGCGGCGAACGTCAGCTTGCCGGCGTAGATGTTCGTGTTGGTCTTGTAACTGTTGCCGACGTTGGTCACAACGCCGCTCGGATCGATGTTGCCTCCGATGAACGTGGTCCGGCGCGTCGGATCGACGGCGGCGAAGAACCACAGTCTGTCCTTCGAAATCGGGCCGCCGAGCGAAGCGCCGATGTCCTTGTTGTTGTTGCCGGCCGCAAACGTTGCGGTCTCCTTGTTGCGGCGCAACACAGTTTCCGGCGTCCAAGCGTGGTTGCGGTAGTAGCCGAACACGTCGCCGTGGAACTCATTGCCGCCCGACTTGGTGATGACGTTGAACACGCCGCCGGTCGACCGTCCGTATTCAGACGAGTATCCGCCGGTCATGACCTGCACTTCTTCGACGAAGTTCATCGTCAGGTTGGTGCCCGACGTCCCATCGCGCGGGTCGGTGGTCGACAACCCATCGATGATGTAGTTGTTCTCGGGAGCCGACGATGCGCCGACGTTGGGGCTGTTTCCGAGCTGGTTCGGGTCGTGCGAGGCCATCTCGAGCCCGACCCCCGGAGCCATCGTGGTCAGCTGCTGGAAGCTGCGCGCCGCGGGCAGCGACTGAAACTGCGACGCGGTGACGTTCATCCCTGTCGTCGTCCTGGAGACGTCGACCATCGGTGCTTCCGCCGTGACCGTAATGGCTTCGGCGACCGCGGCGCGCAAGGTCACGTCGACGGTGGCCTGCTGGCCGAGGTAAACGCGGTTGATCGTCTTGGTCACCCGGGCAAATCCCGACAACGTCGCCGTGAGCTTGTAGTTCTCGCCGGGCGGGATGTTGTTGAAGCGGAACTCTCCTCTGGCATCGGTAACAGCGGTGCGGGTTCCCTGCATCGAGACTCCCGACAACTCGACCGTCGTGCCCGGCAGCGCTGCGCCGGACGAATCCGAGACCGTTCCGACGACGCCTCCGGACGTTGCCTGACCGAAGACAGAGACCGTGCTGACAAGCAACAATGCCAGCACGAGTAGAACTTTGTGTCTCATTGTTCCTCCTAGTTTGATTTTTCCCGGAGCCACTAATCTCCGAAGGCCGGCAACTATATCCAGTTACCGGATTTAGGCAAGATTAGTGTGACTCTATGAAGCACGCATCCGTCGTTGTGTGCAAGACTGCTTACACCCTGGGGCGCCGCGGCGTAGCAGAAGGTAACTCGTTTGGTATCTGATGCTTCCCGGCCTGATACGCCACGATGGCGGACCAGGGATGTTCAAAACTCTGAATACCTGCTTCAATTTTGTGCTCGCATGCGGCGATCTCATATTCTCGGTGGGGCCGTCATTCTCTCGGGACTGATCACAATCCCGTTCGTTCGCATTCAGCCGCCGGGGTTCTCGCGAGTGGTGCGGCGGCAAGCGAACGTCTCGGTCGTGTGGCGGCGTGCGGCGCTCGTTGCGCCGTTCGGCACAGAGTCGTGTCTTGCGCCGCAGCGCGGTGATCAACTCTTTTTTCACCGAACGGTGCCCCTCGGTGATGTCGCCCTGAACATCAACTTCGCCTACACGCCGCCGACATCGCTGCCTCGCCATTGGCCGAAAGGAGACTGGTGCACGTCGCTGGCGAACTTCGTCGAGCAGCATGTTCGCGCGGATGATAACGAAGATCCGCACGCTGCAGAGTCGCGCATCTCCATGGACCTGCAGCGTGCGCTCGCCGAGGCGAGGCTGCGCACCAGCAGTGTCTCGGCGGGCCTCAAACTTCCGCCGGGATGGGAGCGAACGCGCCCCGTGCAGGAGGTGGCGAAGCTCGCCGCGCGTTCCGCGCCGGTTCTGTTCGTCGGACTCGATGGAGCCGATTGGGAACTGCTCGACGATTACATCTCCGGCGGCGCGATGCCCAATCTCGCGCGCCTCGTCCGCGAAGGCAGCAGTGGCGTGCTCGAAACGGAACACCCGCCGTTGTCGCCGCTTCTGTGGACGACGATGATGACGGGCGTCAGCCCGCTCGAGCATCACGTCCTCGACTTTGCGCGCTTCAATCCCTCAACTGGCGCGAAGGAACCGATCACATCGGACGAGCGCGCTGTGCCGGCGGTCTGGAACATGGCCACCATGGGCGGCAAGCGCGTGGCGGTGTTCGGTCTCTGGGCTACGTACCCGGCCGAGCCGGTGCACGGCATCATGGTCAGCGACCGCCTCTTCACTTTCCTTTTCTCCGAAAGCTCGCCGCCGCCTGGAATCGTTTTTCCGCCGTCACGCGAGGCGTGGGCGCGCAACGCCGTCACCGCGTCTGAGAAGGCGATCGATTTTAGAACTCTCGAGACATTCCTGCCGTGGCTCGACGAGCGTCAGTACGGCGAGATCGTTCGCGAGCAGAACCCGTATGAAAAACCGGGCAGCGCCCTGCGCCGGATCCTCATCGATACCGAGGTGTATCGGCGCCTCGGAACGGAGGTCGTTTCGCAGTCGATGCCCGACCTGACCATCGTCTATTTCGAAGGAACGGACACTATCGGCCACATCTTCGCGCCATACGCTCCGCCCAAACAGCCCGAAGTCACGCAGGAAGATTACGACCGCTATCACCAGGTGCCTGAGCTCTATTTCCGGCATGTCGACGCCATCCTCGGGCAGTTCCTCGCCGCGGTCGAGCGGCATCACGGGCGAGTAATGCTCGCCTCCGATCATGGGTTCCAGTGGAAAGAGGGGCGGCCGACGACGATTTCCAGCTTCGCCACAGCGACAGCCGCGAAGTGGCACCGCAAGGAAGGCCTTTTTCTGCTGTGGGGCGACGGCATCGCCGCGCATACGGGACATACGATTCACGGAACGATCCGTCAGGTCTGCGCGACGCTAATCGCGCTGACCGAGCTTCCGCGTGGCGAACACGTCAACGGCCTTCCGCTGATCGCTTCTGTGAACACGGCGACGGTCGACTATCGAAGATTTTTTAAGCCGTTCACTCCGCCCGCCCCACCGACTCCGGGATCGACGGAAGAGCTGGCAAAGCTCCGCGCGCTCGGATACATCGGCAGCGGCGAGTCGACCGCTCCCCGGCCCGCGGCTGCCGGAGATTCGACGAAAACCGCGGGCGCCTACAACAACGAGGGCCTGATCCTGAGACATGAGGGGAGGATTGCCGATGCGATCAAAGCGTTCGATCGCGCGACGGCCATCGACCCGAGTCTCGCCTCCGCCGAATGGAATCTGAGCGATCTCCTCTTCGAGCAGCAGCAGGACCTCGGGCGCGCCGACGATCTGCTGATCCAGGCGCTTTCGCATAACCTGCCCGACGCGCCGAAGTACGTCATCCAACGGGCGATCAAATACCAGCGCGGCGGCCACGCCGACCGAAGCCTGAAGTTGCTCGAGGGAGCGGTAGCGGCGAAACCGGACGACGCCGAGCTGCACATGTTCCGCGGCCGGTATCGATTCGATCAGAAGGACTGCGCCGGCGCGCTGCAGGATTTCCGCGCCGCGGCGCAGATCCGACCGAACGACGCGGTGCCCTTCGCCTCTGCGGGCCTCGCCGAGATGTGCCTCGGCGACCACGTCGCCGCGGAAGCGGATTTCCGCCACTCGCTGGAGCTCAATCCGAATCAGCCGATGTTGCAGCGGTTCCTGCGGCAGTGACCCTCAGCCCGGTGCGCGCATGAAGTACATTGATGCATCCGGAAAGCACGACGGGCGCCCTCGCGGGCGCCCGTCGGTCAAGAACGTGAGACTCTGCGACTAGAACGTGACCCGCAGACCGAGTTGCGCCAAACGCTGCTCGCCCTGGCCCGGATCCCCGGCGTACCCGCTTGGAGTCCCGAAACGATCGGGCTTCACGGGATTGTCGCTGTTCAGCAGGTTGAAGATCTCGCCGGTCAGCTCCACCGAATACGGAGTTGCGAAGCGGAACGCCTTCCCGACACGCACATCGATCTGGTTGAACCCTTTGGTTCGCTTTGAATTCACATGGCTCACGCCCGGTGCAAGGTCGATGCGGTAGCTATCGCCGTTGAGGTCGAGGGCACCAGGATTGATCTCCGTATACGGGAAACCGGAGTGATAGCGGAGGATGCCGGAAACGTTGATCTCGAAGGGAGCCTGGTAAACAGCAGCCAGGGTCACGCGGTGGGTGGAGTCGGAGAACAGCGGCCCGGTGCACGCGCTGCACCACGGATTGAGCGGGTCGATCGACGCGTCGCGGCCGAGGCGGTGCATGTCGGGCTGGAAGTCGGAGCCTGTCAAGCGGAACTCATCCGCTCCGGTCAGGATGTTCCCCTCGGCCTTCGAAAGCGTGTAGAAGCCCTGCATGTCGAGCTTCTGGCTCATCCGAGCATGGAAGCCGACATTCAATCCCTGGTACTTTGCCTTCCCACCACCCTCCCAGATCCGGAAGTTTCCGCCCTGCCCGAAATCGGTGAATCGCCGGCGCGGCGTACCGTCGGCGTTCAGGTACGGCCTCCCGTTTTCGTCGAGGGTCGGATTGCCGCGGAAACGGAAGGGGATGTCCTTGTACCAGGCACTGACGGCCTCGAAGTTCAGTCCCAACCACGGATTCACTTCCCACGAGTAGCCGAGCGAAAGCTGATCGGAGTAGGGAACTTTGGTGATGGTAGGTGAAGCGACCTCGTTCGGCGGCGGAACGTCGGCGGCCGGAAGCTGGTTGGGCGGCAGCGGCTGACCGGGGTGGAAGAACGATCCGTCCGGATTCTTGATGCCGGTCGAGTTCGTGTACGCATATACCACGCCGTAGTTCGACTGTACCGCCGAAGCGGGGAAGAGCGTCGTGGCGTTGGTATACGGGAAATCATAAAAGCGCCCGACGCCACCCCGGAGGATGCGCCGCGAGTCGCCGCGCATGTCCCAGGTGAAGCCGAGGCGAGGTGCGTAGTTGTTCGAGTCGTTTGACAGCGTGTCCGAAGCGTTCCAGAAGTCCTTCAAATACCCTTCGCTGTACTTGCGCTGTGTCTTCAACGCGCGCCAGATCGGATTGCTGCTTTGGTTGAGATCGAACCCCGTCCAGTAGTCGTAGCGTATGCCAGCGTTGATCGTGAAACGGGGATTGAACGCCCAATCATCCTGGTAATAAACGCTGTACTGATTCACCGGAGTTTTGTCGCCGAAGAATCCACCGAAGATGACGATGTCGGTCACCGGGGAATTCGGATCATTATTCAACATCAGATACTGTCCGGCGAGGCCGGTGGAGAAGTCACCGCCGAGCACCGGCTCGTGGATGTAGGCCACACCGGCCTTGAAGTCATGACGCTTGCCACCCAGGGTGGATGACCACGAAAAGTCATCCTTGTACTGATATTTTTTCTGGTGCGTCGACTGCGGCGTGTTCGGATTCTGTCCGACGAAGACGCCATTCGGGAAATTCAAGTTGGGGTCGTCCGAGTTCGCGCTGATGAAGTTGTCGAATTTCGTCCACTGGAAGACGAACTCGTTGAACTTGCTGCTGCCGATCGTCCATGTGTGGCCGCCGAGGATCGAAGCGTACTTGTTGGCCACCGTGCCGAGTGAATTCGGAGGTCCCAGCGAGCTGGCGCCGTAGATGTCGGCGTTTTTCTGGTAGCCATAGCGCACCTGAAGGAACTGTGCGGGCGTCAGGTTCACCGAGCCTTTCCCGGTGACCAGCTCGTCGTGGAACGGCGTACCGACGATCTGGCCGTCCAGACTGGGGTAGATGCCGCCGGTGCTGACGACGTAGTTGGTGTCGCGATTCAACTTTTCATAGGTGGCGAAGAAATGCGCCTTATCGCGAACGATCGGCCCACCGAACGAAGCGCCATACTGTTTGCGCTTGTAGTCGCTCTTCGGAACACCGGCCAACTCTTCGCTCTTCGTCTTCTCATTTAGGCTCTTGTCGCGGAAAAAACCGTAGGCGCTGCCCAGGAAATCGTTTGTCCCGGTCTTGGTCACGACGGTGAGCACGCCGCCGGACGAGCGGCCATATTCCGCCTTGTACTGCATCGTCTGGATCTTGAACTCCTGGACCGCTTCGAGATTGTAGTTCTGCAGCGCGCCCCCGATGGTGTCGTCGGTGTTGTCACCGCCGTCGACGACGTAATTCACATTGCGGCCCGAGCCGCCGTTCAAAGCCACTGTCAACTGGTTGGGTTTGGTCGGATCGGTGTTCCGCGAGAGCGTCGTCCCGGGAGCGAGCGAAGCCAGGTTGGCGAACTGCCGCCCGTTCAGGGGCAGATTCTCCAGCTCCCGCTGATTGACCACCGTGCCCACGCTGGGCGAGGTCTCGATCAGAGGCGCCTCAGCGGTGACCGTAATCTGCTCTTTGACCGCCGCCTGCTTCAGCGTGAAGTTCAGCTCCCGCTCGGTGGCTACGTTCAGCTCGACATTGCGCGCCGTTACGGACGCGAAGCCCGCGAGACCGACGGTCACGTTGTACGTTCCAACCTGCAGCGAGGCAAATCGGTACCCGCCGTCGGCCGCGGTGGTGACCGTTCGATTGAAGCCGGTCGCGATATTCGTCGCGGTGACACTGACGCCGGGAAGAGCGCCTCCCGTCTGGTCTGTCACACGGCCAGCAAGGCCGGCGCCGCTCGCCTGAGCGAAGAGGGCAAGAGGAAACATGAGGAGCAGGAGCGATGAGAGGAGAATGACTCGACCGATGCGCATGGAAAACCTCCTCGGGACGATTTTCAGGCGACTATAGTGCAAAACACAACCGGCCGGGTCACGAACCGCGCTGTGACAGAAGGGCTTTCGCTGCCCTGCGCTGCCGCTCATATGCCGGTCCGGGGGGAAGACGCTGCAGCAGACGCCGCAGTTCCTTGGCCGCGCGGGGCCGGTCGCCCCCGATCTGGATGGCGATGGCCCGATTGAGCTGCGCCTCGTAAAAGTCAGGCGCCAGTCGCAGCGCCGCGTCGAACTCTTCGATGGCCTCGCGGGGGTGACCCTTCTGGACCAGGAGAACGCCGATTCCGTTCAGCGCGTCGGGATATCGCGGCGTGATCTCCAGCGCTTTGCGATAGGCCGCCTCGGCATCGGCGGCGCGCCCGGTGATCCGAAGGATGTTGCCGAGGTTGTTGTAGCCGCGCGCGTTGCGCGGATCGAGCTCGATCGCTTTCCGGAACTCCGCTTCCGCGCCGGCAGGGTCGCCGTTTTCGATCAGCGCAACCCCATTCACGTTGTGCACATCGGGCCGGCCGGGATCGAGCCTTTCCGCTTCCGCCGCCACGTTTTTCGCCTCGGTCGACCGCCCACCCTCCTGAAGCGCCGCGGCGAGGTTGTACCAGGCGTCGGCATCCGCCGGCGAGAGCGCCACGGCCTCGCGGTAAAGCGCGAGCGCGCGCTCGAGCGCGCCGGACTGTTTGTACGCGCGGGCCAGCGTCAAACGAAAGACCGCGTTCGGCGGATCGTCGCGGGTGAGGTGTTCGAGGGAGGAAATCGCATCGGCCATTCGGCCGGCGTTCATCGCCCAGGTAGCCTCTTCAAAACGCCGGAACAGCGGCGCCATCTGGCGCGGATCCAAAGGCCGCCGCGACGGCGGCGCTGCACGAGGGGCGATGTAACCGAGGCTGGCCAGCTTCGAGCGCGTCTCCGCGTCGACAGTGCCGGTCGCCGGCGCGATCGCAGTCTTCGCAATAGCATCGAGACGGCCGGCGAGTTCGCGGTAGTCCCGGCGGTTCTCGTTGACGATGCTGACTGTTTCGCCGGGATCGCGGTGGAGGTTGAACAACTCCAACGTGACGCCGCGGATCAGCTTCATCTTCGCGCTCCGCGCGGCAGTGAGTGGGCTCCAGCCGAAGGTGGCCGGATACTCCGTCTCGGCGTAAATGGGGCTGCTCTGGATGTCGTGAAGAACATCACGGCCGTCCGATCGCAACGAAAGGCCGGCCAGAGCGGCGACGGTCGGCGCGATGTCGGCGGTGCTCACCGGATCGTCGACTTCACGGGCGCGCAGATCGGGGGCGGCGACGATCAGCGGAACGTGAAGGGTCGGTTCGTACAACAGCAGGCCATGCGTCAGCTCGCCGTGTTCGCCGAGCGCTTCGCCATGATCGCCGGCGACGACGACCATCGTTTTGGAACGATCGATGGCCGCCAGAAGCCGCCCGACCTGCGCGTCGACGTATTGCACCTCACCGTCGTACGTCTGCGGATACGGCTGGGGCGGTACGTAGGGAGCGTGCGCGTCGTAGAGGTGCACCCAGGCGAACCATGGCCGTGCGTCGGGTTGCCGCAGCCAGGTCAGGGCGCGATCGACCGTCTCGCCGCCGCGGCGCTCCGCCTCGAACGTCACCGCGGTGTCGTTCGGATCGCGCGGAACGGCATCGTCGTACACGTTGAAACCGCGCGCCAAGCCGAATCGGCGGTCGAGCACGAAGGCGCTGACGAACGCGCCGGTACGATATCCAGCACGCGAGAACATCGTCGCCAGCGTGTCGCCCTTCGCCGGAAAACTTCCCAGGCCGTTGTTGCGCAGCCCGTGGTGCGGCGGCAGCAGGCCGGAGAGGATCGTTGCATGGGACGGCAGCGTCAGCGGCACGGCGGAATCGGCCTGCCGGAACCAGGCACCGCTCTTCGCCAGCCGTTGCAGGTTCGGCGTCTCGCCGCCGATGCGATCGGCGCGAAACGTGTCGAGCGTAATCAGAAGAACGTTTGGATGTTCCGCTTTCCGGGAACACGAAATCAGAAGGCAGACGGCAGAAAGCAGAAGGCAGAAGGCTCTCCGTGCACTTCTGCCTTCTGCCTCCTGCCTCCTGCCTTCAGAGCGGAATGTTTCCATGCTTCTTCGGCGGGTTCTTGTCCCTCTTGTTGCGCGACATTGCAAACGCCGTGATGAGCTTACGCCGCGTGAAGCGCGGCTCGATGATTTCGTCGATGTACCCACGCTCGGCCGCGATGTACGGATTGGCGAACTTCTCCTTGTACTCGTCGATCTTCTTCTGCCGATCTTCCGTCGCCTTATAAAGAATGCTGACGGCCCCCTCGGCGCCCATGACCGCGATCTCCGCCGTCGGATAGGCGAAGTTCATGTCCGCGCGGATGTGCTTCGAATTCATCACGCAGTACGCGCCGCCGTACGCCTTCCGCGTGATGACGGTGATCTTCGGCACCGTTGCCTCGGCCAGCGCGTAGAGCAGCTTCGCGCCGTGCACGATGATCCCGCCGTACTCCTGATCCGTCCCCGGAAGGAATCCCGGCACGTCCTCCAGCACGAGCAGCGGGATATTGAAGGCGTCGCAGAAACGGACGAAGCGCGCCCCTTTTCGCGATGCGTTGATGTCCAGCACGCCCGCCAGAAACGCCGGCTGATTGGCCACCACGCCGATCGAGGAACCGTTCAGTCGGATGAAGCCGACGACGAGATTGCGCGCGTAGTGCTGGTGGACCTCGAGAAAATGTCCTTCGTCCGCGACCGTTTTGATCAGCTCGCGGATTTCGTACGGCTGATTCGGACTCGCGGGGATGAAGTCATCGAGCCGCGGATCGACGCGATTGATGTCGTCGGACGTGGCGACGCGCGGCGGATCGTCGAGATTGTTCGACGGGATGAACGACAGCAGCTCGCGAATGGTGGCCAGGCAGTCCTCATCCGAGTCGGCGGCGAAGTGGGCCACGCCGGAGATCTGGTTGTGCGTGTCGGCGCCGCCGAGCTTCTCCTTGGTCACCTCCTCGTGCGTCACCGTCTTGATGACGTCGGGTCCGGTGACAAACATGTAGGCGGTGCGCTTGACCATGAGAATGAAATCGGTGATGGCGGGCGAGTAGACCGCGCCACCGGCGCACGGACCCATGATCGCGGAGATCTGCGGGATCACGCCGCTGGCGAGCGTGTTGCGCAGGAAGATGTCGGCGTAGCCACCGAGGGAGACGACGCCCTCCTGGATGCGGGCGCCGCCGGAGTCATCGAGGCCGACGATCGGGGCGCCGTTCTTCATCGCCAGATCCATGATCTTGACGATCTTCGCGGCGTGCGTTTCGGAGAGCGATCCGCCGAAGACGGTGAAGTCCT
>JBGPFD010000013.1:0-28569 GCA_041483175.1 Thermoanaerobaculia bacterium | reverse complement strand
GAAAGCGAATCGCGGTACACTTTTCCGCTGAAAATAACTCCCTCACAGGACTGGTGATGGCCTTCTTCTGCATCCATTGCAGGTCGGAGATCGACTCGAATTACAAAGCCTGCCCATTCTGCGGCGAACCGATCACCGATTTTCTTCGCCGCTATCTCGAGACGCCGATCGACGACAAGTACAAGATCCTCGCCCGCCTCGGGGTGGGTGGGATGGGGGAGGTCTACAAGGTCCTGCATCTGCATCTGAACGCCATCCGCGTCATCAAGCTGATGCGGTCGACGATCGCGAACGAGGCGGGAGCGCACGAACGATTCCTGCGCGAAGCGCGCATGGCCACGCGCATCCAGCATCCGAACGTGGCCACGCTGTTCGACTTTTCCACGCTCGACGACGGCTCGCGCTACATGGTGTGGGAGTACATCGAGGGGATCAACCTGCATGAAATGATCGAGTCGCGCGGGCCGCTGTCACCGCGCTATGCGGCGAGGATCGCCATCCAGACGCTGCAGGGACTCGATGCCATCCACCGCGCCGGCATCGTGCACCGCGACGTCAGCCCCGAGAACCTGATGATCGCGCGCGACGCCGAAGGGGAGGAGCGGGTCAAGATCATCGACCTCGGCATCGCCAAACAGTGGGGCGAGGAAGGCGACAACAAAACGAAGACAGGGATGTTCGTCGGCAAGTGGAAATACTGCTCGCCCGAGCACCTCGGCATGCTTCCGCAGGGGCAACGGATCGACGGCCGCGCCGACCTCTACTCGTTCGGCATCGTGTTGTACGAGATGGTCGCCGGCATCCCTCCGTTCCAGGCCGACACGCCGCATGGCTACCTGATGATGCACGCCTCCGAGCGCCCGCGCGCGCTGCTCGACGTGAATCCGTCGGTGACCGCGTCGCCGGAACTCGAGGCGATCATCTTTCGCGCGCTGGAAAAGGATCGCAACAAGCGCTTTGCCACCGCCCGCGATTTTGCGCGGGCGATCGAACAGATCGCCGATTCGCTCGACGACAAACCGGGCGAGCCTGCCCCTCTTCCGGCGGCCATCGAAGTCACCGAAGAGCCGACGCGCGTGATCGACAGCGCGGCCCCGACCGTGGCCACGACCCCCTCCGCGGAGACGGTCCAAACCGTTGGTGTAGCGCCGCCGTCCCCGGCGGGCTTCCCATTTCAGCGATGGGCTGTCATTGTCTCTATAGTGATTGTTACCATAGCCGGAGCCGTCATGCTCCTTCGCAAACCGGCACCCGTTGTCTCGCCGGCACCGAAGGGCGTGGTCGCCAGGCCGGTGGTCACGCCGCCGACCGCGCACCTGGGCATCAACGCGTATCCGTGGGCGGAAGTGCGCAGCATCCGGAACGTGACGAGCGGAAAGGAAGTCGGCCTGAGCGCACCGCTGGTCACGCCCGCGCCGCTCGATCTGGCGCCCGGGAAGTACGAGATCACGTTTTCGAATCCCGCATTTCGGAAGCCGATCACCAAGACGATCGAACTGCGCGCGGGCGACGAGCAGGTCGTCCTCGCCGAATTTGCCAAAGCGGAGAGCGCCGCGCTTCCGCGATTCGAAGGTTCCTGGCGATGAAGCGCGCATCGATCGCACTCATCATTCTCGTTTTCGCAGCCTCCGCGTCCGCCGCGGAGAAATGGTGGGACTTCTACAACCGCGGCGTGAATGCGGTGCGCGCGAAAAATTACGATGCGGCTGTCGAGGCGCTGCAGCGCTCGCTCGCGGAGATGCCCAACGAGAACGGCGCCGCGCGCGCACGCAACGAGATCATCGTCTACGTCCCGCATTTCTGGCTCGGCATCGCCAAATTCAATCTCGGGGACGCCGACGCCGCCCTGCGCGAGTGGAAGATCTCCGAGGAGCAGGGAGTGGTGCAATCGACGCCCTATTACGCGCAACTGCGCGACTGGGTCGCGCGCGCGCAATCGCAGCAACAGCACAACCTCGAGACCGCCGCCGCGGGCAGCAAGCGCGACGCCAATGCGGCGGTCGGGCGGGCGGTGTCGGCGCAGATGGATGCCGTTGCCGGGGGAGCCGATCGCGGCGATCGCTATCGCGCGGCGCAGCGGAAGCTCCAGGATGCCATTGACGCCGTCGCCGCCGCCGGCACGGATGTGCGCGCCTACCGGCACGCGGCCGAGATCGCGCAGCAGGCCCACGATCAGTTCGTCGCTGCTGCCGCCGAGGCGAAGCAGCAACGCGCCGCCCACCCTCCGGCCGTGGCGCGGCAACAGCCGGCGCCGAAGCCGGAGCCGAAGCGCGAAAGTGTCGTGCAGGTTCCGGTGCAACCCACGCAGCAACCCCCACCGCAGCTGCAGCCGGTTCCACAGCCGGTCGTGCAAACGCCGCCACAACCGAAGATCGAGCCCGTGCCCGTGCCTGCGCCGGTGGTCGAGACTCCGAAGCCGAAGCCAGTCGAAGTGGTGGCGAAGATCGAGAACGTTCGCCCGCAACTCGAAACGGCCTATCGCGCGTTCGCGGCCGGCGATCTCGCCGCGTCGGAGCAGTTGCTGACGCGCATGCTCGCGGCGCGCCAGAGCGGCGAGGCCTATCTGTTGCGCGGCTGCGCGCGCTACACGAGAGCGATGCTGTCGCGCAATCCGGACCTCGACGGCGCGGCCGCCGATTTTCGAGCCGCGCTGACGCTCAATCGCGCGCTGCGTCTCGATCGGGCGGCATTTTCGCCCAAGCTCGTCGCCTTCTTCGAGCAGGTGAAACGCGGCGTGTAGCGCCGGCTCTCCAGCCGGCGCAAGCCGCCTGAGAGGCGGCTCTACATGCCTACACGTTACGCCGCGGCCTTGACCCGCTCCCGGTCCGGCGTCTCCACCTGGATGCGCATCCCGTAGAACGACCGGTAGACGAAGACGAGGGCGATGAACAGAAAGATCGCCGCAAGCGTCAGCGTGAGGCCGCGCTGGCCGTTCTGCGTCATCTCCACCGCCAGCTCGACGGCCAGCAGGCCGAAGAGCGTGGTGAACTTGATCACCGGGTTCATGGCCACCGACGACGTGTCCTTGAACGGATCGCCGACCGTGTCGCCGACGACTGTGGCGGCGTGCAGCGGAGTTCCCTTCTCCTTCAGTTCCACCTCCACGATCTTCTTCGCGTTGTCCCACGCTGCGCCGGCGTCGGCCATGAAGATCGCCTGATAGAGCCCGAAGAGGGCGATGGAGATCAGGTATCCGATGAAGAAGAACGGCTCGGCGCAGGCGAAGGCCAGAGTCATGAAAAAGATGGTCAAGAAGATGTTGAACATCCCCTTCTGCGCGTATTTCGTGCAGATGGCGACCACTTTCTTCGAGTCTTCGACGGAAGCCCTTTCGGCTCCCGCGTCGAGGTGGATGTTGCGTTTGATGAATTCGACCGCGCGATAGGCGCCGGTGGAAACCGCCTGGATCGACGCGCCGGTAAACCAGTAGATGACCGCGCCGCCGCTGACCAGGCCGAGCAGGAACGGCGCGTGGAGCAGCGACAGCTTGTCCATGTCGATCGTCAGTCCGTGCGTGAGCATGACGATGATGGAGAAGATCATCGTGGTCGCGCCGACCACCGCGGTACCGATAAGCACCGGTTTCGCGGTCGCCTTGAACGTATTGCCGGCGCCATCGTTCGCTTCCAGAAATGCCTTGGCGCGTTCGAACGTCGGGCGGAAGCCGAAGTCCCGCTGGATCTCCGCTTCGATTCCGGGAAGCGTTTCGATCATGGACAGTTCGAACACGGACTGCGCGTTGTCGGTCACCGGCCCGTACGAGTCGACGGCAATGGTGATCGGTCCCATGCCGAGGAAGCCGAAGGCCACCAGGCCGAAGGCGAAGACCGCCGGAGCGATCATCATGCTCGCCGGGAACAGGCTGCTCATCCATGCCCCGACGCCCATCAGGACGACGATGACCAGTCCCATCCAGAAGGCGCTGAAGTTTCCTGCGACCAGGCCGGAGAGAATGCCGAGCGATGCGCCCCCTTCGCGCGAGGAGGTGACCACTTCGCGGACGTGGCGCGACTCGGTCGAGGTGAACACTTTGACCAGTTCGGGAATGACGGCTCCGGCCAGCGTGCCGCAGGTGATGATGGTCGACAGCTTCCACCACATCGTGGTGTCGCCGCCGAGGGTCGGGATCAGCACCCACGACATGAGGTAGGTGACGCCGATGGAGACGAACGAAGTCAGCCAGACCAGCGTGGTCAGCGGCGTCTCGAAGTTGAAGCTTTCGGCGTTTCCGAATCGGGCCTTGGCAAAAATCGCGTTGATCCAGTAGGAAACCGCGGCGGTGATGATCATCAGCACGCGCGCGGCGAAGATCCAGACCAGAAGCTGCGTCTGTACGATGGGATTGGCCACCGCGACGAGGATGAAGGTGATCAGCGCCACGCCGGTGACGCCGTAGGTCTCAAATCCGTCGGCGGTGGGGCCGACCGAGTCGCCCGCATTGTCGCCGGTGCAGTCGGCGATGACGCCGGGATTGCGCGCGTCATCCTCTTTGATGTTGAAGACGATCTTCATCAGGTCGGATCCGATGTCGGCGATCTTGGTGAAGATGCCGCCGGCGATGCGCAGCGCCGCAGCGCCGAGCGACTCGCCGATGGCGAAGCCGATGAAGCAGGGGCCGGCGTAGTCGCGCGGAACGAACAGCAGGATGGCCAGCATCATGATCAGCTCGGTGCAGATCAGCAGCATGCCGATGGACATCCCGGCGCGAAGGGGGATGGAGTAGGTCGGGAACGGCTTTCCGCCCAGCGAGGCGAACGCGGAGCGCGAGTTGGCGAAGGTGTTGATCCGGATGCCGAACCAGGCCACGCCATAGCTGCCGAGAATGCCGATGACGCTGAAGAGAACGATGACCGTGACGCGCGCCGCGTCGTAATGCCGCAGCGCGCCGAAATAGATGACCATGATCACGGCGATGAAGGCCCACAGCAGGGCGATGAATTTTCCCTGGGTGATCAGGTAGGTCTTGCACGTCTCGTAGATCAGCTCCGAGATGTCGCGCATCGATCCGTGCACTGGAAGTCCGCGCAACTGGACATACATCACCAGGCCGAAGACCCCGCCGAGAATGCAGACGAAGATGCCCCCGATCAGCAGCGTGTGTCCGGAAACGCCGAGGAACTGCACCGCGTGAAGATCGGGAAGAATCAGATTCGCTTCGGTGTGCGCTTCGGCGGGTGCGGCCGCTTGCTGCGCGAAACCGGGCGCGACGCAGACGAGAAGCGTCGCCAGGACCAGCCCGCGCATGATCCATGACTTCATAATTCCTCCGTTGCGGTGAGCTCCCGCCGGAACGACGGGGCGGGATATTTGGGCGGCGGATTGTAGCAGAAGTGTGAGGGCTGGCTTAAGGGAACCTCTGCATAAGTTCGAGTTCCCTCTCCCGCAGCGCGGGAGAGGGTGGCGCGAAGCGCCGGGTGAGGGCGTCCCCCCTCATCCGGCCTTCGGCCACCTTCTCCCCCGCGTCGCGGGGGCGAAGGCATTCGACCTTGTGCAGAGGTTCCTTGGCCGGCTTCCCGATCAGCCTATGTGGAAGTTCCGCGCGAAGTCCGCAAGATTCGGAATGAGGTCGCCCGCGCCGTGAATGAGCACGACGAGCAGGAGGTTGCGCGTGCGGGCCCAGAGGATGCCGAAAAATAGTCCGGCCGGCGACAGGATCACGATCGAATAGCCGATGGCCATGAGCAGCGACGGATGCGCGCCGAGCGCCTCGTGCGTCATGCCGCTGCGCAGGTAGAGACCCGGACTGTGGATCAGCCCGAACAACAGCGCCGTGATCACGATGCCGCCAACGGGCGATTGCGTCGCGCGCTCCAGTCTCGTCTGTAGTGAAGCGCGAAAGAAATACTCCTCGACCAGACCGGCTTCCAGCGACATCCACAGGAGCGCTCCAATCGCGGCGACGACGAGCTGCAGTGCCGGGAGATGGAGCTCCGCGATCCGCTTCGGTCCGCTGCCGACGAGCATCTGAAGTGCGATGAGCACTGCCGCCATCACTACCGCGACGATGGTGTCGCGTCGTGACCAGGAGAGACGCAAACGTGTTCGAAAGAGCAGCATCGGAATGGCGACGAATATCGCAAGCTTGGCCATCGTCTTGAGAATGTCCTGCGCCGGCTGTTCGCTCGGAAAATGCTGGAATCCCCAGGTCACGAACGCGGCGAGCGGCAGAAGATAGATGAGGATCCCTGTGGTTCCGGGAGTGTCGGCCGGCAACGGCCGGACATTCCGCGTCAGCAGCCACGCCAGGAGTGAGAAGCCGCCGCCGACTACGACGAGCAGGAAGAGCGGCTCCTCGAGCGAGAAGTTCTCAACGCGCACCAACACCAGGAGACACGCCGCGTAGATGGCGAGATATCCGCCGGCAAAGAGAAATCCACGAGCCCGTTCGGACGACATCAGCCGTCTTTACGGGAAAGGTGGTGAAGAGTTGCGCCAGGCACTTGACGCCGGGCGCCTGACGATCACCCCTGCGTGGCTCGGATGTGGATCTCCACGCGCCGGTTGCGCTGCCGCCCTTCGGGGGCGTCGTTGGTCGCTTTCGGGCGGCTCTCGCCATATCCGGTGGCGCTGATTTGTGCCGGCGCCACTCCCTGATCGATCAGGTAGCTGCGAACGGAGTTCGCCCGCCGCTCCGAGAGTCCGAGGTTGTACTCGGCCGAGCCGACGTTGTCGGTGTGCCCTTCGACGCCGACCTGCTCGTCGGGATAGCGCTGGAAATTGCTGGCCAGATCGCGAAGCGTCTGCTGCGACTCCTGCCGAAGCGCCGCGGAGTCGAAGTCGAACAGGATGTCGTTGGTCATGGCCACGGCGATTTCGTTCTGCGCCGGCCGCGTTACTTCGACACCCCGAATCTGCTGCAGCTCCTGCTGCTGTTTGTCGAGCCGATGGCCGATTGCCGCTCCTACCGCGCCGCCGACGATTGCGCCGACCGCCGCTCCAGTGCGCGGATTGCCGGATTGATTGCCGACGACTGCCCCCGCCACCGCCCCCGCGGCCACGCCGATGCCTGCGCCCTTCTTCGTTCTCTGGTTTTGATCGTCGGGATTGCTGCTCGCGCAGGCCAGTGCGAACACGGTGGCGAGGAGAAGGATTGATGCTTTGCGGATCATGGAACCCTCCTGGAAGGAAACGGTTGTCGGTCGTCAGTTGCTGCAGTTACGCTGCGTTCGCGTGTACGTTGATCTCGACGCGACGGTTCAGTTGCCGTCCCGACGCGGTGCTGTCGCTCGCCCGCGGATTGGACTCGCCGTGTCCGATGGTGTCGATTCGCGGTGTATTCACGCCGAGTTGCTCGAGGTAGCTGGCGACGGAATCCGCACGCCGCTCGGAGAGCCGCTGGTTATACGCGATCGAACCGATCGAGTCGGTGTAGCCCTCGACGGCCAGCGTGGTGTCGGGATACTTCTGAAACACGTCGGCCATTTTGCGGAGCGATGCGCGCGACGCGCTGCGAAGGGCCGCCGAGTTGAAGTCGAACAGCACTTCATTCTTCACGGTCACCTTCAAGTCGCCCTGCGATGTGCGGGTGACGTCCACTCCCTGGATCTTGCGAAGCTCGCGCTCCTGCTTGTCCATCATGGCGCCGACGATCGCGCCTGCGGCCGTCCCGGCCACCCCGCCGACCACCGCACCACGCGTCGCGCTGTGATGCCCTCGATTGTTTCCGATCACTGCGCCGGCAATCGCTCCCGCGACGCCGCCGATCACCGCCCCCTTCTTCGTTTTCGCGTGGTCATCGACGGTCTGTGCGAACAGCGGCACAGAGATGAGCACGGCGAAGAGCATTGCAATGGTTCGTTTCATTTCTATCCTCCTGTTGACTGGCAGACCTCAGGTGTCGCAACCCAGGTGCCACTATGAAAATAATTATGTCCTTCCGCTACCGTTTTCGGGGGTGACTGAACAGTTCCCGGGTGTACCATTCTCCTGATGAGCCCCTCGCGCTCGCTTGCCAGCGCATTGCACAACATGCTCCAAGGCCGAGACTTACCGTTCCATGAGTTCGTCGAACTTGCACTTTACGATCCCGAGCTCGGCTATTACTCGGGCCCCACTCCGAGGTTTGGGAAAACGGGTGATTTTGTCACCTCGCCGTTGATCAGCCCGGTGTTTTCGTTCGCGTTGGCCCGGCTCGTCACCGAATTCATGACCCGGTGCGGCGATGGGATGTGCTCCATCGTGGACATTGGATGCGGCGATGGCGCGCTCATCGATTCTTTGCAAAGCCAGATCCCGCCGGAGCTGCGCGGACGTGCCCGGTTCGCGGGCGTGGAGCGCTCGCTCGATCGGGTGAGGCAACGCAGCGACGCTCTCTTCACGACGGATCTCTCGAGCATGCCGCGGGGTGACGCGCAGCTCCTCATCAGCAATGAGCTCTTCGATGCGCAGCCGTTCGCGCGCCTGGTCATGCGCGGTGGAGATCTGCACGAGCTGTGGGTCACCGAGCGCGATGGTCAGATCGACTGGAGCGAACAGAAGGCCGAACCGGGGTACGTCGAATATTTCTCGAGTCGCGGAATCGAGCTGCGCGACGGCCAGTTCGCCGATGTCTCCCTCGGGTGGGAGTCGCTCTACAGCGAGCTCTGCCGTTTTGTGACGCGCGGGCTCATCGTCACGTTCGACTACGGCTACGCCGAACGGCAGTTGTTCTCCGGCCGTGTCCGGCAGTTCGGAACGGCCGCAGCGTACTCGGGCCATCGCGTCTCCCGCGATCTGCTGGCGAATCCGGGCGAGCAGGACCTGACGGCGCATATCAACTTCACCGACCTGCAGCGCGCGGGCGAGCGCGATGGTTTCTCCACGCTCCTTTTCGATCGTCAGGCGAAGGTCCTCCTGGCCCTCGGCGCGGCGGAGCACGAACTGTTCGTGCCGCTGGACGATCGGCGTTTCGATTCCGCCGAGGAGGCGCTTGCCTTGCGCGAGCGGCGGGAAGAAGCGCGGCGGCTGGTGCTGCCGGACGGGATCGGAGAGGAGATTCGGGTATTGGTGCAGGGGAAGGGCGTCGCGGGGGAGGGATGGGGCTTCCAAAGGGCATTGTTCTGAACGCAGAACGCAGAACGCAGAATGAAGAATGAAGAAAGTGACAAACGACGACAAGGGCTTTCTTCGTTCTTCATTCTGCGTTCTGCATTCCTGGGTTGTGGTTGACTCCCGCGAGGGTGCGTTTACAATTACGGCGGTCTCCGCGACCAGCGCAATATGGCCAATTACTCGGTGCTGCTGGTAGCTGCGCTCATCGTCATCTCGCTACCAGTTGTGACGCTTTTCATCCTGGCGCCTCTCGTCCGCGCTTCGCGCGCGAACAAGGTGAAGCTCGAGCCTTACGAATGCGGCGTTCCGGCCAGCTCGCACGCATTCGATCATCGATTTTCCGTCCGCTACTTTTTGATCGCAGTGCTGTTCATCATCTTCGACGTGGAGACGGTCTTTCTCTTCCCGTGGGCGATCCGGTTCAAGCAGCTTGGATGGTTCGGGGCTGTCGAGATGGCGGTTTTTCTCGCGATTCTGCTGATCGGCTACTTCTACGCCTGGAAGAGGAAGGTCCTCTCATGGGTCTGATCGAGAATCGCTTCGATTTTCCGGTCGGCTCCCCGGGCAACATCCTCACCACCAAAGTCGACAAATTCTTCAACTGGGCGCGAAAGTCATCGCTCTGGCCGATGCAGTTCGGACTGGCCTGCTGCGCGATCGAGATGATGGCCGTGCTCGATCCGCGTCACGACATGGCGCGCTTCGGCGCGGAAGTGTTTCGCGCTACACCGCGGCAATCGGACTTGATGATTGTCGCCGGCACGGTGGTCGAGAAAATGGCGCCGATCGTTCGCCGCCTCTACGATCAGATGCCCGAGCCGAAGTGGGTGATCGCCATGGGTTCGTGCGCCACCTGTGGCGGTCCGTACGACACGTACGCGGTCACCCAGGGCGTCGACCGGCTCATTCCTGTCGATGTTTATGTTCCCGGCTGTCCGCCGCGCCCGGAGGCGTTGCTGTGGGGGCTGATGGAGCTGCAGAAGAAGATTGAGAAGATGCACGTCTTGCGCAAGGGAGGCGAGGCGTACGATTTTGCGCGCGCCGCAGTGCGCGATTCGCTGCGGCCGGCGCACGAAGGCCCGGCGCTCCGCGCCGAGCAGGCGAAGGCGCAACTTCGTCCCGCTCCTCTATCGGGCGTGAAGCGCGCGCCGACGCCCGAGAAGCCGAAGCCCGCGCCGAAACCGACTGTGGGGCCCGGCGCCCCCGCCGGCCCGGCGGTGGGCGCGGCGCCCGCGGCCGCACAGGCCGTCGCGGAACCCGCGGAACCCGCGGCTCCCGCAGCTCCCAGCGTGGCGTTCCACAGTGACACCTTGACACTCGCCGAGCGGATGAAGATGGCCGAGGAGATGGGCGGCGCGCTGAAGATCAAGCTGTTCGCGGCGATGGCGCAGACCGATTGCGCTGCCTGCGGCTGGGATTGCGAAGGCTACGGGAATGCCCTGGCCACCGGCGAGACGAAGGACATCTCCCTCTGCACACCCGGCGAGACCGAAACACTGGAGATGCTGAAGAAACTGATGCAAGAGGCGGGGAAGGAGTTCGAAGGGGGGTAGTGCCGAGTTCCGAGTGCCGAGTTCAACTCACTCACCCGGCACTCGACACGCAGTACTCAGCACTTGGAAATGCCCGAAGCCACCGAACAGAAACCTGCCGTACGGACGCCCGACGAGATCAAGCGCGATCCGCTGGTCGCCGCGGCCGTGGCGCGCGTGGGAGACGCAGTCACCAGCGCGAAGGAGTTCGCCGGCGAGATCACGCTCGGCGTCGCGCGCGAGCGGATCCGCGATGTCGCCGCGATCTTCAAGGAGGAAGGCTTCAACTATCTCGTCGATCTCGCGGGTATCGATTACTCGAAGTATCCCGGCTGGAGCGCCCCCCGTTTCTGCGTCGCCTACATGCTCTATTCGTTTCAGAAGAACGCGCGCGTTCGGTTGAAAGTCGCTACCGACGAGTCGACGCCGATTCCGTCGGTGACCTCAGTGTGGAGGACGGCGAACTGGCATGAGCGCGAAACGTTCGACATGTTCGGCATCCGGTTCGACGGCCATCCGAACCTCGAGCGCATCCTGATGTGGGAAGGCTTCAACGGCCATCCGCTGCGCAAGGATTTTCCGCTACGCGGCATCGACACCGGCGCGAGCATCTATCCCGAGGTCTTCCCCGCCGGCGGCGGGCCGAAGGCCGGATCGACAGGGAAAGACGCGAAGGGCGTCAATATCTACAAAGGCGAGTGGAAGCACTACGGCGTCTGGCCGGCGTCGTCGATCGCCGCGCGTGCCGCGGCTGGAACGCAGCAGGCGCCCGCGCCGGAGCTCGCCGGCGAAGTTGCGGAGACCGCGAAGCCGACCGAGGAGGCGCCGTGGCACGACCCCGACATGCCGATGGCCCAGCGCCTCGAGCTGGCGAAGGCGGGTTCGGTGAAGGACAAATTGTTCGCCGCCATGGCGCAGACCGACTGCACCGCGTGCGGCTGGGATTGCGAAGGTTACGCCGCCGCGCTGGCCAGCGGCGAATCGAAAGACGTGACGCTGTGCGTGCCCGGTGAAGCGGAGACGGAAACGAAATTGAGGGAACTGATGACTCAGGCGGGGAAGCTTTGAGTTAGCAGTTAACAGTTAACGGTTAACAGGCCGCCCCCTGTTAACTGTTTACTGTTAACTGTTCACTATGTTCGACGTCCACGAGATGGAAATCAACTTCGGTCCCCAGCACCCGTCGACGCACGGGGTGCTGCGGGTGCTTTTGAAAGTCGACGGCGAGCGGATCATCGAGGCCAAGCCGATCATCGGCTATCTCCATCGCGGGACGGAGAAACTGTTCGAGAACATGGCCTATCCGCAGTGCATCCCTCACACCGACCGAATGGACTACGTCGCCGCGGCCACGAACAACCTCGGATTCGTCGAGGCGGTGGAGAAGCTGATGGGGATCACGGCGATGATCCCGAAGCGCGCGCAGATCTTGCGCGTGATGCTCTCCGAGCTGCAGCGCATCTCGTCGCATCTGCTCTGGCTGGCGACGCATGCCATCGACATGGGCGCCATGACGCCGTTCTTCTACTGCTTTCGCGAACGGGAAGAGGTTCTCGATCTGTTCGAGGCTTACTGCGGCGCACGCCTGACGCTCAACTGCATGCGCATCGGCGGCATGCCGGACGATCTTCCTCCGGACTGGCTCGACGATCTCGAGGAATTCCTTGGCAAGTTCGACGCGGCGGTCGACGAGTACGAGTCGCTGCTGACAAACAATCGCATCTGGAAGCGGCGCACCGTCGGCATCGGGGTGATCACGCCCGAAGAAGCGATCGACTGGGGCATCACCGGCCCGCCGCTGCGCGGCACGGGGCTGGAGTGGGACCTGCGGAAGGCGCAGCCGTACGAGTGTTATCCCGAGCTGCAGTTCGACATTCCGGTCGGCGTCAACGGAGACACGTACGATCGCTACCTGGTGCGCATGGTGGAGATGCGGCAGTCGCGGCGCATCCTGGAGCAGTGCATTCCAATGATCAAAGCCACGCCGGCCGGCGACATCAAAGCCAAAATCTCCCGCGTGGTGCGGCCGCCGGAAGGGGAGGTGTACCACTCGGTCGAGTCGCCGAAGGGAGAGCTCGGCTACTACATCGTCAGCGACGGAAAGTCGCAGAACGCGTATCGTTGTCGCGTTCGTCCGCCGTCCTTCGTGAACCTGCAGGCGCTGCCGATGATGGCCAGAGGGCATCTGGTATCGGATCTGGTGGCGTTGATTGGGACCATTGATATCGTGTTGGGGGAAGTCGACAGATGATGAATTTCGAATTTCGAATTTCGAATGAAGAATTAAGAATGGATTTAGCGGCAGCCGCTTTCTTCATTCTTCATTCTTCATTCGAAATTCGAAATTCTCCAGAGACCAAGCGATGAATCCCTGGGTACAGTACCTCGTCTGGCCCCTGGTGAAGTTCCTTGTGGCCTTCACCATCGTGATGGTCATCGTCGCGGCGATGAACTGGATCGAGCGGCGGCTCCTGGGATTCATGCAGGCACGGCGGGGGCCGAATCGCGTCGGTCCTCACGGGCTGTTCCAGATCATTGCCGATCCGGTCAAGTTCCTGCTCAAGGAAGACATTGTCCCGGCGAGCGCGGAGAAGGTCGCCTATTTCCTCGGCCCGATTCTGCCGCTGATTCCGGCCTTCCTCGTCTTCTGCCTCATCCCGTTCGGTCCGCCGCCGACATTTGTCGCCGCGCGTGTGAACGTGGCCGTTCTTCTTGTCCTCGCGCTCACCTCCACCGGCGTGTACGGCATCATCCTCGGCGGGTGGGCTTCGAACAACAAATACTCGCTGATGGGCGGCCTGCGCTCCGCGGCGCAGATGGTCTCCTACGAGGTGCCGTTTGGCCTGTCGATCGTCGGCGTGCTGATGCTCTGCGGCAGCCTCGACCTGGTGAAGATCGTCGATTACCAGGCGACGAACGTCTGGAATCTCTTCCCGCAGGTCGTGGCCTGCTTCATCTTCTTCGTCTCCATGAACGCGGAGAACAACCGCACGCCCTTCGATCTCCCGGAGGCGGAGTCGGAACTCGTCGCCGGCTACCACACCGAGTACTCGGCGATGAAATTCGCCTTCTTCATGCTGGCCGAATATTCGGCGATGCTGGTCAACTGCTGCCTGATCGTCAGCCTCTATTTTGGCGGCTGGACGATGGCGGCGTTCGGCCATGGCCTGACCTCGGACGTTCTGCGGCACTGGGGATGGATCGGCGGCCTGATCGGAACAGGGATCTTCTTCGTCAAGGTCATGGCCTTCATGATGGTTTACATCTGGTTCCGCGGGACGTTCCCGCGCTTCCGCTTCGATCAACTGATGGACCTCGGATGGAAGTTCCTGATCCCCCTGGCGCTGGGGAACATCGTCGTCACGGCGATCTTCGTCCTGGCTGGCCAGGAGCGGCTGATGTACTGGATCGGCGTCGCCGCGATCGCTGCAGTCTTCTATTACCTGCGCCCGCAGAAGGCCGCGAAAATTCACGACGAGAACAGAATCGATGCAAGTCGAGTATCCGAAGCCTAGTTGGAGCGATCGCTTTCTCCTTCTCGACATGTTCGAGGGGCTGAAGACGACCCTTCGCGAGCTGTTCAAGCCGAAGGTGACCATCCGCTATCCGGAAGAGCGGCTCGACCCGGCGAATCGCTTCCGCGGGATGTTCCGCTTTTCCTACGACCGATGCATCGCCTGCAAGCTCTGCGCGGTGGCCTGTCCCATCGACATCATCTACATCGACGTTCACGACGAGCAGCGCGAGGTCGATGGAAAGATGAAGAAGCTGAAGGTCCTCGACCGCTATGACATCGACGTCAAGCGTTGCATGTTCTGCTCGCTTTGCGAGGAAGCCTGCCCGACGAAGCCGAAATCGATCTGGCTGACCACCAAGACCTACGAGCTGGCGACGCACGATCGCAACGATCTCTATTTCAACATGCAGCAACTCGAATATTGGGAAGGCCGCCCGCACTACGACGGGCTGCCCGAAGATGGAGTACCGGCTTCAGCCGGTCTCCCGCCGGCTTCAGCCGCTCTTCCACCGGCTGAAGCCGGTGCTCCCTCCGGCGCGGCGAAAAAAATTTCCGGAGCGATCGAGTGACCCCGGCGCTGATCGTCTTCTTCATCATCGGCACGGTCGCCGTCGCCTCCTCGATCCTGGTGATCGGGATGCGCAACCCGGTGCACTCAGCGCTCTTTCTGCTGCTGACGTTTCTCTGCGTGGCCGTGCTGTTCGTGATGAAGGCGGCGGAGTTCGTGGCCGCCGTGCAGGTGCTCGTCTACGCCGGCGGCATCATGGTGCTCTTCCTGTTCGTGGTCATGCTGATCAACGTGCGGCACCTCCCGGACGACCGCGTGTTGTCGCGTTTCTGGAAGGGCGGACTGGTGGTCGGCGCGGCGCTCTTCATCCTCTTCACCACCGTCGTCCGCCCTGGCGCGTATCACGATCCGGTCAACAACGAGCAGGCGCTGCGGACGTCGTACACCTACCGGCATCGGCGGGTGACCACGCCCGACGGGAAGACCGTCCGAACGCTGGTGCGCCGCGGCACCGTCGTCGGAAACTCCGAGGCCGTGGGAATGGCACTCTATCGAGAGTATCTGGTGCCGTTCGAAGTGGCCTCGCTCTTTCTGCTGGTGGCCATGATCGGGGCGATCGTCATCGGCAAGCGCGAGCTGAGCGCACTCGAGGAAGAGGCCAATCCCGATTTCATCGTGGAAAGGGTCGAGACGGAGAAGGAAGTGAAGGAGGCCATGAGTGTCTAACTCAGATCCTGAGCCGCGCAGACGGCGAAGGACCGGCAACCTTCCTGCGAAGAGGGTCCTTCCCCTTCCCCCTCGCGTCGCTCGGGGTCAGGGTCAGGACTTGTATGCCTAGCACCGAAGCGTATTTGATGCTTTCCGGCACGCTCTTCATTGTCGGGCTGATCGGCGTGATCATCCGCCGCAACATGATCACCGTGTTGATGGCCATCGAGTTGATGCTCAACGCGGTGAACATCAACCTGGTCGCCTTCTCCAACCAACTCTCGTCGCTCGACGGTCAGGTATTCGCGATTTTCGTGATCACCGTGGCCGCAGGAGAAGCGGCAGTCGGTCTGGCGATCATCATTCAGTTGTATCGATTGAAGGGCACGGTGAACGTCGACGAAGCGAGGGAGCTGAGCGGCTGACACCATGAGCAACACGGCCCTTCTGATCCTCCTCCTTCCCGCGTTCGGCGCGCTGATGAACGGCCTGCGCGCGTTCGCACGGCCGCTCCAGCCGAAGAGCAAGGGATGGACGAACTTCTTCGCCCTAGGCTCGACCGGCGTGTCGGCGCTGCTGGCGCTTAGAGTGGCGCTCTCGTACCGCCAACCGTGGGAGCACGCCTTTTTCTCGTGGATTCCGACGGGACTCGGCCAGGTCACCGGCGGGTTCCTGGCGGATTTCAATGTCAACTTCGCGCTGCGGATCGACTCGCTCTCGATCACCATGATGCTGATCGTGACGTGGGTCGGATTCCTGATCCACATCTATGCCACGGGCTACATGGCCCACGAGAGCGGCTACACGCGCTTCTTCTGCTACCTCAACCTCTTCATGTTCATGATGCTGTTGCTCGTTCTCGGGGCGAACTACATCGTCATGTTCGTCGGCTGGGAAGGAGTGGGCCTCTGCTCGTATCTGCTCATCGGCTTCTACTACGACAAGAACTTCGCTGCCGACGCGGGGAAGAAGGCCTTCGTCGTCAACCGCATCGGCGACTTCGGCTTCATCCTCGGTATTTTTCTGATCTTCAACACCTTCGGCACCTCTGACTACAGCAGGATCTTCCCGCTCGTCAGCGCACACCCCTCGCAGTACGCGGGCATCGCAGGAATCATCTGTCTTCTGCTCTTTGTCGGCGCGTGCGGCAAGTCGGCGCAGATTCCGCTCTACGTCTGGCTGCCGGACGCCATGGCCGGCCCGACGCCTGTCTCCGCGCTGATCCACGCGGCGACGATGGTCACCGCCGGCGTCTACATGCTCGTCCGCTCGAACGTCCTCTACCGCATTTCGCCTGGCGCGATGGGTGTGGTCGCGGTGATCGGCGCGGCAACGGCAATCTTCGCCGCGAGCATCGCGCTCGCGCAGAACGACATCAAGAAAGTCCTCGCATACTCGACCGTGTCGCAGCTCGGCTACATGTTTCTGGCGGTCGGCGTCGGCGCATTCACCGCCTCGATTTTCCACCTCATGACCCACGCGTTTTTCAAGGCCTGCCTCTTTCTCGGCGCAGGATCGGTCATTCACGGCTGCGGTGGGGAGCAGGACATGCGCAAGATGGGCGGGTTGTGGAAGTACATGCCGAAGACCGCATGGACGATGCTGATCTCCTGCCTGGCGATTGCCGGGATGCCGCCGCTGGCCGGCTTTTTTTCCAAGGACGAGATCCTGGCCTCCGCCTGGGAGCACCACGCCATCGTCTGGTTCGTCGGCGTCGTGGCCGCCTCCTTCACCGCGTTTTACATGTTCCGGCTCTTCTTCATGACCTTCACCGGCGGGTATCGCGGTGCGCTGGTCGAGGGGATCGAAACGTCGGAGCCGAAGCATGCCGGGCACGATCTGATTCCCGGTCAGCCGCATCTCGATCAGGGTGACGAACACGATCCCCTGGCACATGGTCACCACAGCGACGTGCACGTGCCGCACGAATCGCCGTGGTCGATGATCGGCGTGCTGATCGTTCTGGCGTTGCTGGCCACTCTCGGCGGCCTGGTGGGAACGCCAGTCGTGCTCTTCGGATCGAATCCGACGTACTTTCAGAAGTGGATCGGGCCGGTGATGGTACCGATCGGCGGCGAACCGTTCGAGTTCGGGCTCGCATCGCGCCTGACCGAGCTGGCGCTCATGTTCGTCTCGGTCGCCGTCGGCGTGATCGGGATTGCGCTGGCCTGGCGCTTCTACCATCGCGATCCGCTGTGGGCCCTGCCGAAGAGGATCGCTTCGCGCCTGTCACCGGTTCACCGCCTGCTGGAGAACAAGTACTACATCGACGAGCTGTACAACAGGACGGTCGTGCGCGGCACGCTCGCCCTGGGGCGCCTGCTGTGGTGGATCGACGCGAACATCGTCGACGGACTGGTGAATCTGACGTGGCGCGTCACGCTCTTTCTGTTCGGCCACGGCTCCTCGCTTTTCGATCGCTTTATCGTCGATGGCGCGGTGAACGGCGTGGCATTCGCGACCGGGGCAGGATCGAGGATGTTTCGCAGGATGCAGAGCGGATTCGTGCAGAACTATGCGCTGGTGATGGGCGGTGGGATCGTACTGATCGCCGTCATCTACCTGTTCTTGAAGCCATGAAAGAACGATCATGTCATTCCGAGCCGCGCAGACGGCGAGGAATCCCCCGCGCCCTGGCGAAGGGGATCCCTTGCGCTCTGCGGCGCTCGGGATGACAGGGGGAAACGACCGGATGGATATCGGCATTTTGAATGTGGTTGCTTACCTGCCGCTACTCGGCGCGGCATGCATTCTGTTCTTCTTCAGCGATCCGAAAAAAATCCGGTACACGGCGACGCTCTTCGCGGCGGTCGATTTTGTCTGGTCGCTCGCTCTCTGGTGGAACTTCGATCCGAACGCCGGCGGCGTGGCCATCTTTCAATATCGCTGGACGCGCGAGTGGATTCCCTCGCTCGGCGTCAACTACGACTTCGGCATCGACGGCATCGCCCTGCTGCTGATCGTCCTCACTACGTTCATGGGGCTGATCGCCATCTGGTCGTCGTTCACGGCCATCGATCATCGCCAGAAGGAGTATTACGTTCTGCTACTCCTGCTGCAGACGGGCATGATCGGCACGTTCTGCGCGCTCGACTTCTTCCTCTTTTACGTTTTCTGGGAAGTGATGCTCGTGCCGATGTACTTCCTCATCGGCATCTGGGGCGGACCGCGAAAACTCTACGCGGCGATCAAGTTCTTCCTCTATACCCTCACCGGATCGGTGCTGATGCTGCTGTCGATCGTGGCGCTCTATTTCTTCAATGACGACGGTATTCCGTTCCTGCACATCCGCGGCCTCGGAAACGGAACCACGTTTTCCATCCTGCAGTATCACAACATCGGACATCTGATCCCGCCGCAGCTCCAGTTCTGGATTTTCCTGGGGTTCTTCTTCAGCTTCGCCATCAAGGTACCCATGTTCCCCTTCCACACATGGCTTCCGGACGCGCACACCGAGGCGCCGACGGCGGGGTCGATCATCCTGGCGGCCGTCCTGCTGAAGATGGGGACCTACGGCTTCGTGCGCATCGCATTGCCAGTCCTGCCGGATGCTACCAAGCAACTGCTGATTCCGATCGTCGTGCTGGCGATCATCGGAATCATCTACGGCGCGCTGGTGACGCTGGTGCAGAAGGACATGAAGAGGCTGATCGCCTACTCCTCGGTCTCGCACCTCGGCTTCGTGATGCTCGGCATGTTCGCGCTGAATCCGATGGGGCTGAAAGGGTCCGTGATCCAGATGGTCAATCACGGCATTTCCACCGGCGCGCTCTTTCTTCTCGTTGGCATCATCTACGAGCGGCGTCACAGCCGCCTCATCTCCGATTACGGCGGTCTGGCGAAGCAGATGCCGATGTACGCGACGCTGTTTCTGATCACCGCCCTCTCCTCGATGGGGCTGCCGGCGCTGAACGGCTTCATCGGCGAATTCACCATCCTCGTCGGCGTGGCGAACCGCAGCATGTGGTGGGCGGCCTTCGCGGCCATCGGGATCGTGCTCGGCGCGGCGTATCTGCTCTGGCTGTATCAGCGCGTGTTCTGGGGGCCGCTCGACAATCCGGCGAACAAGAACATCCGTGACCTCAACCGGCGCGAGCTGGTGTTGATGGTGTCGCTGGTCGCCTGCATGGTGTGGATCGGCATCTATCCGAAGCCGATCTTCGATCTGATCGACAAGCCGGTGGAGTACGTGGTGCTGAAAGTCGATCCGGGGTACTACAACGTGGCTCGGGCTCTCAGCCCGAGCGGGCCGGCTAAGAGCCGGCCCCACGTAGTGCCGGCAATCGTTGAGGCGAGCAAGTGACCTGGAACGACGCCGTCTTCCTGCTTCCGGAGATCATCCTCACGATCGGGGCTTCGCTGCTGCTGATCGCTCCGGTGATCGGATGGCGGCAGCGGGGCGCGGCCGCAAAATGGGCGATGCTGCTCCTGCTGGCTGTGACGTTCGCTTCGGTGTGGATCTGCTCGTTCAAGGTGCCGGACATCGCGCAGTCACGCACGTTTCAGGCGATGTTTGTGCTCGACTCGTTCGCAATCTTCTTCAAGCTGCTGCTGATCGCCGCGATGGCCATGATCACGCTGCTGTCGGACGACTTCCTCCGTGAGTCACGCTACTCCCCATGGGAGTACTACTCGCTGCTGGCCTTCGCTCTCATCGGCATGATGTTCATGGCCTCGGGGATTCACCTGGCCTCGATCTACATCGGCCTCGAGCTGATGTCGCTCTCCAGCTACATCCTGGCGGGCTTCTTCAAGGACGAGCAGAAGTCGACCGAAGCGGCGATGAAGTACTTCGTGCTCGGGGCGGTGAGCTCGGCGATTCTGCTGTATGGAATCTCGCTGATCTACGGCGTGACGGGGTCGCTGAATCTGCTGACGATCGCCAAAGCGATGTCCACGATCATCGGCAACGACGCGCTGATGTTCGGCATCATGCTGCTCGGCGCTGGACTCTGCTTCAAGATCGCCGCGGTTCCCTTCCACGTCTGGACGCCTGACGTGTACGAGGGCGCGCCGACGCCGATCACCGCGTTTCTGTCGACGGCCTCGAAAGGGGCAGCGGTGGCGATCTTCGCCCGAATCTTCTACGTCGGGCTGCACGATTTTCAGCTCGACTGGAGCAATATCCTGGCAACTATCGCCGCGCTTTCGATGATTCTCGGCAACGTCGCGGCGATCACTCAGGACAACGTCAAACGCATGCTGGCCTACTCGTCGATCGGCCACGCCGGCTACGTGCTGCTGGGGATCCTCTCGATGAACGCGATGGGATTGCGCGGCGTGCTGCTCTACACGCTGGTCTACGTCTTCGCCAACCTCGGCATCTGGGCCACGGTGCTGATGCTTCGCCGCCACGGATACGCCGGCGAACGCGTCGACGACTTCGAAGGCCTGTCGCAGCGGGCGCCATTCTGGGCGTTTGCCATGGTCATCTTTCTCCTCTCGCTCGGCGGCATCCCTCCAACCGCCGGCTTCATCGGGAAGTACTTCCTCTTCGCCGCGGCCATCCAGGCGGGATTCGGCTGGCTGGCGATTATCGCCGTGCTGATGTCGGCGGTCTCGATCTTCTTCTACTTCCGGATCGTGGTGGCCATGTACCTTCGCGAGGGACGGCCGGCGGAGGTGTCGATCACCACCCCGCTGAAGGTCGTGGCCGGAGTCTGCCTCGCGGTGACGCTGCTCGTGGGAATCGCGCCGGCGCCGCTGGTGAAGCAGGTGACGCAATCGTCGAACTGGATCGCCGCGCGCGCGGCCATTCTTCCGCATGCCGGACGTTGACGGGGATCCGAAGGACGAGAAGCGCCGGCAGATGCAGCAGCTGCTCGACGCGTCCTCCATCGGCTGGATGTTTCCGATCGCCATCGGCCTCGGATTTCTCTGGGGGTGGGGGATGGACAGGCTTTTTGGCACCAGTCCCTGGCTGACATGGATCTTCAGCGCCTTCGGCGTCGTCGCTGCGTTCATCAATCTGTTTCGGATCGGGTTGCACGACAGTGGCGGCGGAAGCTGACCCTCCTGCGGCGGTGACGCGGCGGATCAGGATCATCAGCGCCGGCGCCTATGTTGTGTTCATCATTCCGGCCGTGATGCACAGCGGCCTGCAGGGATTTTTCGCATTGACTTGCACGGCAGCGGTCACTATGATCAACTTCCTTTGGCTGGAGCAAATCGTGAACGCGGTTCTCCAGCCATCGCCGCGTTTACGGGCGTGGAAGCTTCTGCTTCGATCGCTGGCTCGCTACGCGCTCCTCGGCGCGGCGATATCGGTGGCCATCTTCGTCGTTCATTTTGACGCGTTAAGTGTCCTGTTGGGGTTCTCGATTCTGGTGGTGGGAATCATGGGTGAAGCTCTGGTTTCCGTCGTGAGGAGCTTCGCGGACTAGGCGGAATGGAACACGAAAGCTCGATTCTGTACGAGCCGTTCAATCATCTCTGGCACACGGTCCAGCATCGGTGGGCGTGGGACGTCCCCGATCACGTGATCATGGCCCTGTTGGTGCTGGTGATCTCGGCGATTTTCTTTCCCCTCCTTTCGCGACGAATCAGTCGTGACAATCCGGGAATGGTGCAACACATCTGCGAGGCGACCGTCGGCGCGTTGAAAGGCCTGCTGCGCGAGATTATCGGCCACGCCGGCGACCGCTACCTTTACATCATCGGCGCGTTCACCGTCTTCATCTTCCTCTCCAATATCTTCGGGCTGTTCTATTTCCTGCAGCCGCCGACCAGCAACGTGAACACCACGTTTGCCCTGTCGATCTCCGCGTTCCTCTACTACAACGTCGAGGGAATCCGGCGCCAGGGTCCGCTCCATTATCTGAAACATTTCATGGGGCCCGTGTGGTGGCTCGCGCCGCTCATGTTTCCCATCGAGATGATCGGCAATCTGGCGCGCATCCTTTCGCTCGGCGTCCGTTTGTTCGGGAACATCTTCGGCGAGCACACCGCGACCGGGATCTTCATGGGCATGCTGCCGTTCGTCGTCCCCTGGCCGATGATGGGTCTGGGAATTTTCGGCGCGTTTCTGCAGACATTCGTCTTTATCATGCTGACGATGGTGTACATCAGCGGCGCCATCGCGGCGGAAGAACACTGATTCGAGTTCAACGAAAGGAGGAATCGGAGTGAACAAGAGAATCTTCATGGTTGCGGCGGTACTGGCGCTGTCCGCCGTCTCGGCCTTTGCGCAGGCGCCCGCAGGCGCCGGAGCCGGTGGCGTGAAGTGGGGTCTGGTTTCGGCGGCCTTCGTGCTCGGAATCGCCGCGGCCGCGGGAGCCATCGGGCAGGGTTGGGCGATTTCGTCGGCCTGTGAGGGCATCGCACGGAACCCGACCGCTGCCGGCCCGATCCGGCTGGCGATGATCATCGGCCTTGCCCTCATCGAGTCGCTGGTCATCTATTCCCTGGTTATCGCCTTCATCGTCCAGGCGAAGTAGGCAACCGGTTCGACCCGCGGCTGTGCTACGGGTCGAATCGTTGTTTGTTGCCAGGGGTCGGTGATCGGACGGACATAACCGACAACAAAAAGAGCCGGCGTTCAGCCGGCTCTTTGCTCGTTCGATGCGTTTTTCGTCTACTGGCTCATCATCCGCGTCAGCGCGGCAACGGCTGCATCGGCGGAGAGCTTATCGGTGATCGGAAGTGTCTTCACCGTGGACCACGAGCCGTCGGAGTAGACGATGTAGTTCACGACACCAACGCTGGTGTTGTACAGCAGCAGACTGTTGTTGTCGTGCGGCGAGGTGATGGTCGAGATGCGGCCGCTCCAGTCCGAGGAGAACGCGACCGGCGCCCCGATGTGCGGGCCACCAGGATGCACGCCGATCGGGATGTGGATGCGTCCGTCAGCGATCGGTTTCAGCGTCACGCGATTGAAGAGCTTGTAGTACGTGTCGCCGAAGATCACGTCGATGGAGTCCTGCGTTCCGTTGTCCACGAATGCCGGGTGCTTGAGGATCTGCGAGTTGAACTGCGCGCTGGTTTCGTTGGGGAACATCGGAGGTGAGATTGCGAACTCGTTCAGATCGTGCAGCTCCGGAGTTCCGGCCGTCCCCTTAACGATGCTGATCAACGCATAGCGTGCGGTTTCGCCGTATCCCGTCTCGTCCCACCACACCGCGTGGACCAGCAGCGCCGGAACGTCGACGTAGGACCCGTCCCTCTGCAGTTGCGCCACGCGGCGCGTGATGGCGATGCGCAGGTTGTAGCGCAGATGATATGGCTGGTTGTCAATCGACGCCGCGGGCTGCCACCGGCCGTTCGAGTACGACGACAGGAGCAGCTCGCTGGACATGGCATTCGGCATCTTCAGCCAGAAGACGAAAAGCGTCTGCGTTTCGTTGTCGTAGGCCAGGGCCGGGCGCCAGTGAACGCCGGCAGTGAGCGAATCGGGCACCATGACCGTCTGCGGCGTGCCGTTTTCATGCTGCATGGTCAGGCTGAGGTAGCGGCTGACTCCCGCGGGTGCAGCACCGTTGTTGACAGTGCTCTCGACCGTGTAGAGCGTTCCGCTCTGCGTGAGCAGCACGTCGCGATCGGCGACCTGGGCCGACAGCACGGACGGCAGCAGAATGAGAATCGTGGCAACGAGGAGGCGTTTCATAGTTTGAGGTTCACCATCGACCGGAGATCGATGGCGAACAATAGAGATTTCAGGTGGCGGAAGTTCGGATAGAAGACCGCCAGTTTGTCGAAATGTTCCTCGGCCAGTTCGATGTCGCCCAGCTTGTAGGCGACTTCGCCGAGGAGGTAATGGGCATTGCGGATCTGGCGTGACTCGGTGGCCAACTCGAGCCCCGCCTCTCCGAAGTGCCGCGCGCGCTCGAGATTCTCGAGCGCCAGGTAGCCGAAACAAAGATCGATGTAGGCCTCCGCCCGATGCGTCGGGGAGAGGATCGAAGGCAGCGCCTTTTCCACCAGGGCGATGCCTTGCTCGAACTCGTTGTTCAGCAGCTTCGACGCGCCCAGGTTCTCGAGCGTGAGCGCGTAGGTGAAGTCGTGCTCTTCACGGTTGTCGAGTTGTTCGATCAGGGCGAGAGCCTGCTCCGAGCATTCGATCGCCTGGTCGAACTTCGAGTCCATGTCGCAGATGCTTCCGAGCTCGTTCAGCGCGCCGACTTTCCAGAGCGGCTCGTTCGCCTCTTCCGCTGTCTGGAGCGCGAGCTGCGCGTAGAACTTCGCGCGGCTCACCTCGCTCTCCGTGCGGTACTTGAAGACGAGCGCGTAGGCGGCGAGATAGACGTGCCGCAGGTTGCGCCGGCGCATGATGATCGTCGGAAGCGCCTGCACCTCGGGACCGGTGCGCTCGGCGGCGATCATCGCGTCCGCCTTGTTGATGGTGATCAGCTCGCGGATCTCCTCGTCGTCGGCAGCGGCCAGCGCGGCGTCGTAGGCGGTGAGCGCTTCGTCGAGTTGTCCGGCACGCACCTTCGCCAGCGCGGCCCGGCGCAATTCTTCGGAGCGATCCATCACGCGTTCAGACATCCCCACCCTCGCCCCCGTCCGGTTCCCACGCGTCGTCCTGCTCCTGCGCGCGCTTGAATTCGATGAAGCTCTCGACCTCTTTCTGCGCTGCCGGGCTGAGCCCCTTCAGCTTGTCGAACACCGACTGCGAGCGGCTCGCCTCTTCGAAGAAGTCGCCGATGCTGAGGTCGAACGTCTGCAGGATTTTCAGCAGAGTGTCCAGCCCGACCTTGTACTCTCCCTGCTCCATGCGCGAGAGATCGGACTGATGAATTCCGATGCGCTCGGCAAGCTCGACCTGCGTCAGCTTGCGCTGGCGGCGGAGCTGGCGGATCTTCCGCCCGACCAGTTCGAGTTGCGCTGGCTTATTCATCGGCTTTTCGTTGACTTTTATGTTATTGAAAAATAAACTTCGCGGCTCCAATCTACGGACTTCCCGCAGCTTCGTCAAGTCCGGAGGTCTCTCACGTACAAGAACGCCCACCTCCTGCGGGAGCTCGTGAAGCGCGATTTTGCCGCCCGATTCTCTGGCTCCACCCTGGGGATCTTCTGGGCCGTGCTGCAGCCCCTCAGCCTGGTGGTCGTCTACTGGTTCGTGTTCACCTACATGTTCAGCCGCGGTCCGGCCGCCGGAAATGACACGTACATCTACTTCCTGATCTCCGGCCTGCTCCCCTGGCTGGGGATCAACGAAGGGGTGGTGCGGTCGACGACCACCATCGTGGAGAACGCGCCGATGGTGCGCCGGCTGGCCTTTCGGAGCGAGCTCCTGGTCATCGTGCCGAACGCCTCGGCGATCATTTTCGAGGTCATCGGTCTCGTGCTCTTCGTCGGATTGCTGCTGCTGCGCGGCGGCGGCGCACCGCGTTTGATCTGGATGTTGCCCTTCGCTCTGCTCCTGCAGTTTGCGCTGCAGGTGGGGATCGGCTGGTTTCTGGCGGCCAGCTACGTCGTCTTTCGCGACCTGCTGCCGATAATCGGCTTCGCGCTCTCGGTGGCCTTTTATCTGAGCCCGATCCTCTATCCGGTCGCCGGACCGTTCGAAAAATTCTTCGCCTGGAATCCGATGACGCCACTGCTCGGTTTGTTCCGCAGCGCCATGCTGTCCGCTTCGTTACCTACCATCGGCTCGCTCGTATTTCTTTTGGTCGTCTGCATCGGATTTTTCGTCGGAGGACTGGCATTCTTCCGCAGGGCACAGGCGACGCTGGCCGATCTCATCTGAATTTGCAACTTCATCGCAGCAGGAGACCTCGACGAATGTTCGAAAAGAAATTCCTCATTCTGATGTGTGCCGCGGCGCTGGCCGGCGGCTCCGGTGCCCTCGCGCAGACGCCTTCGAGCGCCCCGCAGACGACGACCCCGGCAGCGACGCCGGGACTGACCGCCATTCCCGATGGCGGCCCGCCGCACTATCTCAAGCCGGAGACGCCCGAGCAGAGGAAACAGCGGCTTGGAACACCTGAGGATCCCGGACCGGATCCCGATCCGAGCAAGCATTTCTGGAGGTTCGGCAACTCCTACCATATCGAGAAGTTCGATCGACGATGGGAAAGCTACGAGGGCGTCGCGCCGGGGTACGTTATTCCCTTCGCCTACGTGAACGCGCAAAGAGAGGTGTATCAGCGCAACGACAAGTTCGTGTGGGTGTGGATGGGTGATCCTCGACCCGAAGATACCGAAGCGCCGGTGACGCCCCCCCGCTATACCGACGAGCAACTGCGCTACTTCGAAACCATGCGCTCCGAGTTTTACGAGCTGACGCCCAAGGCGAGCAACACGACGATTCGTTTCGAGGAGTCGCCCGAAGGGCTGCCAAACTCCGGATCGTGGCGCAACGCGCTCGCGGTCGCCGATATGAATGGCGATGGCTGCCCGGACATCATCGCCCCGCCGGAACGGAAGGGCGTTCAGGTGCCGGTCATTTTTCTGGGCGACTGCAAGGGACACTGGAAGCTCTGGGACGTGAAGTGGCCGATGTCGGTCGACTACGGCAATGTGGCCGCCGCGGATTTCAACAAAGACGGGCACATGGACCTGGCGTTCGGCGTCCACCAGTCGGGCGTGGTGGCGATGCTCGGTGATGGCAAGGGAACCTTCACCGCTGCGAGGATCGGTCCTGACTTCGGCACCCGCCGCGTGATCGTCACCGACGTCGATCACGACGGCTATCCCGACATCGTGGCGCTCAATGAAGGATCGTCGATCAGTCAGGGCGCACCGGTGTCCAAAATGCGCGTCTATTTCAACCGCAACAAAGGGACGCTCTGGAAGGCTGCCGACATCGCCGGGCCGGATCGCCCCGTCGCGGGTGACTGGCTGACTGCGGCCAATCTCAACGGAGATCAGTATCCCGATTTCATCGCCGCGACGATCTTCATGAACAGCAACGACATCGTTTTCCTCAGCAATGGACCGAGAAAGTGGAAGCCGCTCGGGGCGAGCGGTTCGCTGATCCCGTCTCTGGGGTACTACTACGCGAATACCGCCGGGAAATTCAGCTCGAGGAAACGCGACGACGCCATCGTGTCCTACGTCCGGTTCTGGCCGGTCGACCTCGATCCCAAGACCATGCCCGCTCCGCCGGCGAAGAACGTTGTGGGGATCGATCGCATCAGGTTCGACGGGAAAGAGCCGGTGCGCACGCCGATCGTCCGCTGGGATAGCAACCGCCCGATTCTCGGCTTGGCCGCAGGCGACTTCAACGGCGACGGTAAGCTCGATCTCGTCTACACGCGCTACGATCCGCGCGAGGTGGTGATTCTGCTGGGCGACGGCAAGGGGGGCTTCACTCGGGCCAGCGTCGAAGGGCTCAAGCTCGATTCGAATACGAACTACGACCTCACCGTCGCCGACGTGAATGGCGACGGCAGGCCCGATCTGATCCTGATGTACGAATCCGGTGGCGGGGGGACGAGTTTCTCGCCGCGCGACGGTTCGATCCAGGTGTTTCTCAACCGCGGCATCGCTCCGGCCGCGCAGCCGAAGAAATAGCTCTGACCGTTTCCCGATGGGGCGGCGCTGGCCGCCGTCCCCATGGCCCCCTTCCCATTGTTCATTCCTCGGGCATCGAACTTGCGGACGCCACCCCTCCCGACGACGGTTGACGTAAATGGTGGTTGTATCGGCAGTGGCCTTCGATATAATGCATTCGATTTAGCCCCGACCAACGTATGGCGTAACGCCATAAAATTGCGTTTTAAGTATTGACTTCTCGTTTTTTTGGTCATACTGTTACGACAACTGCTACATCTGCTACGGAAACGAGTTTGTAACGAACAGCGCGGGAGGTGATTGTATCGTCGAGAGAGGGTGACACGCAGCGTTTCAATTGTGCTACTCAACAATCATTTGTGTAGGAGAAAGAAATGAAAAAACTCACGGTTCTGGCCATGCTGGCCGCCGTTCTCGTGGCGGGTTCGGCGTTCGCGGTGCAGCGTCATCTGACGCCAGCTCCGAACGCGAGCTTCGTTTTCGGGGGCGCCGGCGTTGCATTCGGCCCAACCACGACGAACAACGACGATACGTGCGATATCAGCACCGCGCCCGCCGCGACGCTGTTACTGCCGTTCTTCGATGTCGACTTCAAGTCGACTCAGGCGACGGCACGCACCACCCTGTTCACGATCACGAACGTCAGCAACATTCCGCAGATTGCGCACGTCGTGATCTGGACCGACTGGTCGTACCCGGTCATGGACTTCAACATCTTCCTGACGGGCTATGACGTGCAGTCGATCAACCTGTACGACATCCTCGCCCGCGGCATCATCGCGCCGCTGGCCGGGACGTCGAGCGAAACCCCGGTACCG
>JBGPFD010000012.1:0-29061 GCA_041483175.1 Thermoanaerobaculia bacterium | reverse complement strand
GTCGCCTCGACGATCCTGAAGGACGCCGGGCACGAGCTGGCGTCATGCGTGCTCGCCGTCGCACGCCGGCTGAAGATCATCGACACCGAATTTCCAGTGGCCCACGTCGGCGGCGCGTTCAACGGCGGCGAGCCACTCCTCGCACCCATGCGCGAAACGATCGCCGCGGAAGCACCGCGTGCGAAGATCGGCCCTCCGCTTCGCACTCCGGTCGAAGGGGCCGCGATGATGGCCATCCGCGCCGCCGCAGCTCCCCGCCCGAGCCGCAGCAGAACGTAGCCCTTTCTCACGCTTCGGACCGCACTATAGTGACGTAGATCACGTTGTTTCAATCATTTAGCATCACACAACATTTACAGTGAGCAAGTTGGAAAAGGAGAAGAATCTCTGCCTTCGATAGGAGGAGATATGCGTCGTGTTCTCTTTGTCACCCTTGCGGTAGCTCTACTCGTGACCAGCGGTCTGTCCGCGCAAACTCTCGGCGCGGTGCTGACCGCATCGCAGGAAAACCCGCCAACGACTACGCCCGGATTTGGAAACGCCACGGTGACGTTCGACTCGACCCGGCAGAACATCACCGTGACGATCACGGTGGCGAACCTCGGCAGTCCGATCACCGCGTCGCACATCCACGCACTGCCGGCGGGAAACGTGGTGCTCGGCTTTACGCCGACGGCATCATTCACCAACAACAAGCTCACCGGCACGTTTCCGATCACATCGGACCTTGCCACACGCCTGCTGCAGAATCCGAGCAACTTCTACGTCAACGTGCACACGTCGCAGTTTCCAGGCGGCGCGATCCGCGGCCAACTCGCGCTCGTATCAGGAACGGTGGTGAATCTGGTCGCCGATCTGCGCGGCAGCAACGAAACACCGGCGAACAGCAGCACGGCATTCGGTTCCGTTCTGTTGAGCTTCGACACGGCGAACAACACGATCACCTGGGAACTCAACACCAGCGGGATTACCGGTCCGAGCGCAGCGCACATTCACGCGCTGCCGGCGGGAAACGTCGTGATCGGCTTCGTCACCAGCGCGTCGTCGTTCACCAACGGCCGCGCGAAGGGGCAGATCACCGGCGTCGATGCGACGACCATGGGCAACATCCTCGCCAATCCGTCGGGCTTCTACTTCAACGTCCACAGCCCCGCCTTTCCCAGCGGCGAGATCCGCGGCCAGCTCGTTGCGGCGAATGAAGCGGATATCGCCGTGGCGGGCCATGTGACCAACGGGATTGGTCAGATCTTCGTTAGCGACGCGCGCGTGTTCAATCCGTCGTACGACACGCCGGCCGCAACCCTGCTCGAGTTTTTCCAGGCGGGAACTTCGCCAAACACAAACGCCACGAACTCGATGGTTGTGAACATCGCGCCTCGAGGCACGGCGATTCTCAATGATGTCGCGGGCTCCGCGGGACTGAACGTGACGGCCACGGGAGCGGTCCGCGTGACGAGCGCCGAACCGGTTGTGACCACATCGCGAATCTACACCACCACCAATGGCACGTTTGGTCAGTTCGTTCCGTCTGCCGCGCGCAGCAGCGCGCTGCGCCGCGGCGTGATGCCGCAGCTGTCGAACAGCAGCGCGGCGAGCGGTTTTCGCACGAATGTCGGCTTCTTCAATCCGAATCCCGAACCTGTAACGGTCAGGTTCGAGCTTCGCGACGGTTCGGGCAACCTCGTGGGGCAGAACTCGATCAGCCTCGCAGCTCTTTCGCAGCAGCAGAACTCGATCGGCACATACTTTCCGGGAGTAGATGTGTCGAACGCCCAGAATCTGACGCTGAGTTTCGACGCCAGCGCGCCGGTGGCAGGTTACGCCTCGGTCGTCGACAACACATCGGCCGATCAGATCTTCGTTCCGGCGCAGTCCGATTCGGGAGTGGCGATCACCAATCAGTAATTGCGGTGCGGAGGACAGCCGAAGGCGGCTGTCCTCCAGGGTCGCTGGAAGCGGAACGTCGTGGCCCCGCTACACTGAAGCTGTGCTCGCATTCACCCGCCGCCACTGGCTGACCTTCGCCGCAGGGGTTCTGGCACTCGCTTTCGTGCTTACCGGCCGCGTCGGTCCCGCCGACGCCGCGCGGGCCATCGATGTCGATCTCCTGCTGGTGCTGTTCGCACTGCTGACCACGATCGAGATTCTGCGAGCCTCCGGATATCTCGATCTGGCTGTAGCCTCGACGCTCTCGCGATTTGGAAGGACTCGTCCCTTCGCGCTGGCGTTGATCGTTCTCAGCGGCGTGCTGGCGTCACTCGTCACCAATGACGTCACGCTGTTCATCATCATCCCGTTCACCATCGTGGCCAGCCGCTTTTCGGATTTCGACGTGGAGGACGCGGTGGTGCTGGAGATTATCGCCACGAATCTGCTCGGCTGCCTGACACCGCTCGGCAATCCGCAGAATCTCTTCATTTTCCATCGTTCCGGATGGGGCGCCGCGCACTTCATCGGCGTGATGACGCCCTTCGTGCTCTGGAATTTCGCCGGATTCCTCGCCGCGCTCTTTATCTTCGGACGTTCGCGTCCGATGACCGCGAGGACGGTGGCGCTGCCACCGCGGAATGGAATCGCCGCGATCGGCGGCGCGATCTGCTTCGCCCTGGTGATCCTGGAGATTGCGCGCTTGATGAACGCCTGGCCGGCGGCGGTCGCCGCCTTGATCGCCGGCGCGTTCTTTTTGCGCCGGCGGATCTTCACCATCGACTATTCGATCGTCCCGCTCTTCTTTTTCGCGTTCATCGTCGTCGAGGGGTTACGGGCGATGAACGTCTATCGCGGGGGCGCGAATCTCTACGGCGCATCGATCGCGCTGTCGCAGATTCTCTCGAATGTGCCGGCTACCGTGCTCCTGTCGCCGATCGCCTCCGGCCGCTGGCGCGAGCTGCTGTACGGCGTCGACGCCGGCGGCTGTGGCACGATCATCGCCTCGCTGGCGAATCTCCTCGGATGGCGCATCTACGTACGCGAGTCGAATCGCGACAAACGCTTCTTCTGGCGCCTGACGGCGCTGAATGTCGCATTTCTTGCGTGGACCGCCACGGGCGGCTGGATCCTACTTCGCCAGGCTCCGATCGCGCACTGAGCGGAACTCGTCGCCCGCTTTCCAGTTCGGCATGGCCGCGGCGTTCGCCGCGTCCCATGCGAGCCAGTATCCGAGCTGGGCCATTTCTACGCCCTCCGACCAGTCCCAGGTGGGATTGAATTCGTCGCTCGGCTGGTGATAGCGATGCTCGTTGTAGTCCTTCCACATCTTCTCGCCCCACTCTTTCCCTTTGCCGACGACGTCGTTGCCGGGGTCGATGGTGAACGCGGGAATTCCGACTTTGCCAAGGCTGAAATGATCGGAGCGGTAGTAGTAACCCTGCTCGGGCGCGGGATCGGGAATGATGGTCAGACCGAACGCTTTGGTGATCTTCTGCGCAACCGGATCGAACGTGGTGCGTTCGACGCCGTTCATGACCACATCGCGCACCCGGCCAAATTCCTGAATGGCGTCGTAGTTCAAATTCAGCGCGATATGCCCCGCCGGAATCGGCGGATGCTGCCCGAGGTACGCGGAGCCGAGAAGGCCCTGCTCCTCGGCAGCGACCGCGGCGAAGTAGATCGAACGTTTCGGAGCCGGCGTGGTGTTCGCCCACACGCGCGCCATTTCCAGCAGGATGGCGCAGCCGGACGCGTTGTCGATCGCGCCGTTGTAGATCGTGTCGCCGCGCGCATCGGGCTTGCCGATGCCCAGGTGGTCGTGATGCGCGGTGTAGAGAATCGCCTGGTCGCGCAGCTTCGGATCGCTGCCTTCGAGTTTCGCGACCACGTTCCCCGTGTCGAACGGGCGGATCCTGCTGCTGATCGTGCCGGTCAGTTTGAATCCGAGCGGCACGGGCTTGAAGTCGCGCGAGGCCGCCGCTTTCGTCAGCGCGTCGAGATCGTAGCCAGCCGCTTTGAACAGATCGGCCGCCACGTTGTGCGTGACCCACGCCGCGGCGTGAAGTGCCGGCTGTCCGGGCGCGAGCCGCACGTACGAAGTCTCCGCTCCCCACGAGTTGCGCACCACTGACCACGGGTATCCCGCCGCCTCGTCGGTGTGGATGAGGATGACGCCTGCGGCTCCCTTCGCCGTGCCGATTTCGTATTTGTACGTCCAGCGCCCGTAGTAGGTCCGCGCCTTCCCTTTGAACAGATCGGGCTCCTGCGTGTTCGCTGGCGGATCGTCGACAAGCATGACCAGCGTTTTCCCGTGCGCGTCGAGACCCTTGTAGTCGTCCCACCGGTACTCGGGAGCGACCACGCCGTGGCCGACGAACATCAGATCGGAGTCGATCGCGTTCGACGGAGTTTGCGACTGATCTGTTGCCACGAAATCATCGAGGTACTTCAGCGGACCGATCGTCGGGCCGCCTTCTTTCGTGAACGAAAACGTCGTCTTCTCGGGGTCCATGGTCACGCCGAGAAGCGGAACGCGCTGAACGTACGTACCGTTGTCGCCGGCTGGCTGCAGGCCGTAGGACTCGAATTGCGCGGCGATGTACCGCATGGCCAGATCGTCCCCGCGCGTGCCGGGACCGCGTCCTTCGAGGAGGTCGCTGGCAAGGAACTGATCGTGTGCCGCCAGCGCAGTCGTGCGGAACATCTTCATGCCGCGCTCGACGGCGGCGGGGATTTGCCCCTTTTGCGTGCCGATGAGTGGCAGCGCTGCCGCGATGAAAATCAAACTCAGCCACCGTAAACGATTCATGAAGATCTCCTTTTGGACCGCGAATTGTGACCTACAACACGCCGGCGTACACAATATTTGCAAAATCGATGGTAGGGACTTGCTGCCGCGAGTCACTCCTTAACAGAGTGCGAACGAAAGCAAGCGAATTCACTGAAGAGCTCACGGAAGCCATCGAGAACGTTGCCTTTCTCGACCAGACGCTGTTCGAGGAACCCCAGCTTCCTCCGCAACAGCAGGTCGTCGACAAACTGGCCGACATGATGTACGCCAGCGACATGATTCTGGACATGTTCCGCGACGAGCGCTGTCGTGTACCGCCACATCTTGTGGCCATGGAACCCGAAGTCCGGCGGATCTACGACGACATCAACGATCTGATGAAGAGGCTGACGGACTAACGCGCCTCGACCGGTTTCGCGGCGCCGCGCGCAACGTTCGCCGCCCAATTCTCGTAGAACCCCGGCGCATTCCGGTTCAGATATTCGACGAATCCTTTAGCGACCTCTTCCATCTGTCGGTAACGGAGCGGATCTTTGTGAAACGCTCGCAGCTCCGGCGCCATGCGTCTGATTTTTTCCCAGACGAACAACAATTCCATGTTGTTGGAGCGATAAAACAACTCGCGGTTGAGAATGCCGCTGACGACAAATGATGAGGCCATCTCCCAGTACGTCGTCACCATGCGAAACCAGGCGTTCTCGTCGCTTCCCCCGGGGCAGAGATTCATAAAATCCTGTCGTGAGGTGAAGGCGGGAATCGAGCCGAACCACTTTCGCGCGGCGCGCAGTTTCTCTTCGCGCCGCAGATCGTAGAGGCGCAGGATCAGATTGGCATCGTCGTAAGTGGGTTGAGTCTTCATCGCTTTCTCCGTTTCGCGCGAGGATCGTAACGCCGGCGTGATGGCAGTGCATCATCCCATACTGTGTAAAGTCGGCTTTAGCCGGCCGCTGACCGGCTGAAGGCAGTCCGCATGCAGCACACGGTGAAATCGCCGATCTTGCCCGAGCGTTCTCGACAACGATGCGCCGAGCGTTATTTGGGGTCCTGATCGCAGCGACGACCGTCGCCTCCGCGCAGGAACCGCCGCGAATCTCCGAAACAGTCTCCGTCGGATACGTGATGATTCCGTTCACGGTCCTGGGGCCGAAAGGCGTTCCCATTACCGATCTTCGCGCCGGCGAGGTGAAGCTTCTCGTCGACGGAAAGCGCGTCAGCAACGACATGTTCGAGAAGTCGCAGAACGCGCCGGTGTCGTTCACCATCCTCTTCGATGGCTCCGGCTCGATGGGATTGGCCGGCAAGATGGACGCGGCGCGCGCCGCGATCGGCGCCCTGCTCGCCCACCGGCGGCCGGGAGACGATTTCTCGCTCTGGGTGTTCGCGGAGTCCGAAGCGCGCGAACTGGTTCCCTTCACCGACAAACCCGCTTCGATCACCGACGCACTGGCCACGGTGAGACCGTTCGGGAAGACCGCCTTTTTCGACGCTCTGGCGACTATGCCCGAGCGGAGTCGTCTCGGCCGGAATCCGACCCGGGCGATCATCCTGCTGAGCGACGGGATCGATAACGCGTCCACTCTCACGCGCGCCGAGCTGGCCCAGCTGCTCGAGGGAGTGGCCGTTCCGATTTACCCGCTCGGGATCCGCGATCCTCGCGAGCAAAAGGAGCCCGTTCACTCGGCGGAAGAACTCTCGGACATCGGTTTGCTGGACGGGGTGGCGATGCTCACCGGCGGCAAGCTCTACCTCGGCAACCAGCCACAGCAGATCGCCATGGCCATCGCCGGCATCGAAAAAGACCTCCGCGCCCAGTACCTGATCGGGTTCGCCCCGACGGGGCAGGGTGCGGTAAAGTACCGCCGCATTTCGCTCCAGCTCGCCGGGCGTGTGCAAGGGGTACGCGTACGTGCGGGATATTTCGGGACAGAGCCCCCTCTGTTCGGAGTCAGGGAAAGGAAAAGAAGTTGATGAAGAACATCGTGAAAATGGTAATCGGAACGCTGTTCGTGCTGGGACTCACGGCCTGTGCAACGTCGAATGACGTTGATCAAAAGATCGCCGCTTCTCAGTCGCAAACCAACAAGAAGATCGAATCCGTCGAGGGGCAGATCGAGGACCTGCAGCAGAAGCAGAAGGTCACCGACACGCGGCTCGATCAGACCAGCGCGCGCGTCGATCAGATCGGCCAGGAGGCCCAGGACGCGTTGAAGCGGGCACAGGAAGCCGGCGTGCTGGCAAAAGGGAAGATTGTCCTGCAGCAGACCTTCAGCGACGACAAGGTGCACTTCACCACCGGTTCGTACAACCTGACAAAGGACTCGCAGAAGGCCCTCGATGAGCTGGCGGACAAGATCAAGGCGCTCACCGAATCGTACTTCGTCGAGGTCCAGGGCCACACCGACGACACCGGAAACGCGCGCACCAACGACGACCTCGGGCAGCGCCGAGCCGACGCGGTGCGCCGCTATCTGTCACGCCAGGACAACGTGCCGTTGAATCGCATGTCGACGATTTCCTACGGCGATACCCTGCCGGTGGCGCCGAACAAGACCAAAAAGGGCCGCTCGCAGAACCGGCGCGTAGTCGTCGTGGTGTTGGAGTAGAACGGGATTCTGTGTGGGAGCGGCCGGCTCCGGCCGCTCAGTGGCGGGCGAGGGAGCCCGCCGCCACACTAAGGCCGCCGCAACACTCAGGCGCCTTGCTACTCGAACGTTGCGATCACCGGCGCGTGATCGCTGGTGCCGATTTCGCGATACGACGGGCAGGCGATCGCGCGTTCCGCGATCGCCTCGCTGGCCAGCACGTAATCGAGACGCCATCCGATGTTTCGCTGGCGTAGATTGCGCCACGGCGCCCACCATGTGAAGTAGTTCTCGTCGGCCGGATACAACTTCCGCCCGACGTCGATCAAGCCCTGCGCCAGCATCGACTCGAGCAGCTCACGCTCCTCCGGCCGCTGCCCGATGATGTTCTGCTTCCGCTCCTTCGGATGAACGTCCATGTCCGTGCGTGCGATGTTGACGTCGCCGCAGAGAACAAGCTTCGTCCCGTTCTCGCGCAGCGAGCGCGCGTACTCGATCAGCGAGCGCATGAACCGGAGCTTCGCTTCGTAGTCCTTTCCCCCGTTCGGAACGTAGACCGAGGCGTAGACGGTATCGCCTGCGCGGGCTTGCACGATGCGGGTTTCGTGATCGAACTCAGGGTGCGTGAATTGCGGCTGCTCGAACGTCTCGCGGCGGAGATGGAGACCGACTCCGGAGTAGGCGGCGGCGCCGTGCCAGTAGCACCAGTAGCCGTTGAGGTTGCAGATCGACTCCGGAACCTGAGCCACGGAAGCCTTCAGCTCCTGCAGGCAGACGACGTCGGGCTGCTCGCGCTCGACCCATTCGAGGAATTGGGCCTCACGGGCGCGGATTCCGTTGACGTTCCAAGTGGCGATTTTCATCGATCTGACTGTCCCCTCTACGTTCCACGATGTCCTGCCGTACGGACGCGCGACCCGCTGCCGGGTCCATAAGTGTCTCAGCAGAATAGCGGCCAGGCTGGGCGTTGTTCCTGCAAGAAGTCGCTTCCGAGGGAGAACCTATGCGAAAACTGATTCTGCTGCTGGTGGTTCTGATGATTCCCGCGTCGCTTCTGGCGCAGGATGAAGGATGGCGCAATCGTCGCCCCGATTCTCACGACCGCTACTACAACAACGTGAACATGTTCGAGCTGACGCCGTTTCTCGGTTACCGATACGGCGGGACGATTTTCGCCGATCAGACGAATCTGTTCGGCGGGCAGAACGTAGACGTGGCCAGCTCGGGAAATTTCGGAGTGAACTTCGCCATCCCGATCGGCAACGGCATGAAGGTCGAGCTGCTGGTCGACCGCCAGAACACGCACTTCACTAACGGCGGCGGGCTCTTCTCGCCGAACGAGCAGCTCGGCGGATTCGACATCACCTACTTCCACGGCGGGCTGCAGATTCCGTTCGCGGTGACGCGCTCGGCGGCGCCGTACGTGACGGTCAGCGCCGGAGTGGCCAATCTGGATCCGCGGGTCAGCGGAGCGTCGGCAGACACGCGTTTCTCCGCCGGGGTGGGCATCGGGGTCAAGGTACCCATCAACCGCAACCTGGGCATCAAGATCGAGGAGCGCGGCTACTTCACATCGCTCAACAACAATAGTAATAATAATAACTGTAGGACTTGTTACTACAGCTACAACTATAACCACGATCTGTATCAGGGCGAGACCAACGTCGGACTGTTCTTCCGCTTCTGACGTGGCGCCGGCTCTCAGCCGGCGCGGAGCCGCCTGAGAGGCGGCTCTACGTTTCCGGCGAGACCAACGTCGGAGTGTTCTTCCGCTTCTGACGTGGCGCCGGCTCTCAGCCGGCGCGGAGCCGCCTGAGAGGCGGCTCTACGTTTCACTGCCAGCGGAAGATCTTCAGGCCGACGGCGAAGGTCACTACGCCCCAGAGGGCCAGGAAAATCAGATTCGGTGTGACCTGAACGATCGAGGCGGCGTCGTTCATCACTGCGCGCAGCGAATCGTTGAGTATCGTCAGCGGGAGCGCGCGAATGAACGGCTTCACCGCCTCGGGGAAGCGTTCATACGAAAAGAAGACGCCCGAGCAGAGCCACATCGGCATCATGATCAGGTTCATCAAACCGCTGACTCCCTCCAGCGTGCGCGCGCGGGAGGCGGTCAGCAGGCCGAGGCCTGAGAACGCATAGCCGCCGACGACGCACAGCAGTGCCAGCACAGCGATCGATCCGTTCACCCGCACGCCGAAGACCAGCCACCCGAACGCGACGAGCACGGTCACTTCGACGACTAGGAAGAGCAGGCGCGAAAGAAACTGCGACAGGACGTACTGACTCTTGCGCATCGGCGTCGCGATCAGGCGCTTCAACAGCTTCTTCATTCGCGCGTTGGCAATGGTGAATCCCATGCCCCACATCCCGGTGCCCATCAAGTTCATACCCAGCAGGCCGGGAATCAGGAAGTCGATGTAGCGTGCCCCCTGCTCGTGCACGTACTCGTCGCGCGCGGTGAGTACGTCATGCCGCCCCGCCGCAGCCTGCAGTGCGTCGTCGACCTCACGGCGCGCGGCGCGGGAATCGGGCGTGGCCGGATCGAATCGATAGACGATCGAGTGCGTGCCGCCGACCACCAGCGAGACTTTCCCATGCCGCAGCGCATCGCGCGCGGCGCTCTCGTTGAGCACGCGCGGCAGCAGGCTCGGCGATCGGCGCAGCGCCGCCACCTGATCCGGCGCCGCCGGCCCGGCGATCACCGCGACCGGGATGCGGTCCGGCGGCTTCTCGCGGAACGCGAACCCGAGCGCCAGCGCCAGGAGCAGCGGGAAACCGAACATCCAGAAGATCGCTTCCGTTTCGCGGAGGAACTCCTTGGTCCGCGCGATGGTCAGCTCGATGATCGCCGGACGGATGTGCTCAGGCATCGCGCAGCTCCCGTCCGGTCAGGGAAACGAACAGATCCTCCAGCGTCGCCGCGTGCGTGCTGAGCGAAAGGAGTTTTCCGCTTGATTTTTCCACCGCCGCGATCAGTTGCGGCACCGCCTGGGCGAGCGAGTCGACCCGCAACTGCCACTTCTCTCCGTGCCGCGTGCAACCGTGGCAGCCCGGCAGATCGCGGAACGTTTCCGGTGAAAGCGGCGGCTCGCTGGTGAATTCGATGATGTTCGACGCCTCCAGTCTGGCGATGAGTTGTTGCGGCGTTCCGAGAGCGATGAGATGCCCGTGATCGACGATGGCCACCCGATCGCAAAGCCGTTCCGCTTCTTCCATGTAGTGCGTCGTCAACAGCACCGTTCCGCCCTTCGCGCGGAATCGCGCCACGACCTCCCAGAGCTGCAGCCGGCTCTGCGGATCGAGCCCCGTCGTCGGCTCGTCGAGAAAGAGGATGTCCGGATCGCCAACCAGCGCGCATGCCGCGGCCAGCCGCTGCTTCTGCCCGCCGGACAGTTTGCCGACGCGCGCGTTGCGCTTTTCATCGAGCGACAGATCGCGAAGAAGCGTGTCGGGATCGGGGCCCGAGCGGTAGAACGAGCGGAAGAGGCGTACCGTCTCGCGCACGGTCAGCTTCTCGCTGAGCTGCGTCTCCTGGAGCGAGATGCCGATCCGCTCGCGCAGCTCGCGTTCGTGCTCTTCCCACGTCAGGCCGAAGACCTCGACCTGGCCGCCGTCGCGCTTCGTCAGCCCTTCGAGGATTTCGATGGTCGTGGTTTTTCCGGCGCCGTTCGGCCCAAGCAGCCCGAAGCATTCGCCGGTGCCGACAGAGAGATCGAGCCCGTCGACTGCTTTCACGTCGGCGTAGTACTTCCGCAGTCCGTGACAGGAGATGGCCTCAGCGAGCATGAAACTGGTGAAGATACACTACGCGGCGAAATGCGCGCCATCATCCTCGATCACCACGGCGACGAGAGCGTGATGCGACTCGGCGAGGTCGATTCTCCACCGCTCGTAGACGGCGCCATCCGCATCCACGTGCATGCCACGGCGGTCAATCGCGCCGATCTGCTGCAGCGCCAAGGGCACTACCCGCCGCCCCCCGGCGCCTCGCCGATCCTCGGGCTGGAATGCGCCGGTGAGGTCATCGAGATTGCGAAAGGCGTGAGCGGATGGCGCGCCGGCGATCGCGCCATGGCCCTGCTGCCGGGCGGCGGCTATGCAGAGGAGGTGGTCGTCGACGCCGGGTCGTCGATGCACGTGCCCGAGGCACTTTCGTTCGAGGAGGCGGCGGCGATTCCGGAGGTGTTCCTCACCGCGTTTCTGAACGTGTTCGAGCTGGCGCGTGCAAAAAGAGGCCAGACGCTCCTGGTCCACGGCGGCGGTAGCGGAGTCGGAACTGCGGCGACGACGCTGGGAAAACTGGCCGGACTGCGCGTGATCGTCACCGCGGGCTCGGACGAAAAATGCCGGCAGTGCCTCGAGCATGGAGCGGACGTGGCGATCAATTACCGCACCGACGATTTCGTCGAGCGCGCGCGCGGAGCGAATGTCATCCTCGATCACATCGGCGCGCCGTATCTGGCGCGCGATCTCGCGGCGCTCGCCGTCGGAGGACGCGTGGTGCTCATCGGAACGATGGGAGGTGGCGGCAAAGTGGAGATCGATGTCGCCTCACTGCTGACGAAACGGCAGCAGATCATCGGATCGACGCTGCGTGCTCGGCCGAATGAGGAGAAGGCTTCGATCGTCGCCGCGTTTCTTGCGCGATTCGGCGATGATCTCCGCGCCGGACGCATCCGCCCGGTCATCCAGCGCGTCGTTCCGCTGGCGCAGGCCGCCGACGCGCATCGCGAAATGAAGGGCGATCACTTCGGCAAGATCGTGCTGCGGGTTTTGTAGGGCACAGCTGCTCACGTAGAGCCGACTCTCAGTCGGCTGACGCGCCGGCTGGAGAGCCGGCGCTACGTCACGCAGCCGTGCCCTACAAAGCGCAGCGCTTCATCCGACCCCACGTCGCGACTTTGGAATTGACGTGGATCGAAGGATCCGCCTTCCGCAGAAGGCGCACCGTCTCGTTCTGGCACTGGAAGAGCGTGAAGCGATCGATATCCGGAACGCCAGCCACGGCGAGGTCGATGGCGTGAAATCCGGTTACGTCGGCGATGCGCGGATTGGCGCCGCGGCGGAGCAGGAGCTGCACGATGTCGGTGTAGCCGTAACCGGCGGCCATCATCAGCGGGGTGATGCCCTGGGGATCACCGCCGGTGCGATTCACATCGGCCCCGCCGTCGAGGAGCGCCGCCACCGAGCCGGCCTGGTGTTTGTGGATGGCGTGGAGCAGGGGAGTCCAGTCGTTGTTTCCGGCCGTCTCGTTCGGATCGGCTCCGTGGGCGAGCGACTGGCGAACAGTGGCCAGGTCGCCGTCGCGCGCAGCGTCGATGAGCGGGGTGAAATGCGCGTAGGGGCGGACGCCGCAGCCCAGAACCAGGATGGTGACGAGCGCGTATCGCATCGCAGGCTCCTATTGGTCAAGTACTTTATACTGCAAAGTATAAGCCTGCCCAGACCTTCACGTCAATTGCCATTCCGCCGTGTGCCTGCCGCTCGAGCCACGACCGGACCTCCTGCAGTGGCACGACGTGCACCGTGATGTCTTCTCCCTTCACCCCGCCACCCGTCCCCTCTTTCCGGACGCCTGTGGCGCGATAAAGGTGCACGAGTTCCGAAGTGATGCCGGGGGACGTCGGGGCGGTGGCGAGCAGATCCACGCGCTCGCAGCCGTATCCCGTTTCTTCCTGCAGCTCGCGTCTTGCGGTCTTCTCGGCGCCGAACTCCTCGATCAGCCCGGCCGGAAGATCGATGACTCGTGCGCCGACAGGACGGCGAAACTGCTCGGTCAGAATCAGCCGCCCGTCGCTGGTCAACGCCACGACTGCCACCGCGTCCTTCGCCTTCTTTCGCTCGACGAATTCCCACCCGTCACGTTCGAGAACGACGACGTGGTTTCCTTCGAAGACCTTCATCGCCCGACGCTACCACGTGTGGCGGCGGGCGCCCACGCCCGCCGCTGAGCGGCCGAGGGCCGCCGCTCCCACACTAAAACAGCGGCTGCTGCGCGGTGGGGCGGCGGAAGTGTTCGGTGGAGTGCTCGAATGAAATTTCGTTGAGGCCCAGCTTGCGGCAGGTGATGTCGAAGATCGACTCGATCTGATCGGCAAAGATGCCTTTGCCGCGCTGCCGGACGCGCCACTGCGGATCGTACAGCTTCCCCTCGCGCAGATCGCGGATGCGATGGAGCACCTTCTCCTTCCGATCGGGGAAATGCTCCTGAAGCCACCGCTCGAACAACGGCGCGACAGCCCACGGAAGGCGCAGCACGACGAATCCGGCGCCGATGGCTCCCGCATCGCGCGCGGCGCGCAGGATCGCCGGCATCTCGTGATCGGTGATTGCCGGAACGACCGGCGCAACCATCACGCTGGTCGGAATTCCCGCCTTCGCCAGCGCCTCGATCGCCGCCAGCCGCAGCTCCGGTGTCGTGGTCCGCGGTTCCATGATCCGCGCGAGATTCGGATCGAGCGTGGTGATCGACAACGCGACCGACGCGCCGCTCCAGCGGGCCATCTCCGAAAGAATGTCGATGTCGCGCGTCACCAAATGATTCTTGGTGATGATGGCCACGGGATTGCGGAACTCCGCGAGAACCTCGAGGCAGCGCCGCGTGAGCTGTAGCGTTCGCTCGATCGGCTGGAACGGATCGGTCACGCCGCTGATGGCGATCGGTTCCGGCTGCCAGTTCCGATGCATCAGCTCTTCGCGAAGCAGCTCCGGAGCGTCCTCCTTCACCACGATTTTGGTCTCGAAATCGAGTCCCGCAGAGAAACCGAGGTATTCGTGCGTCGGACGCGCGAAGCAGTAGATGCAGCCGTGCTCGCAGCCGCGATAGGGATTGATGCTGCAGCGGAATCCGACGTCGGGGCTGTCGTTTTGCGCGATGATCGTGCGGCTCGGGTCCCTGAGGAAGATCGTCGCCGGCGCCCCGTCCTGGGGAGGTGTTTCCTCGTCGCGCACGTACTGCAGCCGGTCGAAGCGATTCTGCGGATTCCAGGAGGCGCCGCGGCCGTGGATCGTCACCGCCGCATGTTCGCATGCTGTTTTCCGCCCGGCCGTTTTTCTCACAGGTGTAGAGAATCCGGACAGGCAAGCTGCGCGCCGGTTCTTCACAACTGTCTGAAAAGAAAGGGTACTTCGCATTTCACTGCTCGGCACTCCTGTTGAGTAAGAGCTCTACGGGCAGTGGTGCATGAAGAGGACAACGAATGCCGGCTACAAGCTGCTGCCGCCTCCACCGCGGCTGGCGGGGCTTTGTATCCGGGAAGCGATCCGGCGCGAGGCGACCGAGATCGTCATGACCTCCGACTCGGGCGGGGGGACCGTCCGCATCGAAGGCGAGGAGAAGGACTTCGTGCTGCGCCTTCCGCTGCCGATCTGGCACGCGGTGCTGCAGACATTGAAGGCGGTCGCCGGTCTCGATCCCGATGACAGCGGCCGGCCGCAGAACGGGCGGGCGCGATACGGGATCGACGGAAAGCCATGCGATCTGATCGTGGTCACGGCGACGTCGCCACGCGGCGAGTCGGCGGTGATTTCGATCGTGCACGCCGCGCGCATCGCCGCGCTCGATGCGATCGGCGTCAATCCGGCTTCGGTGGAGAGCATTCGCTCGTTTCTTCAGGGCAGCGGCATGCTCCTGCTCGCTGGCGGTCAGCAGATGATCGGAAGAGTTCTCACCGCGGCCTCCGACGAACTGCTCCGCGCCGGGAAGGAGGTCGTGGAACTGGATGGCGGCGGTGAGCGCGAGGCTACCGGAAGATCGCTGCCGAACGCCCGCGTGGCCATCGTCGGCCGCATGACCGATGCGGCGCTCGCAGCAGCCGCGGTGGCGGCCAACGTTCGCGGCCATCTCGTCGTGCTCGCCACATCCGCGCTCGATGCTTTTGGCGCCATGCAGTCGCTCGTCGATTTCGGTGTGGATTCCTCGCTGGTGATGGAGCTCGAGCCGCTGGTGGTCATGCTGCACGGAATCCGGCGCCTCTGCCGCTCATGCGCCGAGCCGATCGGCCGCATGACGCCCTCCGAGCAGCGGCTGTCGGCGAAGTACGCGATCACGCCGCTGTTTCGGGCCGTCGGTTGTCCCGACTGCGATGGCAGCGGTTTCGCGGGATTGATTCCTCACGCGCAGGTGTCGATCGCCATCGAGCCCGTCCCCATCGACGACAGTTCATGGGCGGCGGAACTGATCTCGCGAGGCCAGACCACGATCGAAGAAGTGGCCCGGCTCCTGGGCACGGCAACCGTCGAAGCAGCCTGCGCCTGACTCAGCGAATTCGCAGAACTGCCGTGCCGGTGATCTCGCCGGCGCGCAACGCGTGCAGCGCGGCGTTCGCTTGCTCGAGCGGAAAAGGATGGCGCTCGGTGACGATGCGCGTTTGCCGTGCGCGATCGAAAAACTCGACGCCGTCGGCGCGTGTCAGATTGGCAACGGAGCGGATCGACCGCTCGCCCCAAAGCAACTCGTACGGAAACGAGGGGATGTCGCTCATGTGAATGCCAGCGCAGACGACGCCGCCGCCTTTCACCAGGTTTCGGAGCGCCGTCACGACGAGCGGTCCGACCGGGGCGAAGAGGATCGCCGCGTCGAGTGGCTCGGGCGGCGCCTCCCCCGATCCACCCGCCCACACGGCCCCCATCCCGCGCGCGAATTCCTGTCCTTCCGTGTCGCCATCGCGCGTGAACGCGTAGACCTCGCGGCCGTCCGCGCGGGCCACCTGCGCGAGGATCTGCGCCGACGATCCGAAGCCATAGAAGCCGAGGCGGTGCGCGTCGCCGCACATCCGAAACGCGCGATACCCGATCAGGCCCGCACACAGCAGCGGCGCCGCTTCTTCCGCGGAGTAGCTCGCCGGAAGCGCGAAACAATATCGAGCGTCGGCGGTGCAGTACTCCGCGTAACCGCCGTCGACGGTATAGCCGGTGAAGCGGGCGCGATCGCAGAGGTTCTCCCGTCCGGAGGTGCAGGTGCGGCAGATGCCGCAGGTCCATCCGAGCCACGGCACCCCGACGCGATCGCCGGCAGCGAATTCGCCGGCCTCGCGCTCGACAACTCCGGCGATCTGGTGCCCGACGACCAGCGGCAACTTCGGGTTCGGCAACTCGCCGTCGACGACGTGGAGGTCGGTCCGGCAGACGGCGCAGACCTCGACGCGAATCAGCAGCTCTCCCGGTTTCGGCTCTGGAACCGGAAGATCTTCAGCCGCGAGCGGCTGGCGTTGTCGCCGGAGGAGCATGGCGCGCACGTCAGGTCACACCGATCTCGCGCATGCGCCGCAGCGGACGCGACCAGGCAAGCGCGCCACTAATCCGACGGCACTCCCACCGGCGTGACGGCGGAGCGATCGAGCTCCCCCGTGCGAATGCGGTAGACGTGCTCCACCGGGAGGACGAAGATCTTGCCGTCGCCGACGTCGCCGGTGCGTGCGCCGCTGATGATCGCGTTCACGGTCGGCTCGACGAAATGATCGGAGACGCCGATGTCGAGGCGCACCTTGTCGGTCAGCTCCATCTTCACCGTCGTGCCGCGGTAGGTTTCCACCCGCTCGGTTTCGCCGCCGTGTCCCTGCACGCGGCTGATAGTCAGGCCGGAGACTTTGGCGCGGAACAGCGACTCGAGAACGTCATGCAATCGATCCGGCCGGATGATGGCCACAACGAGTTTCATTCGCTCCTCCCAACAAATTTATCCCGAGCGCAGCGAGGGATCTGGCAGCAAGCGCCAGATCCTTCCACTTCGCTCTGCTCAGCGTCAGGATCAACTCATCCGAGCGCAGCGAGGGATCTGGCAGCAAGCGCCAGATCCTTCCGCTTCGCTCTGCTCAGCGTCAGGATCAACTTTTCATTCGCTCCTCCCATCGAGCACGAGGATGGCTCCCTCGCCGCGGCTGTAGGCCTCTTCGCCGTGCTGCGTGAAATCGAGGCCGAGCCCCTCATCGCGCGGTTCGGCGCGCAGCGCGGTGACGAACGACAGAAGTTTTATGATGACGAACGTGCCGGCCACGCTGTAGATGATGGTCGCCAGCACGGCGATCGCCTGGATGCCGAGCTGACGGAAGTCGCCGAACAGCGCGCCGTTGCCCACGCCGCCGTTCCACGACTTCTGCGCGAGCACTCCCGTGAGCAACGCGCCGACAATTCCTCCCACGCCGTGCGCAGCGATGACGTCGAGCGAGTCATCGAGCGCCGTGCGCGCGCGGTAGAGGAGGGCGAAGTAGCTCGGAACCGCGGCGATTGCGCCGAGGACGACCGCCGCGATGGGGCTGATGAAACCGGCCGCCGGCGTGATGGCCACCAGGCCCACGACGATGCCGGTCGCTGCGCCGATGGCGGTCGCCTTGCGCGTCCGCGTCAGGTCGAGAATGGTCCAGACGACGAGCGTGGCTGTCGGGGCCAGCATGGTGTTGACGAACGCCAGCGCCGCGGAGCGATTCGCTCCCAGCGCGCTGCCGGCGTTGAAACCGAACCATCCGAGCCAAAGCAGTCCGGCGCCGAGAAGCGTGAACGGAACGTTCTGCGGAAGGATCGCCTGACGCGCGTAATCCTTTCGTGCGCCGACGACGAGGGCACAGACGACCGCTGCGGAGGCGGCGTTGATGTGCACCACTGTGCCGCCGGCGAAATCGAGCGCGCCCAGCTTGCCCAGCCACCCGCCGCCCCACACCCAATGCGCGATGGGCGCGTAGACCACCACCGACCAGAGCGTGATGAAGGCGATATACGCGCCGAAGCGCATCCTCTCGACGATGGCGCCGGAGATCAGCGCGGCAGTGATGATGGCGAATGTCCCCTGATAGGCGAAGAAGAGGACGTGCGGAATGCTCCCTTGCGCTTCCAGTCCTACGCCGCGCAGGAAGAGATACTCTCCGCCGCCGCACCACCGCGAGGCGTGGCCGAAGGCGACGGAGTAGCCGAAGAAGGCCCACGCCAGGCCGACAAAGCCGAGCGCGGAGAAGCTCATCATCAGCGTGTTGAGCGCGTTCTTCGCGCGCACCATCCCGCCATAGAAAAAACCGAGGGCGGGCGTCATCATCAGAACGAGAGCGGTGGCCACGAGCAGCCAGGCTGTATCGGCGGCACTGATGGGAGGCATGAACAATTATAGATGAGGAATGCAGAACGCAGAATGAAGAATTGAGAATGAAGAAACGCGGCTTCGGGATTTCTCAATTCTGCGTTCTGCATTCCTCATTCATTTGTATTAGCCTTCGTCCGCAATGCGCCGCCAGGCCCGGTCGGAACAAAGCCGTCGCGAAGTCCTGGATGCCGCCCTTCGCCTCTTTTCCCGGCAGGGCTATCGGGCCACCACGGTGCGGGACATCGCCGATGAGGCCGGCGTTTCGACCGGCAACGTCTATCACCACTTCCCGGATAAAGAGGCCATCTTCCGAACGCTGCTCGACGAGTTCGCCACACTCACCCGCAGCCGGCGCTATCCATTCATGCGCGCCCTCACCAGTGGGCGCTTTCCGGACAATCTCGAACAGCTCGGCGTTGCCGCGCGAGACAGCGTGCGCGAGTTCCGCGCTTATATCGCGCTGATCTACGTCGACGTCATCGAGTTCGACGGAACGCACATTCGCGACTTTTACGGCGCAATGGGACAGCGCTACGCCGCTCTGATCGAGGAGGAGGGTTCCCTGCAGGACCTGCGAGCCCGTCTTCGAGACGACGTGTCGCCCGTATCGGCGCTCCTGCTTACCAGCCGCATTTTCTTCAACTATTTCTCGCTCGAGATTTTGTTCAACGTCCCCGAGCCGTTCGGGAAGGATTCCATGCAGGTGATTCGCGAGATCGCGGATATCTTGCGCAATGGGATGCTCGCTTGAATGCACGCAGGGGCGTACGCGCTGGTGAGGAACGCCATCATCAACTGGGATCATCTTCGCTGAGTGGCCGGCAACTATGTGGAGCCCCGAACAATACGAACGCTTCAAAGATGAGCGCGCACAGCCGTTCTGGGATCTCGTCGCGCTGATCGAACATCGCCCGCGCATGCGCATTGCCGACCTCGGATGCGGGACCGGCGAGCTGACGCGCGCGATGCACGATCATCTGAAAGCCGAGGAGACGATCGGCATCGACAGCTCGGAGACGATGCTGCTGAAGAGTGAGCCGTTCGGCACCGAACTGCTCCGCTTCGAAAAAGGAACGATCGAATCGTTTGTCGCCGATCGCCCGTTCGATCTGATGTTTTCCAACGCGGCGCTGCACTGGATTGGCGATCACATTTCGCTGTTCCGCCGCCTGACGAGTTTTCTCCAGCGCGACGGACAGATCGCGGTGCAGATGCCGGCGAATGACGACCATCCCTCGCATGCGATCGCCGCGGAGGTGGCGCGCGAGCGGGGACTCGAGCTGCGGCCGGAGAACGTCCTTGCGCCGGAGCGCTATGCGCGACTGCTCTACGAGCTCGGATACAAGCGCCAGCATGTCCGGCTGCAGGTGTACGGACACGCCCTCGCGTCGAGCGCCGACGTGGTCGATTGGGTGCGAGGAGCTCTGCTGACGTACTACGAAGAGCGCGATCCCCGATTTGCCGACGTGTATCGCCAGCGGCTTCTGCGAGAACTGGGAGAGCAGCGGCCGTACTTCTACACGTACAAACGACTGCTGATCTGGGGGAGCTTTTGACGGGAGAACGGCGCGGCGCAGCCGTGCCCTACTCCTCCGCGAGGATGGTGTGAAAAGCGAGCATCACCGTCACGGAGGCGAGCACGATGAGGATCAGGACAAACGTCAGCGAAAGCGACGTCGCCGCTTCCGCGCCGGCGGCGCCGAGAATGATGTGCGTGGGCGTGAAGCCGCGCAGCCAGGTGGCGAGCGCGTTCCATTTCCACATCAGCAACGCGGCCCAGCCGGCGGCGACGACCAGATAGGCGCCGATCTGCGCGTTGGTGATCGGACGATTGGCCCGCTCCGCCGTGACCACCGATTGCAGCAGCGTTGCGCGCACCCAGAGCGTCGAAGCATCGGGGAGTGAACGCGGGCGATCGTCGAGCCGCGCGAACTGCTGCATCCAGGCGTCGACCTGAGCCTCCATCGGATCGCGTTCGATATCAGCCATGACGCGGCTCCGGGGCCAATCCCTTGCGCGTCAGCAGCTCGGCCAGGTGCTTTCGCGCGCGAAACAAGATCACGCGAACGCTCTTCGATCGCACGCCGACGGCGTCGGCGATCTCGTCGTGCGAACAACCCTCGACGTGCGCCAGCCAGAGCAGCGCGCGCTCCTGCGGCTTCAGCTCGGCAAAGACGCGCATCATGTCGTGCCGCAGTTCGCGGCGTTCCGGATGGTATTCAGCCGACGGTAGCGCTTCGATCGCATGCTCGCGATCCCGTTTTCCTTCACGGAAGTGGTCAAACACCAGATTCGTCGCCGTCTTGAAGACGTAGTGCCGCAGGTGGTCGTCATTGGCGATCTCAGGCTGAGCGCGAAGAAAGCGGAAGAAGGTCTTCTGCAGCAGATCGTCGGCCGCCGCGGCATCGCCGGTCATGCGAAAAATGTACGACCAGATGCTGCCTGCCGTCTTGCGGTAGAAGGCTTCGAATTTTGCCTCGTCCATCGGCCGTTTCGGCGTTCTCCGGGCCGTCGTCGCCCGCGGAGCGAACGGCAACAGCAGAACGGTACCATCCGCGGTCATGAGATCACGATCGGGTCGTCGGGAGGTCAGGGCCGGATCCCGTCACGGGCGATTCCCACTGCTTCGTCAGTTTCCAGGAAATCGCTGCGGAGATGAACAGGGCCACGCCCACCGCCAGCAGAATGAGCGCCGGAACCCAGAACCCTTCATCGCGCAGAACAAAAGCGCAGGCCATGAAGGCGCCGCCGATGAACGTGGTGATCAGGCCGCCGGTGAGCGCGCCGAGCACGCGTTCGCGCGTCATGCGCCGCGGCTGTTCGAGGAATTGTCTTCCCGAGGGTGATTCGAGAAATCGTGCGAACTCCGCGGCCGAGCCGAACTTGTCGATCAGCTTCATCTGCACGTCGGTGCGCAGCTGCGCGCGCCGCTGCTTGCTGCGCGTTCCCAGCCAGACGATCATCACGACCATGGTGAACGATCCCACTATCGCAACGATCGGGATCCAAAATACGTTATTCATGAAGAGCCTCCGGACGCTTATACGAGGCGGGCGAGGATTTGGTTAACACGTAGCGCCGGCTCTTAGCCGGCGTGAGCCGCCTGAGAGGCGGTTCTACGGTTTTTTGTAGATTTCTCCGTTTTTCATCACGAATCCGACGCGTTGCATGGCCGTGATGTCGTCCAGCGGATTTCCGGGGACGGCGACGATGTCGGCCAGCTTGCCCGTTTCGATGGTTCCGATCAGATCGGACATGCCGAGCAGCTCGGCGGCGACCCGCGTGCCTGACTGAATCGCCTGCATCGGCGTCATGCCGAAGTGCGTCTCGTATTCGAATTCCTTCGCTTCATTGATCGCGTCCCACGGGAAGCCGCCCGCGTCCGTACCGAGAGCGATCTTCACTCCCTTGCGCAGCGCGCGCTGAAACGTGTCGTGGGAGTACTGCGGAACCTTCGTCCAGACGCCGCCGCGCCCCGGTGCCACGAACTCCGTGACGGTGAGCGTCGGACAGAGGTAGACGCCGTTGGCCACCATCATGTCCAGCAGGTCGTTATCGATGAAGATTCCGTGCTCGATCGAATCGACGCCGGCGCGCAGGGCGTTCTCCACGCCCGGGCGCGCCATGGCATGCGCGGCGACCTTGTGCCGCAGCCGGTGCGCTTCGTCGACGATGGCCTTCATCTCGTCGAAAGTGAAGGTCGGGATGCTCGACAGCGTCCCATCCTTCTGCACGAAGTAGGCGCGGTCGGCGTAAACCTTGATCCAGTCGGCGCCGTGTGCAATCTGCTCGCGCACCGCCTTGCGTCCGTTCTCGGCTCCATCGACGATCTGCACGCCCATCGGATAGGTGATCTCCGGCGAATAGCCGCTCGGACCGTAGCCGCCGGTCACCGACATGGCGCGCGTGGAAACGACCAGCCGCGGACCGGGGATGACGCCATTGTTGATGGCTCGTTTCACGTCGACGTCGGTGTACATCGCCCCCTCGTTCTCCACGTCGCGCAGCGTAGTGAAACCGTGGTCGAGCGCGATTTTCACGGCGCGGCTGGCTCGCAGCGCGCGGTAGGGCATCGATTCGCGGAAAAGCTGCTCGTCGTAATCGGCCGCAGTGATGTCTCCCTGCAGAAGGATGTGCGTGTGCGCGTCGATCAGGCCCGGCAGAAGAGTCATGTCGCCGAGATCCATCGTCTGCGTGCCCGCGGGAACGGCGCCGCCGATCGACTCGATCCTGTTGCCGCGAACGACCACCATCGCCGGCGCGATCACGCTGCCGCTCCGGCCGTCGATCATGCGCGCGGCGCGAAGGGCGATCGGCTGATCGGCCGCAAAAACCGACGTGGCGAATAGAAGAGCGATGAACATGCGTTTCATGGAGACGATTCTATGCGCTTCTCCGTTCAGGAATATGTCCGCTGGGAAGACATCGATGCCGCCGGCATCATCAACTATCAGGCCTACCTTCGATTCTTCGGCCTGGCGGAAGTGGAGCTGTTCCGCTCCTGCGGCCTCTCGTATCGCAAACTGTTCGACGAGCTCGGGATCTGGCTGCCGCGCGTGCACGTGGAGTGCGATTTCTTCCATCCGGTCACGCTGGACGAGCTGCTGGTGGTCGACGCGTTCTTCGGAAAGATCGGCCGAAGTTCAATTCACCTCAACTTCGAAGTTCATCGGGAAGAGCACCCTGAAGTCGTCGTTGCCAGCGGCAAGTACGTCCTGGTGACGGTGAAGAAAGGTGAGCTGACCACGACGTCCGTCCCCGATCTGCTGCGGGAGAAGCTCGGGCCGTATGTGGAAGAAGTCGCGCCCGTGCGATGATTCAATTTTTCAGGAAATCGACCTGACATCGTCCGGAGAACGGTATATTTTGTCCGGCCCATGCATCCTGAATCCAGGGATCTTCGTGAAAGAGAGCGCTACCTCGTTACCGAGAAGCTGACGGGCAGCTTCGGTGCGGCCGAGGTGTCGCTGATGGATGTCGCGGAACAGGGGGCGCAGATCGAGCACTCGCAGCCGTTGCGGCTGGCCACCAAAGGCCGGCTGTGGTTCAAGCGCGGAGAGGTGTCGGTCAGCCTGCACGCCTTCGTGGTCTGGAGCCGGCTTTCGAAGACGCCGAACGATCAGGGGAAGTATCTCTATCGCTCCGGCCTGCGCATCGACGAAGGAGCTTCGGAGTTCGTGGCCGCGATGCAGATGCTCGCCGAGCACGGTGCGATCCGGAAGGATTCAGACACGCTGGAGCGGAAGCGCAAACGGCAAGAGGCGCGGGAACTGGAAAAACAGGGAAGGCCGACGATGAAGCTCGTGGCCAGCGAGTCGGACATCTCGCCCGATCAGGTGCTCCTCATCCAGCACGCGCGCGAGCGCCTGCGGTCGAATTTCGACGAAGCGCAGAAGTGGTACAGCCGCGCCTATTTCGCGCTGCGCGACGGACGCACCGGCGTCAGCGCGGAGCTGATGCGCTACCCGGAGGACGTGCTGGCAGTGTGGGAGTACCTCGAGCGCAGCGTGCCGCTGTCGACCATCAAGCGCGTGTTCGATCAGACGGGAACGTAGCTCTCAGCTCTCAGGGGCGGTGGGCCTGCGAGCTTAGAGCTTAGAGCTAAAACCCAATGAAGTTTGGCTCCGGCTGCAGCTCGACTCCGAACCTCTCCCGCACACGATCCTGAATCATCCGCACCAGCTCGAGCACCTCGCGCGCCGTAGCCCCGCCGCAATTGATGATGGCCAGCGTGTGTTTCGACGAGATCCCGGCGTTTCCGTGGACGAATCCCTTCTGAAAGCCGGCGTTCTCGATCAGCCATGCCGCCGATAACTTCAGCCTGTCGCCCGCGGGAAACACCGGCACGTTCGTCTGTCCGGCCCGCGCACAGAGGTGGTCGAATTCCGCCGGCGAAACGATCGGATTCATGAAGAATGACCCGTCGCTGCGCGTATCGGGATCGGTCGCATCGAGCACCATTCCCTTGCGGCGGCGGATGTCGATCACCGCGTCGCGCACCTGCTGCAGGTCGTTCGTGGGTCCTTGAAGGGTTTTCTGGAGCTCGGGGTACCGCAGTGCCGCCGCTCCATTCGGCTGGAGCCGGAAGGTGACCGACACGACTACGTAGCGCTCCCGTTCGACGTTCTTGAAGAGGCTTGATCGATAGCCGAAACCACATTCGTCCCTGGTCAGCCATCGCACGTGGCCCGTGGAGCGGTCGAACGTTTCCACGCGGACGATCGTCTCGCTGACGTCCTGGCCATATGCGCCGACGTTCTGGATCGGCGTGGCGCCGACGGAACCGGGGATTCCCGACAGGCACTCGATGCCCGCCCAGCGATTGGCGACGGCCATGGCCACGAAGTCATCCCACCGTTCTCCGGCGGCGACGTTGACGACGACGGTGTCGCGATCCTCCGATTCGATCTTGATCCCGCGGAGATCGATGTGCAGGACGATGCCGTCGTATCCCTCGTCGGCGATCAGAACGTTGCTTCCTCCCGCCAGCACCAGCAGCGGCTCGCGATTCGCCGACGCCCAGTCGACGATTTCCCGGATGTCATCGACTGTCCGCGCTCGCGCGAAGTACTTCGCCGGTCCGCCGATGCCGAGGGTGGTCATCGGCGCGAGCGGGATGTCCCGCTGCAACTTCATCAGCATTGCATTGTGCATCATCGCTGCCTGAGAATGGCGCGCATGTCGGACGTCGCTGTCGCCTCCGAAAAGCAATGGTTCGGCCATCCCCGCGGTCTGGCCACTCTCTTCTTCACCGAGATGTGGGAGCGCTTCAGCTACTACGGCATGCGCGCCCTTCTGATCCTCTACATGGTCGGGTCGACGCAGAAGCCGGGGCTCGGATTCGGCGAGAAGAATGCCGCGACGATCTATGGCGCGTACACGTTTCTCGTCTACTTCATGGGCATGCCGGGCGGATACATCGCCGACCGCTGGCTCGGACATTACCGCGCGGTGCTCATCGGCGGGATCATCATCGCCTGCGGCCACTTCAGCATGGCTGTCCCCGGACTGCCGTTTTTCTTCGCTGGTCTCTGCCTGATCGTCATCGGCACCGGGCTCCTGAAGCCAAACGTCAGCACGATCGTCGGGACGCTTTACACGAAGGACGACGCGCGCCGTGACGCGGGCTTCTCCATTTTTTACATGGGCATCAATCTCGGCGCATTCATCGCGCCGCTGGTCACCGGCTTCCTCGGGCAGCGCATCAACTGGCATTTCGGATTCGGCGCCGCGGGCGTCGGCATGACACTCGGATTGATTCAGTACGTCGCCGGGAAGAAGTATCTCGTCCCGCGGTTGCAGGCGAAGACGCCGTCGACGAAGGCGATCGAGAGCGTCGAAGCGCCGAAGGATCGGTTCACGCGGACCGATTGGGCGCGGATCGCGGCCATCATCATCCTCTCGCTCTTCGCGCTGATCTTCTGGGCAGGATTCGAGCAAGCCGGCTCGAGCCTCAATCTGTTCGCCGATCGCGCCACGCGGCTCACGGTGTTCGGCCTCGGCTATCCCTCGAGCTGGTTCCAGTCGGTCGAGCCGCTCTTCGTGATCATCTTCGCCCCGATCTTCGCCTGGCTGTGGGTGACGCTCGGGCGGCATGAGCCGACCAGTCCCGTGAAGTTCACAATGGGGCTGATTCTGCTCAGCCTTTCGTTCGCGCTCATCGTGCCGGCGGCGCACATCTTCGAACGCAGCGGCCGTCCCGTGAGCCCGTGGTGCTGATCGGCCTTTACTTCCTGCAGATGACCGGAGAGCTCTGCCTCAGTCCGGTGGGCCTGAGCATGGTCACCAAGCTGTCACCTCGGCGCGTCGTGGGGCTGATGATGGGCATCTGGTTCATGGCCACGGCGCTCGGCAATTACGTGGCGGGGTGGGCGGCAGGATTCCTGGAGAATCGGGCGTTCTCCGAAGTCTTTCAGACCGCATTCATCAGTATCGCTGTTGTGGCGGTGATGCTGCTGATTCTGCTGCGGCCGATCCGGAAATTGATGGGCGGTGTGCACTGAGAAATGTGGCGCCGGCTCTCCAGCCGGCGCGAGCCGCCTGAGAGGCGGCTCTACATTCCCCTCCACACCGGCTTGCGCTTCTCGACGAACGCGTTGAGTCCCTCGCCGGCGTCGTGCGTTTTCATCAGCTCCTCGAGGTAGAGCCGCTCGACGGCGGCGAGGCGCTCGTCGAAATCGGCGTTTCGAGCAAGGCGGAAGGCGCGCTTGGCGAAGCGCAGCGATGAGGCACTCTGCCGGTAGAGCCGCTGGAGCCACTCCTCCGCGCGGCGATCGAATTCCGCGACAGGGAAGACGGCGTTGACCAGTCCGATGCGCTCGGCGGTCGCCGCGTCGACGGCGTCGCCGGTCAGCAGCAGCTCCAGCCCTTTTCGTGGCGCGATCTGCCGCGAGAGCTGATAGGCCGCCACCGGCGGGAACACGCCGAGGTTGATCTCCGGCTGTCCGAATCGGGCCCGATCGGAGGCGAGGATGAAATCGCAACCGAGCGCCAGTTCGCATCCGCCGCCGAGCGCGGCTCCCTTGACCAGCGCGACGGTGACGAGATCGATTTTCGCGAGGATGCGAAAACATTCGTGAAAGCGCTCCAGCATGGTGACCACGCGATCGCCGAGGTGGTCCTGCACGCTCGCGCCGGCGGAGAACGCTTTCTCGCCCGCGGCGTCGATGATCAGGCAATGGCGGTCGTTGTTGGCGCGGCGCAACGCGTCGCGGAATTGTTCGAGCATGGTGATGTCGAGAATGTTCAGGGGCGGGTCATTCAGGGTGATGTGGTAGGCGTTCGCGTCCGCGGCAAATTCGATTTTCGCCATCGCCGCGAATCGTATCCCACACCTATCGCGCCGGCGAAAGACAACGGGGATCGCTTCGCTGAACTCCGAAGTCCAGCTCAGTTCGCGGCGGGAGCTCACCGAACGTGTCACGCGGCGGCGTCGCTGATGCCGAATCGCACGCGGTATTCGCGTGGCGGTACACCTGTGTAGCGTTTGAAGAGGCGGCGGAAGAAGATCACGTCTTCATAACCGACCGCCTGACTGACGTCGTGTACGTTCATCCTCTCGTTTTCGAGGAGGTGCTTCGCGGCGTCGATGCGCAGGCAATGGAGGTAAGCGAGAGGCGTTTCGCCGGTCGCGATCTTGAAACGGCGCGCAAAGTTTCGCGGGCTCATCGCCACGCGCGCCGCCAGCTCTTCAATGGTCACAGCTTCGCGGAAATTCTTGAACAGCCATCGCTGCGCTTTTCCGATCGGCTCGTCTCCGTGAGCGGCGGCCGGAGGTTCGGCGGCATAGGTGGCTTGCCACATGCGCGGCGTCTGCAGCAGCAGCGCCTTCGCGGTCTCCATGGCGATCTTGTGTCCACAGAACTTCTCGACGAGATAGAGGGCCAGATCGATCGAAGCATAGACGCCACCGCTGCAGAAGATCTTCTCCGACTCGGTAATGAAGCGCTCCGGCAGCCATTGCACCTTCGGGAATCGCTTCGCGAATTGATCCGCCAGAGCCCAGTGCGTTGTCGCCGGACGGCTATCGAGTAGACCCGCTTCCGCCAGAAGCGCCACGCCCGAGCAGATGCCGGCAATCGCAGCACCTCGTTTGTGCCAGCGGCGCAGCCAGTGGATCAGGGTCTGATTTCTTGCGAGGATTTCGTCGATCACGGCGCCGGAGCTCGGTACGATGATCAAGTCCGCCTTCCGCACCTCGGCGATCGAACATGTCGGCCGGATCGTGACAGGGATGAAGCTGCTTGTCGGTTTCCCGGTGGCGGTCACGGCACGCACGCGGAACAGCGGCTCGCTCGATTGCCCGCAGAAGGCGTCGTAGAGCACCCCGGCGCAACTGAAAATCTCCATCGGCGCGATCGCCGTCGAGGGAAGACCCCCTTTCATGAGCACTACGGCGACTTCAATCATGGCCTTGGCAGGATCGGCATTGAAGAATGGCACATCTGCCACTCGCCTGCAAGGCTCTACGGACCGATATTGAGCACACACTCGGAAGGAGGGCAGCCATGAAAAAGTTCGTCATCGAACGCGAGATCCCCGAGGTCGGGAAGAACACGCCGGAGGGCTTGAGGAACGCCGCCGCGCATTCGAACCAGGTGCTGGATCAACTCGGGAAGGGCATTCAATGGGTGACGTCGTACGTCACCGACAACAAGCTCTTTTGCGTTTATCTGGCCGACGACGAGAAGATCATCCGCGAGCACGCCGCGAAAAGCGGCTTCCCCGCGAGTAAGGTGCATGAAGTGCGGACGGTGATCGACCCGACGACGGCCAATGCGTAAGCTGGCGTGACAGTCTTCAGCTCGTGACGCCACGAGCTCGCGATCACCTGATGGTCGATGGTTTCCGGCGCGATCCTCGCTTCCATGAGCACCGGATTGCAGCCGAGTGACGTTCGCGTAATCTCGATCGGTTACGGCGACGCTGCGACCTACATTGGGTCTGGCGCGGTTGTTTGCCGAGCTCGGACCGCTCAGCGATTTTCAGTCATGGCGTGAAACGAACGAAGTGTGCGTCGCCTCAGCGCGCGGGGGGGCGGCGGGGCAGCTTCGGCAGCGGAGCGTTCGACCAGATCTCGAGCGAGTGGTCGGTCAGAACGTAGAACGTTCCCGGTTGCGTGGCGAGCAATCGCGCGGTCGACGGCGTAGCAAACGAAGACGCCGCAGTCCACTGGGGCAGCGTGAAGC
>JBGPFD010000011.1:0-30424 GCA_041483175.1 Thermoanaerobaculia bacterium | reverse complement strand
GCCTCGTATCGCGCCAGGCGGCGCTGCCGTTCCGAGGTCCGCTCCAGGGCGTTGCGCTCGGCCCAGCCGGAGATTCCCTCCGGATCCTGCACGCGCACCCACGCGCCGCGATCCTCGAGCACCATCAGCTTCTGGCCCGATGCCGCCGTACTCACCACCGGCGCCTGCAGGCTCGGCTCGGTGCGGATGCGGATGCGCAGCGGCAGGACCGACAAGCTTTCGGCATGCGCGGACAGCGTCTGCGGGCGCTTGCCGGTGGTGAAGACGAGCGCCGCCAGGAGCGCGAGAAAGATGACGCCGAGGAGGATGACGACGAAGAGGCCGCGCTGGTGGCGCACCTGCGCTGAGGTCATCGCGATTGTTTGCGGCCCTTCATCAGCATGATCATGATCGCCTTCTGCACGTGCAGCCGGTTCTCGGCCTCGTCGTAGATCACCGACTGCTTCGAGTCGATGACCTCGGAGGCCACTTCCTCGCCGCGATGCGCCGGGAGGCAGTGCATGAAGATCGCGTTCCTGCGCGCCAACGACATCACTCTCCGATTGACCTGCCATCCTGCAAAATCGCGGCGCCGCTTCTCCGCTTCCTCCTCCTGTCCCATCGAGGCCCAGACGTCGGTCTCCACAATGTCGGCATCGTCGACCGCCTCCTCGATGGCGTGCGTGAGGATGATCTTCGTTCTGGCTTTGCGCGCGTCGTCCTTCGCCTGTTGGACGATCGAGGGGTCGGGTTCGTAACCGGCGGGTGTGGCCACTGCGATGTCCATGCCTAACTTCGGCGCGCCGAACATCAGCGAATGCGCCATGTTGTTGCCGTCGCCCACCCACGCCAGCTTCTTCCCCTTCAGCTTGCCGAGCTTCTCCCACGCGGTGAAGTAGTCGGTCATGGCCTGACATGGATGCGACAGATCCGTCAGTCCGTTGATCACCGGAACCGAAGCGTTTTCTGCAAGATCGGTGACCGTCTTATGCGCGAAGGTGCGGGCCATGATGCCGTCGACATAGCGCGAAAGGACCTTCGCCGTGTCGGAGATCGGCTCGCCGCGGCCGAGCTGAATGTCGCGCGAGGAGAGGAACAGCGCGTGCCCGCCGAGCTGGAACATCCCCACTTCGAACGACACGCGAGTGCGCGTCGACGATTTCTCGAAGATCATCGCCAGCGTCTGCCCCTTCAGCGCCTCGCGAAACTTCTGCGGTTTTGCCTTGACCTCGCGGGCCAGCTTGAAGATGGCCATCACTTCAGAGGCGCTGAAGTCGTGGATCTCAATGAAATCTTTCTGCTTCACAATCACCTCGGCAGTCGTCGACGCGACCCCTCATCCGCCCTTCGGGCACCTTCTCCCCGCAAGCGGGGCGAAGGATCTTCGAGTCCCCTTGCCCCGCGCAGCGGGGAGAGCGTGGGCGAAGCGCCGTGAGGGGTCTTGGTGGCCTTCATCGGTCGCTCACGATCGTCGCGTCGAGAGCTACAGGCTTCGTGATCCTGCGCACCGGCGCGATCTTTCCTTCCAGTAGGGAGTCGAAAAAGTTCCAGTCAAATAGGCCGTCATCGCTGCGCGGTTCGAGAAGATAGAACGCCAACCGCGCCAGCGGCTGATTCATTCGCACCAGGACCGTTCCGGCTGGAAACGTTTTCTGGCGGCTCTTCCACTTTCCGGCCAGGGCAGATTCGTGATGGCCCTCAAACGCGCGTTCCGCGCGCTGCGCATCGGAGATCACGAACTGATCGACTTCCAGCGGCGTGTCGCGCGTGAGCTTCTCCACGACGATTCCGTGCGTGCGGAGATTCTTGATCGCATCGTGGGCCGCGGCGTCGACCACATACGCGTACGGCACATCGCTCTTTTCCGTCGGCGCGAAGATACCGAAGTCGGTGGTCTTCACCGGCACGATCTGACCGGTTCGCGTGAGGTGCCGCGGCGTCTCACCAGGGAATTCCGGCTGCGGCGGCGCCGCGTTCTCGGGCACGCATCGCTCCCACAGAATCTCCGTCTCCTTCCACGGCTTGATCTGGAATCGGACGCCGAGCTTGCGCAGCTTGCCGCGGCGAATCTGCTCGTCCGCGCGCGCGCCAAGCCGGGTCATCTTTTTCCCGTATCGTTTGACCGCGCCAAGGATCTCGTGCAGGAATTCGTACGTGACCTCGACGCGCGCGCGAAAATCGATGTAGCTGTACGCCTCCGACAGAATCGCGAAGCGATTGCGCAGCCCGACGTAGTTGTTGCCGAAGCGCGGGCGCGAGTCGAAGGTATACCACCCCGTCTCCGGAGTCAGTTGATTGACGAAGTTGCCGTAGTAGTACGTCTCTTTGTGATGTTCCGACTTCATCCGCTCGCGGATGTGCGGCAGGAGCGTGTCGCGCTCGAAGTCGATCAGATCCGCCGGCGCATCGGGATTGAGCATCGGGCTATAAGTCAACGCGAACCCGTGATACGAGCCGTTGGTGGTATGCAAGTCGACCGTCAGCAGCGGATCCCAGCGATCGAGCACGTTCGCGATCAGCCCGCGCGCCTCGGGCGACTCGAGTTTCATGTAGTCGCGATTGAGATCGAGTCCTTGCGCATTCTCGCGCACGCCGACGCCGTTCGGCGGCCCGTTCTGCGTCGTGCGGTGCTCAGTGGAGATCGCCTCGTTGCCGTCGGCGTTGTAGATCGGCGCGATCAACACGACCATCTCATCGCGCAGCTTGCGCGATGACGACACCAGATCGCGCAGCAGCATCTGTGCGGCCTCTTTTCCCTCCACCTCGCCCGCGTGGATGTTGGCCATGATGAAGACCACCGGCAGGCCGGTCGCGTGCGCCGTTCGCGGGTCGACCACACCCGGCGGGCCGGCGATCACCAGCGGCAACGCGCGCCCCTCGTTGGTGGTGGCAAACGTTTCCACGCGAATGTCGGGATCAGCGCGCTGAATCGCGGCGATGAACGCGATGACGTCTTCGTATCGCGACGTCGACCGGTCATTGCTCATCTCGGCGGCAGTTTTTGGAAGTTCCTGTCCCAAAGCGACCTCACATAACAGAAAGAGAATGATTGTCACCCCGAGCGTAGCGAGGGGCCTGGGCGTGCGGCAGGCGATGTCATGCCGGCACCCGGGCCCCTCGCTACGCTCGGGGTGACAGATGGTACTTGTTCTCGCGCGCATCGACCCATCCTTCGTCCTGCAACTTTATCAAGTGCGCCGCGATCTGGATCTCCGCTGCATCTTCGAGACGTGGATCGAGGTCGAGATAAATGCGGCGGCGCATTTCCGGAATCGTTCGCGCGCCGGCCGCAAGCGCATCGAGGACCTGCTGTTCGCGCTGTAACCGATGCGCGATGTACTCATCGATCAGCGCGACGGCGGCGTCGCGCGTCGGGCCGTGTCCGGGAAAAATGCGTTTCGGATTGCGCGCGCGGAGCGTGTGCAGCGAGCGGATGTAGTCGCCCATGTTTCCGTCCGGCGGAAAGATCGTCGTCGTCCCTTCGCCGAGGATCGTATCGCCGGTGAAAAGATCTCCCTCCGGCGTGAGATAGCAGACGTGTTCGCGCGTGTGCCCCGGCGTGGCGATGGCCTCCAGGCCTTCGAGGACGTCGCCGTCGCGCACGATCCGGTCCGCCTCTTCGAGCGCGCCGGCCGGCGCGACGATCCGTGCGCCGGTCCGTCGTTTCAAGGGAACTGCGCCCGGCGCGTGATCGACGTGCCGGTGCGTGACAAAGATCGTTTTCAGGCGTGGCATCGCTTTGCAGATCGCCTCGATGTGCGAGTCGATGGCTGGGCCGGGATCGATCACCGCCGAGTCGCCGAGAAGATACGTGCGCGTGCCGGCGAGGGTGAACGGGCCGGGATTGGGTGCCACGATGTCCCTGATGATCACGGCAGAAGGATCTTCTCCTGCCCGTTCTCGATCACCAGTCGCGGGAGGAACGTGGGGACCTCGACGTTGCGCCGCGAATCGAGAAGCTCTGCGGCCGAGCGGAAACCGGCGATGGCCTCCAGATTCTTCAGCGTTGGAAAGACGATGGGGAACTCGCCGCGCATGTGCCGTTCGATGGCTTGCGCGGGCGGGATCCACGCTAGATCGACCGCTTCGCTCTCTTGAAATGTGGCTATGGCGCCGCGGTCGGTGCAGGCGAGGAAGAAATAGGCGTCGAAACGCTTCGGCTCGCCGACGGGCGTGATCCAGTGCGAGGTCCACACGAGCGTCTCCAGATCGATCGGCGACTCTCGGAAGAGATCGGCGAATCCGACGGCGCCGCGGAGCAGCGCGGCGCGTTTGGAGGCCGGATCGCGAAGGGGAGCGCCGAGCCAGATTCCCGCTTCTTCGAACAGTTCGCGCGCGCCGGCGATGCGCCGGGCGCTGAGCACGACTCCCTTCGCGAAGCTCCTGTCGCCTTCCTCCACCGCGCCGCCGGGGAAAACCCAGGCGTTCGGCACGAAGCTGCTCCTGCCGGGCCGGCGAATCATCAGCACTTCGAGCGGGTCGTCGCGCAACAGGAGCACGCTCGCCGCGGGGATCGGCGTGACTTCTACTTCTGCCACCCGACCCACTCCTCGCCGCCCGGCCCGCGTTCCTTTTTCCAGATCGGAACGGTCTGTTTGAATCGATCGATGATCGTGCGGCAGGCCGCAAACGCTTCGCCGCGATGCGCAGAAGCGCAGGCGATGGCGATCGACGCCTCGCCAACTTTCAAAGGACCGAGCCGGTGCACGACGGCCGCGGCGACCTCGGGGAATTGTATAGATATATCGTGGATAATTATTGCAATCTCTTTTTCAGCCATCGGCCGGTAGGCGTCGTAGAAGATCGACTCGACCTTCTTCCCTTCGTGATGGTCGCGGACCACGCCTTCGAAGACAACGCAGGCGCCGTCGGAGCGGCGCATGACGCTCTTCGCCAGCTCGCGGGAGTCGATCGGGGCGTTGGTGAGAAAGGTCATCGTTCTAGCCGCCGGCCACCGGAGGGATGAATGCCACTTCGTCTCCCTCATGCAGTTGCTGGTCCGCGGCCGCGTAGCTCTCGTTGACCGCCGTCATCGGCGGGCGCTCATAGCCGGCGAGCTGGCGATGCTTCTGCCGCAGGGTGTTCCAGACATCGGCCGCGCAGGTCCCCTCCGGAACTTCGATCGCTTCTTCGTTCTTGCCGGTGATGTCGCGCAGAACGGCGAAAAAGAGCAGACGCACTTTCATGGCGTTCCTCCGAGGCCGAGCTGGTCGGCGATCTGCAGAAGCGCGTCGCGGACGAAAGTGATGTGCTCCTCGAGTTCGACGCCGAGCTCCTCGACTCCTTTGTAGATGTCTTCGCGGCTTACCGTCCGCGCGAACGCCTTGTCTTTCAGCTTCTTGCGGACCGAAGACGGCTTCACGTCGGCGATCGACTTGCTGGGCTGCACCAGCGCGCAGGCGGTCAGAAATCCACAAAGCTCGTCGCAGGCGAACAGCGCTCTGGCCATCAACGTGTCACGTGGAACACCGGTGTAGGGAGCATGGCCCATGATGGCGTGACGCAGCTCGGCATCGAATCCCGCTTCCTCCAGGATCTTCGATCCGACGTAGGGATGTTGATCGGCGTTCGGGAACTGCTCGTAATCGAAATCATGCAGCAGACCGGCGATACCCCACCGCACCGGATCTTCGGCGGGCGCATGTTTCCTCGCGCACGCTTTCATCGCCTGCTCGACCGCCAGGGCGTGTTTCCGCAGCGAGTCCGATTTCGTGTATTCGTGCAGCAGAGTGAGGGCGTCGTCCCGACTCTTCACATCAGAAACGATATCGGATTCCGATGGCGGTGTGCCCGTTTTGGGGCTTGGAATGTACACGCCCTTCCGCGATGGGGCGATGTCGTCGATGCGAAAAGGGGATCCAATCACGATGGGGCGCGGGGGCGACGGCGAGTCTCGCCAGGAGCAACAACGATTTCTTCATCGTGACTGTCAGAATTGCAGCGGCGGCGCAAGAAGAAGTTGCAAAAATTGCCGGTTGGCGAATGCATCCCGTGCAAGCCATCCGAGAGGAGCCGACCGGTCAAAGCCGCGTGAGACGCTCGTTTTCCTGCGCCCACCGAAAGGTCGCTGTGATGCTACCGGCCGGCCGGATGTTGTTTGTTTAGAGTTATTTGACTTGGCTCGCAATTCGCAATCGGCAAAGCCACGATGATAAAGGTTTCGAAAGGTTCGAGACCTCATTTGCGCGGGTCCCTTCTTGATCGCCCGTGCACAGTGGCCGCTGCGGGCTCCCTCCTCACTTATTGGACCGATTTGGACGATTATTCACTTGAGCTTCCTTGAATCCTGCCAACTGGCCGCAGTGGTCCAGCCCCTTTATTGAGTAGCACAAACGGAGCCGAAAGGCTCCGTAGGTGTTTTTACAGGGCACGACTGCGTCGTACCGTTCCGGGGATGCGGCACGGCGCGGCCGTGCCCTACAATCGGCGCCCCATGGCTGCGAAGCCGACTTTGTTCCTGATCGACGGCTCCAACAACGTCTATCGTTCCTACTTCGCCATTCGCGAGCTGACGAATTCGGCCGGGTTGGCGACGAACGCGGTCTATGGCTTCACGCAGACCCTTCGGAAACTGCTGAAGGATCACAAGCCCGACTGCATCGCCGTGGCTTTCGACATCGGACGGGCCAAGAGCCGTCACGAGGCGTTCGCCGATTACAAGAAGAATCGCCGGCCGATGCCCGATGATCTCGCCGTGCAGTTGCCATTCGTCAACGAGGTCCTCGAAGGATTTCGCATCCCGGTCCTGGGGCTCGAGGATTGGGAAGCGGACGACCTGATCGGCTCGCTCGCCTGCACGGCGCGCGATCGCGGCTACGACGTGGTGATCGCCACGTCGGACAAGGATTTCTTCCAGCTCGTCGGCGACGGAATCCGCCTCTATCACACCGGCCGCGAGGTGCTGTACGACGCCAAAGGAGTCGAGGAGACGTTTGGGCTTCCTCCGGAGAAAGTCGTCGACGTCATGGCCATCTGGGGCGACGCCATCGACAACATCCCCGGAGTGCCGGGCATCGGCGAAAAAGGCTCGAAGTCGCTGATCCAGCAGTTCGGCTCTCTGGAACAGGTGTACGAGCATCTCGATCAGCTCAAGCCGGCCCAGCGGAAGAAGCTGGAAGAGAACCGCGACAAGGCGTTCCTGTCGCGCGACCTGGCGAAGATCCAATGCGATCTCGACGTGAACGTCGATTTCCACTCGCTCGAGCGACAGGAGCCCGACCGCGCGAGGCTGCACGACGTTTTTTCACGGCTCGAGTTCGCGTCGCTGATGCAGGAGTACCTCCCCGAGGCGCCTCCCGTCGAGCACGATTACCGAATTGCGTCGAGCGCAGATGAGGTCCGCGCGTTCGTCGCGGGCGACGCTCCGCTGGCCATGTGGTTCGAGCCGGCAAGCGACGATGCCGGCAGCGAGCTGCTCGCGGCATCGTTTTCGGTCAAACCGGGTCAGTCGCTCATCGTGCCGATCTCGCGCCGGCTCGGCGGAGCCGACGCTATCGATGAGGAGCTGAAACGCGTTCTGCGCAGCGATCGGGTATTTGTGACTCACGACGCCAAGCTGCAGATCCGCCGGCTGTCGGCGAACGGATGGCCGGTTCCCAAGCGCTTCGCCGACACGATGATCATGTCGTACGTGATCAATCCGGGACTGCCGAGCCACGCATTCGGCAACGTGGCGCGCGACCGGCTGACGCTCGATGTGCTCTCGCGAAAAGATGTCGCCAAGACGGCGCCGCTGTTCGCAGTCGAGCAGCAGATCGGATCGACCGGACTGGCCGCGCACCAGCAATACCTCGGCGAAAAGTCGGATATCGCTCTCGCGCTGAAGGATGTTCTCGAGCCGGAGCTACGCCGTGATCCGGCGCTGCTGGAAATTTACGACTCGATCGAGCTCGCGCTCATTCCGGTTCTGGCGCGGATGGAAGAACGCGGCATCCGCATCGACGTGCCGCTGCTGCGACAAATGTCGGAGACGATGGGCAAGCAGCTCGCCGGGCTGGAACGCCGGATTTATGCTGAGGCGGGGATGGAGTTCAACATCAATTCGCCGCAGCAGCTCGGACACGTGTTGTTCGAGAAGCTGCAATATCCGGCGACCAAGAAGACGAAAGGGACGAAGGCCTACTCGACCTCGGTCGAGGTCCTGGAGGAACTGGCCAGTCACGGATTTGCGGTCCCGCAACTGATCCTGCAACAGCGCGAGTTGCACAAGCTGAAATCGACCTACATCGACGCGTTGCCGCAGCTCGTAGCGAAGGACGGGCGTGTGCACACGTCGTTCAACCAGGCCGTGGCGGCGACGGGACGCCTGTCGTCATCCGACCCGAACCTGCAGAACATTCCGATCCGCACAGAGCTGGGACGCGAGATCCGGAAGGCATTCGTCGCCGAGGAGGGGAAAGTTCTCCTCGCCGCGGATTACTCGCAGGTCGAGCTGCGCATTCTCGCGCACATCTCACAGGACGAAGCATTGATCGAGACGTTCCGGCGCGGCGCCGACATCCATCGAGCCACCGCCTCGAAGATGTTCAACATCCCGGAGGATCAGCTCACGCCCGATCAGCGCCGCGCGGCGAAGACGATCAACTTCGGCGTGCTTTACGGTATGTCGGCGTTTCGCGTGTCCAACGAGCTGAACATCCCGACGTCCCAGGCGAAGGATTTCATCGACGCCTATTTCGGGCAATATCCGAAGATCCAGAATTACCTCGACCGGACGCTGGAGACGGCGCGCGCGACCGGGAAGGTCACGACGCTCTTCGGACGCGTGCGCTACATCCCGGAGATCCACAATCGCTCGTTCACGGTTCGCGGGAATGCCGAACGAATGGCCATCAACGCGCCCATTCAGGGCACTGCGGCCGACATTCTGAAGCTGGCCATGATCGCCTTGGAGGCAAACCTCCGAACGGACGCGGTGATGCTGCTCACCGTCCACGACGAGATTGTCATCGAGGTCGACGATGCGAAGGTGGAGCAAGTGGCCGGAATCGTGAAAGAAACGATGGAAAACATTCATCCGCTGGCGGTTCCGCTGGCGGTCGAAACAGGCTGGGGCCGACGTTGGTACGACGCAAAAGGCTGATCTGCGCGTGCGCCTTGATTGGGTTCGCGGCGTGCGGGCCCGTAAAGCCTCCGGTCAAAGGAGGGCCGCCGGAGCCGCAGGTCGCGGCAACCGTGGTGACCATCGAGACGAAGCTGCAGCCGCAGAACAAGACGTTTCAGCATTCGATCGTCATCGCCGGTGGGCGGGCGCGCAGCGACGATGAGGTCGATCGCTGGCGGCTGTTCGATCTGGAGCACGACCAGGTCACGTTCGTCAACGACATCCAGAAGACGGTTCTGACGCGGGCAGTGGAACGCGCGATCGCCGAGCGCCGCGACGCGGCCAATGAACCGCTGGCCGACGGCGTGCCGCGCGCCGAAGTCGTGAACACAGGGGCGAAGCGCGTGATCCATGGCGTCGAAGCCAGCCAGGTGCTGATTCGCATCGGCGGCTATCAACGCGAGCTGTGGATCGGCAGCCCGCAATCGATTCCTCCGAATCTATTCGCCATGTGGTTCGCCACGCAGCCGGTCAATTCGAAGGACGAGCCGATGATGCGCGACGCCGACGAGGCGCTGCTCGGCATGCGCGGATTCCCCCTGGCCGATCACGCCGAGCTGCCGTACGGAACTTCGAAGCTGATCGTCGATCGGAATGTGGTGAAGATCGAACGGAGGAACGTGCCGCAGTCGCTGCTGAAGGTGAACGCCGCCTATCGCGAGCTCACAGAACCTGCCGCGAATCGCCCACCCGTTTCGTCACCCCCTGGCGATCGAAGTACTCCAGAAGGGGGATCGCGATCTTCCGCGACAGACCGAAAAAATCCTTGAACTGACCGACGTCGATCGTCTCGCCGCGCCGTGAGGCCATCCGCTGGCGCGCGGCATCGAGCACGGTTCGGTGCACGTAGACGCCGTCGGCAAGCCGAACGAGGTTTCCCTGCTTGACCAGGAATCCGACGACCCCTTCGATCACCTTCGCCTTCTGGGGGATGTTGTTGATCAGATCAGAGATCGGTGGTGGCTGCAGGCCGGCGTCGGCGAATCGCGCCTCGATCATCCGCGCCAGCTCCCCCTCGGCACCGCCGAGTTTCTTCGACCGCCCGGGAATGTCGATCGCGTCGCCCTCGATGCGGATGATCTTCTCGCGCGAGAGATCCTGCAGCAGGAAGTTGATCACCGCCGGATCGGCTCCGTGCGGGATGAGCTTCTGCACGAACTCTCCCTTGGAGACCTCGACGGCCATCCGATTCTCTTTGAAATAGCGATCGAGAAACTCCATCGCCCGGTGGCGAAAATCGGTGACCACGTCGGCGTGAAGCCAGCGCCGGTCGCCGGCGTCGGCGAGATGCGGCAGATTCTTCAGCTCCTTCGACAAAGTTTCCACTCGTATGCCGGTCCGCGCCTGCACTTCCCGAATCGTCAGGCCGCGCAGCCCTTCGAGTTTCGCCGTCAGCTCCACGCGCTCCGCAAGCGTTCCCTCCAGCAGGATCTGCAAGAGCTCGGGTCGCGTTTTCCGGCTCAGCTTCGGTAGATGAGCATCGAGAATTACGCCGCCGCCGATGGTGAACGGGGGGGAGTAGCGGCGGACGACGAACCGGTCGCCGCTGACCGCAACGACCGGCGACTCGAGCCGAATCTGCACGAAGGCGCTGTTTCCCGGCTTCAGCTCCGCTCCGGTCTCGTCGACGAAACGGATCGCGCCGAAAAGCTCGTCGGCGAGGTGATGGAAGCGGATCCGCGTCTGCTCTTTCAGCGGCTTCACATCGGCGAGCAGATCGAGGCGCGCGGTGATGACCTGCGACGGCCGCAGCGTGTTCGGAACGAGCACCTGCTCGCCGCGGTGGAGCTGCTCGAGAGCGATGTCGGGAAGATTGATCGATGTTCGCTCGCCGGCGAACGCCGTCTCGCGCGGCTCACCGTGTACCTGAATGGCGCGCGCGCGGCTGTGAAATCCGCCCGGGAGCACTTCAACCTCGCTGTCGACTTTGAGGTGGCCGGAAAAGGTCGTGCCGGTGATCACCGAGCCGAAGCCTTTCATCGAAAAGACGCGATCGATCGGCAGCCGAAAGACGCGCGTGGTGGCGTCGCGGTCGTCGATCTCGTTCCCCGAGGTGAGGATGGCCTTGCGCAGATCGTCGAGGCCCGCGCCGGTCACGCTGCTCACCGGCACGATCGCCTTCCCGGCCAGGAAGCTTCCGGCGACGAGCTCTTCGATCTCCAGGCGCACGAGCTCGAGGATGTCGCGATCGACCAGATCGCTCTTGGTGATGGCCACCACGCCGGTGCGGATGCCGAGGAGTTTGCAGATCGCGAAGTGCTCACGGGTTTGCGGCTTGATCGACTCGTCGGCGGCAACGACGAGCAGGACGCTGTCGATCCCGCCGACGCCGGCCAGCATGTTCTTCACGAATCGCTCGTGCCCAGGCACGTCGACGAAGCCGATCTGGTAGTCCTCGGTGAACCAGCTCGCGAATCCGAGATCGATGGTGATTCCGCGGCGCTTCTCTTCCGGGAGGCGGTCGGTGTCGACGCCGGTCAGCGCCTTGACGAGAGCGGTTTTGCCGTGGTCGATGTGGCCGGCCGTTCCGATGACGCGTTTCTTGCGAGACATCGCTAGAAACGTTAACAGTTAACAGGCAACAGTTAACAGGCCCGCCCGCCCTTTCCTGTTAACCGTTAACTGTTAACTGTTAACTCTCTGCCCATACACCGTAATCAACTGCGGCGGTAATTTGGCGCTCTGCCCCAGGGCCTCTTTCAGATCGACGGCGTTGACGATGGACTGGCCGCGGAAGTGGTTGTTCGTGATCACGTACGCCTCTTTGCTTCGGGCCATGGTCTGAATGCGAGCAGCCCAGGGCGCGAGCTCCTCTTTCGTGTAGAGATAGTTGTATCGCTCCCACGTCTCTTCGTGCGCGAACCACTTCTCGTAATTGCGTCCGTGCAGCCGGACGTACGCCAGCGGTCCGGTGACGGTATCGGCGGGCTTCACCGATTCGTGAAACAGCGGCTGGTCGACATTGACCCATGCGACGTCCTGCGCGCCGAGAAAACGGAAGAAGTGGTCATTTTGAAACGATGCGTGACGCACCTCGAGAGCGAGCGGGTAGCCATGGAACGCGCGAAACACGCTTTCCAGCTTTTTTTCGTTTTCCGGCGTGTTCTTGAAACTCCAGGGGTATTGCAGGAGCAGCGCGCCGAGCCGGCCAACCTCGGCCAGCGGATCGAGATAGTTGCGGAAGGCCTTGACGTCGTCGGGCGTGAAGCGCGTCTGCTCGTGTGTGAAGCCGCGGAAGATTTTCGTGGTGAATTTGAAATCCGGGTTGCTGCCAACGCGACGGGCCCAACTCTTCGAGTGCGCCGGTGGCGGAATGCGATAAAACGGCGAATTGATCTCCACGGTGTCGAAAAAGGACGCGAGATAGGCGAGCGGATCGAAACGCGATCCGTGAGAAGGGTAGACCACGCCTTCCCAATCGGTGTAGCTCCAGCCGGCGGGCCCCACGCGGATCGGACAGGTCATGAAATCATCAACCCCTTCTCATTCTTATTTTAAGTAGCGCGTTCTTCATTGCCTTCGCTGAGATAGCTATGCTAAAACGCAACAAACGAGTCCAAGAGAGATGCTCCAGAGCGGCAAGCGCATTTCGGGCTTCGTGTGCTCTTGGTTGGAAGGGGGCTGGTCACAAAGTCATCGCTGTGAAACCATTTTGCGGGGGCAAGAGTCGCGGCACCCCGCGCGTGTTCTGCTGCGGCATTATGCAACGTAGGAAACTTAGGAGATCAAAGGTTCATGGATACATTCAACGACAAGAATCTCAATTGCGCTGATTGCGGACAAGAGTTTGTATTCAGCAAGAATGAACAGGCGTTCTACGCAGAACGTGGTTTCACCAACGAACCGAAGCGCTGCAAGAACTGCCGCGACAAGCGGAAAATGGCCCGCGAGGGCAACGGCGGATCGCGCGAGCGGACGATGGTCAGCGTGACGTGTGATAGCTGCGGTGTGACGACCGAAGTACCGTTCACTCCGGTCAGCGGTAAGCCTGTGTACTGCCGCGAGTGCTACAACCAGCGCCGTTCGCAGTCGCGCCCCACGAGCTGGGCGTAATCAATTTGCAAGGTTTTCATTGGACGGCGGGCGGTTTCGCCCGCCGTTTTGTTTGTTAGAATCCCGCCGCTTGCCTCGTCCTCTATCCCCTCCGACCAGCAACATACTCGATCTCGTCGGCAACACGCCGATGCTGCAGTTGACGGCCATGCCGCGCCGCAGCGATGCCACAGTTTTCGTCAAGCTCGAATTCCTCAACCCCGGCGGATCGGTGAAGGACCGCATCGGCATCGGCATGATCGAACGCGCCGTACGCGACGGTCTCTTGAAACCGGGCGGCACGATCATCGAACCGACCGCCGGCAACACCGGCATCGGGCTCGCGCTCGTCGGCGTGCGCATGGGCTTTCGGGTGATCCTCTGTGTGCCGGAGCACTTTTCGATCGAAAAACGGGAAGTGATGAAGGCCCTCGGCGGGGAGGTTGTCCTCACGCCGAAGGATGCGGGGATGCGCGGTGCGATTGATCGCGCGCAGCAGCTCGCGCGCGAGATCCCCAACGCCTACGTCCCGCAGCAGTTCGCGAATCCGTACAACACGGAATCGCATTACGAGACCACCGCGCCGGAAATTTTCGAGCAGATGGAAGGGCGCATCGACGGGTTCGTCACCGGCGCCGGAACAGGGGGAACTTTCACCGGCGTGGCGCGGTATCTGCGCGAGCGTCTGCCGTCGGTCTACTGCGCGGTCGTACAGCCGCAGGGATCCGTGTTCGCCGGCGGTGAACCGGGGCCGCATGAAGTCGAAGGCATCGGCAGCTCATTCATCCCGCCCGTTCTCGATCTTTCGCTGGCGAACGAAATCATCACCATTCCGGACGACGTAGCGTTTGCCACGGTCTGCCGACTGGCCTCCGAGGAAGGAATTCTCGGCGGGTCGTCGTCGGGAGCAAACGTCGCCGCGGCGCTCCAGGTCGCGGCGAAGCTCGGCGCGGGGAAGCGCGTAGTGACGCTGATTCCCGACGGAGCGGAACGGTACATGTCGAAGGGGATCTTCACCAAGAGGAAATGAATGCAGAACGCAGAATGCAGAACGCAGAATGAAGAAAGGTGGTTTTTCTCAATTCTTCACTCTGCATTCTGCGTTCTGCATTCGCGGGGGTAGCCATGGGTTTCTCAACGGATTGCATCCACGCAGGCCAGTCTCCCGAGCCGGTCACCGGCGCGGTCACTTATCCCATCTTCGCCACATCGACGTACGTGCAACCGCGTTTTGGCGAGAACAAAGGCTACGAGTACGCGCGGACGAAGAATCCGACCCGCAGCGTGCTGGAGGCCAATCTCGCTGCACTGGAGCGCGGGAAGCACGGGCACTGCTTCGCTTCGGGGATGTCGGCGATCGACGTTGTCTTCCGCATGCTGCAGTCGGGCGATCACGTCGTTGCAGGCGAGAACATGTACGGCGGCTCCTACCGGCTGTTTAGCCGCGTCCTGGAGAAGTTCGGCCTGCAATTCACCTACGTCGACACGTCGAACGTCGAGGCAGTGCGCGGAGCGATCCGGGCGAACACGAAGATCGTCTTTCTCGAGACGCCGACGAACCCGATGATGACCATTACCGACATCGCCGCGTGCGCCGAAGTGGCTCACTCTCGCGGTGCGCTCGTGGTCGTCGACAACACGTTCTGTTCGCCGTATCTGCAGCGGCCAATCGAGCTGGGGGCGGACATCGTGGTGCACTCGACGACCAAATTTCTCAACGGCCATTCCGACTCGGTGGGCGGTGCGGTGATTTCGAATGCCGACGAAATCGCCGAGAAGATCGGTTTTCTGCAGAATGCCGTCGGCGCGATCCTGTCGCCCTTCGACTCATGGCTCGTCCTTCGCGGCGTCAAGACGCTCGCAGTCCGGATGAAGCGTCATGAAGAAAACGGCATGGTCGTGGCCAGCTATCTCGACCGACAGCCCAAGGCGAAGAAGGTCTTCTATCCCGGATTGCCGTCACATCCGCAGTATGCGCTGGCGAAGCGGCAGATGAACGGTTTTGGCGCGATGATCTCGTTCGATCTCGGCTCGAAGGAGAACGCGGCGAAGTTTCTCAATCGCGTCCGTCTTTGTTCGCTCGGCGAGTCGCTCGGAGGCGTGGAGACACTGATCTCGCATCCCGAGACGATGACGCACGCGTCCGTTCCTCCCGAGGACCGCCAGCGCCTGGGCATCACGCCGGGCCTGGTGCGAATTTCGGTCGGCATCGAAGACGTCGACGACCTCCTCAGCGATCTGGAGAACGCCTTCGCGGCAATCTAACTCTCGGTTCTGCGCCAGGCCACTGTTCCCGATACGCCTGCACAGACGAGAAAGGAGGGTCGAGGACGTCAGGCGGATAGAATCAGGCCGTGCTCGTCGTCAGCCTCGTTGTTTCGGCCTATCTGATCGGATCGATTCCCTTCAGCTTTGTGGTGGTGAAGCTGCTCGCGGGAGCGGACATCCGCCAGCACGGCAGCCGCAACGTCGGCGCGGCGAACGTCGCGCGCACAGCAGGGAAACTGGCGGGGATCATTGCACTGCTTCTGGACATGGCGAAAGGCTATGGTGCTGTCGAATTTTCGCGATGGGTGACGGGAAGTTCCGCATGGCCGCTGCCGGTGGGCATCGACGCCTCGCCGCTGCACTCGCGCGCGTTCTGGATCGCACTCGGCGGCCTGATCGCCGTGCTGGCGCACATGTTTCCGGTCTGGCTGCGATTTCATGGCGGAAAAGGCGTCGCGACGGCGACCGGTGCCTTTCTGGCCATCGACCCGATCGCCGTCGCCGCGGGAACAATCATCTTCCTGATCGTCCTCATCTCGACCCGCTTTGTCTCGCTGGCGTCGATGCTCGGCGCCGCATCGATTCCGCTATTCCTGCGGTTTCTGACGCACGCGCCGTTCTGGACTGTCAACGTCAGCATCGTGATCGCCATCGCCGTGATTACCAAGCATCACTCCAACATTTTCCGGCTGACGCAGCGAACGGAGCGGCGGATGGGTGAGAAGAAACCGTGAAGCTTTCGATCATCGGCGCCGGATCGTTCGGTACGGCCATGGCCGTGGTGGCGGCGCGCTGTGGCAACGAGGTGCTTCTCTGGGCACACGATCCCCGCGTTGCAGAGGCGATCGCCCGAACGGGAAGCAACGCGTCGTATCTTGCCGGGATCCCGCTCGATCACGGTACGCGCGCGACGAACTCGCTTGTCGCGGCCGCGGAGTTCAGCGACACACTCTTCATGATTGTGCCGAGCCACTACTACCGAAAGGTCCTGACGGAGCTGAAGCCGCATCTGCGCGGGCCGGTGAACGTGCTGTCAGGAACGAAGGGGCTGGAGGTCGACTCGCTCGAACGGATGTCGGAAATCGCAGCCTCGGTCCTTGGCGATCGCCTGCGCGCGTTCGCGGTTCTCTCTGGGCCGACATTCGCGCTGGAAACGGCTCGCGGACATCCGACGGCGGCGGTGGTCGCCTCGAGCGAACATCCATTCGCCGAGCAGATGCAGCACGCGCTCTCCTCCGGCACATTGCGGCTTTATAACTCGACCGATGTCGTTGGCGTGGAGCTGGCCGGTTCGCTCAAGAATGTGATCGCCATCGCCGCGGGCGTACTCGAGGGGCTGGGACTGGGATCCAACACGACCGCCGCGTTGATCACCCGCGGCCTTCACGAAATCACCAGGCTGGGCATCGCCCTCGGCGGAAGGCCGGAGACGTTCGCCGGCCTCGCGGGGATGGGCGACCTCGTGCTGACGTGCACGGGCTCGCTCTCCCGCAACCGCAGCGTCGGCGTAGCTCTCGGACGTGGAAAGAAGCTGCACGAGATTCTGGACGATACGAAATTCGTTGCCGAAGGGGTGAAAACCGCGCCCGCGGCGAAGGAGCTCGCCGCACGGCACGGCATCGAGATGCCCATCACGGCGGAGATGGTCCGAATTCTCTACGAAAATGAGTCGCCGAAGGACGCCATTCAGCGGCTGATGTCCCGCTCCCTGAAAGCGGAAGCGACGCGCTGATTACTCGAGCGGCGGCTTCTTGCTCTCCGGCGGCGCCTGCGTCGAGGTGGACTGCTGCATCACGCGTTCCTGTGTCGCGGGATCGTCGATTCGCTCCTCGGCGTTCTCGCCGTAGATGTCGTCGGCCGCGTTTCGCGCCGCACGTGTCTTCTTCGCCGCTTCCGCCTTCTTCGCTTTCTCGATCGCGTCGAGCCTCTGCTTTTGCGCGGCCTCTGCTTGCGCCTGCTGATTGCTCACGGGAGGAGGTGCCGGCGGAAGCGGTATGTTCAGCGTCGTGGTGGTGAGATGACCGCCGGCCTTTGCCAGCATCTCATTCGTGATCACCATCGTCGGCTTTTTGTTGAGTCGGCCGGTCGCTTTTGCCGCGCGCACCAGGGGAGAGTCGACCGCCTGCTGCTGTGGTTCGGTGCTGAGGGTGGTCGCGGAGGTGGAGCTCTTTTTGGCCTGATCGTCGCCGGCCGATGCAAACAGTGGAACCGCGAGTACAGCCAGTGAGATGGCGATTGGCAGCGCCTTCATAGAACCTCCTGCGATCAGGTCAATGCTACGCTGGCCGAGGTTATTTCACCGAGGGCCCCGGATCTTGCATTCTTGAGCCTGGAATGTCGCCAGACCAACTGCTCCACGAGTTTGGTTACCTCGCCGTTTTCATCGGGACGTTCCTCGAGGGAGAGACGATCCTGGTCATGGCCGGCTTTTTCGCCGAGCGGGGACACCTCCAGATCTTTGCGGTGATGGTGGTGGCGGCCGCCGGCGCCTACGTCGGACACGTCTTCTGGTTCTGGCTCGGCCGCACGCAGGGGGTGAAGCTACTCGATCGCTATCCGAAGGTGAAGAAGCATTTCGGAAAGGGCATTCGCATCTTCGAGCGATACGGCGCGCCGGCGATCTTCATCACCCAGTGGCTGTACGGATTGCGCATCACCTGCGCGGTGATTATCGGCATCTCGAAGATTCCGGTGATCAAGTTCCTCATCTACGAAGCGATCACCTGCGCCGTCTGGGCAGTGGTTATCGGCGCCGCCGGCTATTACTTCGGCCGCGCCGTCGAATCCGTCCTCGGTCGCGCCGCGCACATCGAAAAATGGGGATTACTGATCCTGATTGTTGTGGGGCTGGCCCTCTGGATGTATCACCGTTGGAAGGACCGCGAGGGAGGGGAAGAGGATCAGCCCTCGTAATGCTGAAACTCGAGCTCGGCCTGCGCCGCGGCGAGCCGCGCGACCGGCACGCGATACGGCGAGCAGGAGACGTAATCGAGCTTGCAGGTGCGGAAGAAGCGGATGGAATCGGGATCGCCGCCGTGCTCGCCGCAGACGCCGACCTTCAACTTTGCGTTTGTGCTCCGCCCGCGTTCCGTTCCCATGCGGACGAGCTGGCCGACGCCCTCCTCATCGATCGACTCGAACGGATCCTTCGGCAGAATTTTCTTCTCCACATACTCGGGAAGAAAACTGCCCGCGTCATCACGCGAATAGCCGAAGGTCATCTGTGTCAGATCGTTGGTGCCGAACGAGAAGAATTCCGCGATCTCCGCGAGCTTGTCGGCGATCAGCGCCGCGCGAGGGATCTCGATCATCGTGCCGACGATGACGGGCACCTCGACGCCGCGCTCTTTGATGACCTCCTTGCCGACGCGGCGAGCCATCTCCGCGGTGATCTGCAGCTCCCGCAGCGTGCCGACCAGCGGAATCATGACCTCCGGATGCACGGCGATTCCCTGCTTCTTCACTTCGCAGGCGGCCTCGAAGATCGCGCGGACCTGCATCTCGTAGATCTCGGGATACGTGATGCCCAGCCGGCAGCCGCGGTGCCCGAGCATAGGATTCATTTCATGAAGCTGGTTGACCTTTGCACGTAACTCGATGAGTCCCCATCCCATGTCGCGCGCCACGGTGGAGATCTGTTCCTCGGTTTGCGGCAGGAATTCGTGCAGCGGCGGATCGAGCAGTCGAATGGTGACCGGCATTCCCTCCAGCTCGCGGAAAATCCCTTCGAAATCGCCGCGCTGGTACGGCAGCAGCTCGGCGAGCGACTTGCGGCGCCCCTCTTCGTCGCGGGCGAGGATCATTTCCCGCACGCGGAGTATCCGCTCGTCAGCGAAGAACATGTGCTCGGTGCGGCAGAGGCCGATGCCTTCCGCGCCGAACAGCCGCGCGGCGCGCGCGTCCTGCGGCGTATCGGCATTGGTGCGGACGCCGAGCGTGCGGATTTTGTCGGCCCACTGCAGCAGCCGGTCGAAATTCCGGAAGACCTCCGATTGCTCGGGCTTCATCGTTCCTTCGAGCCGGACCTGAATGACCTCCGAAGGGCGCGTCTTCAGCTGGCCGTCGAGCACTTCGCCGCTGGTGCCGTCAATCGAAATCCAATCGCCCTCTTCGAGCGGTCCATGGCCTTCGGCGCGCATCTCGCCGCGGCTGTAATCAACGCGCAGCGCGCCCGCGCCGACGATGCACGGACGGCCCATGCCGCGGGCGACTACCGCCGCGTGCGAGGTCAATCCACCGCGCGTGGTGAGAATCCCCGCCGCGCTGTGCATGCCGGCGATGTCTTCAGGCGAGGTTTCGATGCGCACGAGGATCACCGGGCCGTCCTTGGCCATGGCCACGGCGTGATCGGCATTGAAGGCGATCCGTCCCGCTGCGGCGCCCGGTCCGGCTGCCAGTCCGCGTCCCAGGAGGCGGTCGCCTTTGAGCGCCGTCTGTTTCTCCTGCGCGTCGAAAACGGGAGCGAGGAGCTGGATGATCTGGTTGGCCTCGACGCGCGAGACGGCTTCGCGCGGCTTGATCAGCCCTTCGTCGACCATATCGCATGCGATCTTGACCGCCGCGAAGCCGGTGCGCTTGCCGGTGCGCGTCTGCAGCAGGTAAAGCTTGCCGGATTCGATGGTGAACTCGATGTCCTGCATGTCTCGGTAATGGCTCTCGAGCTTTTTGTAGACCGCCTCGAGTTGCGCGTACACGGAGGGCATGGTCTCCTCGAGGGACATTTCGTTGCCCACGACCTGCGCTTTCGAGATCGGCAGCGGTGTGCGGATGCCGGCGACGACGTCCTCTCCCTGCGCGTTCGAAAGGTACTCGCCGAAAAAGCGGCGCTCTCCCGTCGCCGGATTGCGCGTGAAGGCAACTCCGGTCGCACAGTCGTCGCCCATATTCCCGAAGACCATCGACTGCACGTTGACCGCGGTTCCCCAGTCGTCGGGGATACGATTCAACTTGCGATAGGTGATGGCGCGCTGGTTGTTCCACGAGCCGAATACTGCGCCGATTGCGCCCCAGAGCTGGTCTTGAACGTTCTGCGGAAATTCTTTTCCCGACTCCGCGCGCACGATTTTCTTGTAGGTATCGACCAATACGCAGAGGTCACTGGCCGGGATCTGGGCATCGCTTTTCACTCCGGCCCGGTCGCGCGCGGCGAGCAGCTCGTGCTCGAATTTCTCGCGATCGATGCCCAGCACGACGTCGGAGTACATCTGAATGAAACGGCGGTACGAGTCCTGCGCGAAGCGCTCGTGGCCCGCCGAACTCGCCAGCCTCTTGACCGTTTCGTCGTTCAATCCGAGGTTGAGGATCGTGTCCATCATGCCGGGCATCGATGCGCGCGCGCCGGAGCGGACGGAGACGAGCAGCGGGCGTTGCGGATCGCCGAATTTCCTGCCGACCGACTTTTCGACGCGCGTCAGGGCGTCTTCGACCTCATGTTTCAGCTCGGGCGGATAGCTCTGCCCGTGCGCGTAGAAATACGTGCAGACCTCGGTGGAGATCGTGAATCCCGGCGGGACCGGCACGCCGATGTTGGTCATCTCGGCGAGCCCGGCGCCCTTCCCGCCGAGGATGTTCTTCATCTTCGCGTTGCCGTCGGCGTGGCCTTCGCCGAAGTAGTAGACGAACTTGCCCATCGCGGTCGGGATTATCTACGAATCTCCAGATCGACGCTGCTGTACAGCGCCCGCATCGATTCGGTCACCGGCTCCTGCCGTGGAGCATCACTTCCATGTGTGACGAAGTCCACTCCCCTCAGATCGACACCGGCCGACTGGAGTTGTTGGCGCAGCGAGTCGAGCTCCCGCTGCGCGAAATCGCGGTTCGCCGCCGCATCCGACTGCCGGAACTCGTGGGCCACCAATCGCTTGATGCCGCGGGATTCCCGAAGGTACTGCACCAGCGCCTGGATCATGCCGCTGCCCGCCTGTGCATCGAGTGTTCCATCGTTTCGGAATTGAAGGGCGAACAGGGGAAAACGGCCGACGCGTCGGAGCAGCGCATCCATGCTGTCGCGCGGCTCGGCGATGGCGTTGCTGCAGGATTGCATCTGGCCGAACCACGAGTCGCCGAAGAAAAGCGGAATGGCCTCCTCATGCCATTCGAGACCGTTCAACTCGTGGCCGTCCGGAGCGACCGTCATGAGCGCAAGGCCGTAATCATTGCCGCGAATCCAGTTGAGCCGGTAAATCCTCCCGTCGAAGCCGCCGTCGAAGCGAATCGGTTCGCGCCCCATCTGCATGATGCCGAGCACACGCGCGCCGTGCCTCCCGAACCGCGCCGGCCGGCCGTTGACGCTCCAGCAGCCGGAGATGTTCCCGGGATGCGGCGGCTCGAGCTCCTTTCCGGCGGCGAGAATGGACTGCAGGCGCACTTCGTGGCCCGGAACCATGCTGTCGAGCATGGTCACGCGCAGATACGACGTCTCCACTGGTTGCGTGGCGAACCACTGCGGCTCCTTCGTGATTGCGGATGTGCTCGTGGTAATCGGCGTGAATGTGCGGCCGTCATTCGAACCCTCGAACGAGACGTGGTTGGTGGTGAAACCACTCTTGGCGATCGTTCGAATGCCCACCTTCTCGATCCGGCTGCGCGCGGGAAGAGCGACGATCATCGACTGCGGCATGTCATGCGGCGGATTCATCCAGAACGAGCCGAGCTCGCCGTCAACGGCACGGAGCGCGGAGACTTCCAGCATCGCTTCTCCGGTTCGCGACACGACAGCCGCGCCATGTGCGAGGTCGAGCAGGCTGATCCGTTCCGCGGAATCGTTCTCCTCGCTCGGACGCGCGGCGGGCGTTGACGGCGCTTTGGTCTTCGCGCAACTGAGGATCAGCAGGAGCGTCAGCAGGAACCGCTTCACGGGTGATACTCGGATCGGTCGACCACGATCTTCGTGAGGTCGGCGATTTTCCAGACGGTCTGCCCGATCTTCCGCAACAGCGACATTCGATTGCTCCGCACCGACGGGTCGTCGACCATAACCATGACGTCCTTGAAGAAGGTCTCCAGCTCCGGAGCCATGGCGGCGAACGATTCCAGCGCGCGGCGGTACTCGCGCGCGGCGATCATCCCGTCGATCTGCTTGCCGGCCGCGTTGGCCAGCTCATCGAGAAGGCGCTCCGTCTCGTTTTCGAGTTTCCGGACGTCGACGCGAGTCGATTCATGCCCGGTAGTGATGTTGGCGATGCGCTTTGCCGAATCGAGAATGGAGAGAAAGTTCGGATCGTTGCGAATCGCCTTGAGCGCCGTGATGCGATCGACGAGATCCGTGAACGACTCAGCCCACCCCGCTTCCATCGCTGCAGCGATCTCGTCGTAAGCGAAGCCGTACTGCGAGATCTCCAGCACGGTGCGCAGCCGCTCGGCGAAGAAAGCGAGCAGCTCGCGCCGGGCGTCGAGGTTCGTCGCGTCGGTGTGGGCGGCCAGCGCGAAGTCGATGAGCTGGTCGACGCCGAGCCGCACCTGCCACTTGTCGCGATTGAGCAGGATCTGCACGATTCCCTGCGCCGCGCGGCGCAGCGCGAAGGGATCTTTCGATCCGGTCGGCCGCGCGTCGATGCGAAAGAACCCAGCCAGCGTGTCGATCTTGTCGGCCAGTGCCACCACCGCTCCGGTCACCGTTCGCGGCAGCAGATCGTCGATGGAGACCGGACGATAATGATCGTAGATCGCCTGCCACACAGCGTGGGGATGCCCTTCCTCGCGGGCGTAAATGCCGCCGATCTGTCCCTGCAGGTCGGTGAACTCCTTGACCATTTCCGTGACCAGATCGGCTTTGCAAAGGCGTGCCGCGGTGAGCGTGTCGGTGGAATCGATGCCCAGGTGCGTGCAGATCGAGGCGGCGATGGCTTCGATGCGCTTGGTCTTCTCGAGGTAATTTCCGAGCTTTTCCTGGAACTGCAGGTGTGCGAGCTGATCGAGCCGGTGCACCAGCGGCGTACGGCGGTCGGTGTCGTAGAAGAATTTCGCATCGGCAAAGCGCGCGTTGGTGACGAACGAGTTGCCGGACGCCGCGTTGCCGTCGGGGTCGGCTTCATTGTCCAGAACGGCGAGGAACGAATTGGTCAGCCGCCCGTCACTGCCGTGGATTGGCAGCTGTTTCTGATGCACGCGCATGACCGTGACCAGAACTTCTTCCGGAAGCGCGAGAAACTCGCGCCGGAATTCGGCGCGTAGCACGCCAGGGTATTCGGTCAGGTATTGCCACTGCGCCCAGATCGTCGCGTCGACCGACGGCGTTCCGTTGACCTGATTGGCAAGCATGCGCGCCCGCTCCGCCATCACGTGACGGCGGCGCATGGCGTCGATCACCACCCGCGCCAGCTCCAGCTTGGTCATGTAATCGTTATAGCCGGCAACGGTGATCCGGCCCGGTGCGAGCGTGCGGTGGCCGACCGTCGTCGCTCCCGATGCCACTCCGAAAATCTCGATCGGCAGCGGGCCGCCGGCGAAGATCGACACGATGCCGTGCACCGGCCGGATGTAGGAATGTGCGCCGCTGTTCCAGCGCATCATCTTCGGCCATCGCAGGCTGGCGACGATCTCCGGGATCCGCTGCTGCAGGATCGTATCGATCCCGCGCCCGCTGATCTTCCGGCGGATGCGGACGTACTCCCCGGCATCGAGAATGTCATCTGCCGTCGCGTTGTACTTTTTCAGAAATCCATGCAGCGCCTTCGTCGGTGTTCCGTTGGCGTCGTAGGCACTCTTGCGCGGCGGCCCTTTGACTTCTTCCTCGCGATCGGGCTCGCGGAGCGGCAGATCGGAGAGAAAGAAAATGATGCGCCGCGGCGTGGTGGTCACAAAGGGGTCAGGCGCGCCGCCAACCTCTGCGAGGAGCTTCGAGAGTTGCTCGCGCAGCGTCGACTGCGCCGCGTCGTGCATCCAAGCCGGAATCTCCTCGGTGAGGAGCTCGAAAAAATACTCCGCCATTTACGACGCTTGCTCCTGCGCCGGCAGAAGAGGGAAGCCGAGCGCACGGCGGCTCTCGAGGAACCGCTCGGCGCAGGCCACGGCCAGTTCGCGCACCCTCTTGATCACTGCCACGCGCTCGGTGACCGAGACCGCCCCGCGCGCGTCGAGCGTGTTGAAGACGTGCGAGCATTTCAGCGTCCAGTCGTACGCCGGAAGCACGAGCTCGTTCTCCAGACAGCGCCGCGCTTCCCCCTCGTACTGCCCGAACAGCTTCCAGTGCAGATCGACGTCGGCCACTTCGAAGTAGTACTTCGAAAACTCATACTCCTCCTGCTTTCGCACCGCGCCGTAGCTGAAACCGCCGCCCCACTCGATCTCGTAGGCCGAGTTCTGGCGCGAAAGAAACATCGTCAGGCGCTCGATGCCATAGGTGATCTCGGCGGAGATCGGCGACAGATCAATGCCTCCCGCCTGCTGGAAGTACGTGAACTGCGTCACCTCCATGCCGTCCAGCAGCACCTGCCAGCCGACACCCCATGCGCCGAGCGTCGGCGCTTCCCAGTTGTCCTCCTCGAAACGGATGTCGTGCCGCGTCAGATCGAGTCCCAGAGCACGCAGGGAGTCGAGATAGATGTCCTGCACGTCGATGGGAGACGGTTTGAGCACGACCTGGAACTGGTAGTGCTTGCCGAGGCGGAAGGGATTGTCACCGTAACGGCCGTCGGCGGGACGCCGCGAAGGCTGCACGTAGCCGACCCTCCACGGCTCGGGCCCGAGAACGCGGAGAAATGTCGCCGGATGCATCGTTCCCGCGCCGACCTCGAGGTCGAGCGGCATCTCGATCATGCAGCCGCGCGTGGCCCAGAAGTTCTGCAGGCGAAGAATGAGATCCTGGAATGTGATCCGCGACATGCGGCGGATTATACGGTTAGCTGTCAGCTCTCAGCTCTCAGCGTAGCGATTGGGACCGGCGAGGGCGAACGCGAGCAGAACGACCGACCGGATCTTTGGAGCCATCGGCCTCAAAAATCGCATGTTATGGGCCAAAGAAATGCGCGGAATTGAGGCCAGGGAAGCAGTGTTGATCAAATCGTACCGCTCTGGTACAGTTTCGCCGTTCGATGCTAAAGATTTCGAGATTGACCGATTACGGGCTGCTCGCGGCCATCTATCTCGCGCGAAAGCAAGGCGAGACGGTCTCCGCGCGTGAAATCGCCGAGTTCTACCACCTTCCCGTTCCGATGGTGACGAAGGTGCTGAAGGCGCTCCAGCATGGCGGGCTGATTCGCTCGCATCGGGGGGTGAACGGGGGCTATTCATTTGTCAGCGATCCGGAGGTCCTGACGCTCGGACGGATGCTCGAGTTGCTCGAAGGGCCGTGGGATCTTGTCGAATGTGAAACGATCAACGAGCAGGGAATGGCGATCTGCTCGATCCGCAGCGCTTGTCCGTCGCGGCGTTTCATGTTCGGCATCAATCGGGCAATCAAGGGAGCGTTCGACCAGATCACGCTCGGCGACCTCACGCGCGGGCAATTGGCGGCTCCGCCGATCGACAAGAGCGCGTTGGCGAGGGTCTCATGACCAGCACGATCGAACAACTGGCGAATCAGGAGTACAAGTACGGCTTCATCACCGACATCGAATCCGATGTCGCGCCGCCGGGGCTGAACGAGGACATCGTTCGGCTCATCTCGGCAAAGAAGAACGAGCCGGAGTGGCTGCTGGCGTGGCGCCTGAAGGCGCTGCGGCACTGGTTTACTATGAAAGAGCCCTCGTGGGCCAACGTCCACTACGCGCCGATCGACTATCAGGCGATCAGCTACTACTCCGCGCCGAAGCAGAGGCAAAAGCTCGAGTCACTCGATCAGGTCGATCCCGAGTTGCGAAAGACCTTCGACAAACTGGGCATCTCGCTGGAAGAACAGAAGAGGCTGAGCGGCGTCGCCGTTGATGCCGTCTTCGACAGCGTCTCTGTGGCCACCACGTTTCAGGCCGAGCTGGCGAAGCTCGGAATCATCTTCTGCTCGTTTTCCGAGGCGGTGCAGAAGCATCCCGACCTCGTCCGCAAGTACGTCGGCAGCGTGGTTCCGTACACGGACAACTTCTTCGCTACGCTCAACGCGGCGGTCTTCAGCGACGGTTCGTTCTGCTACATCCCGAAAGGGGTCCGCTGTCCGATGGAGCTGTCGACGTATTTCCGCATCAACACGGCGGGAACGGGACAGTTCGAGCGGACGCTGATCGTTGCCGACGAAGGAGCGTACGTCAGCTACCTCGAGGGTTGCACCGCTCCGATGCGCGACGAGAATCAGCTCCACGCCGCCGTCGTGGAGCTGGTCGCGCTCGACAACGCGCAGATCAAATACTCCACGGTGCAGAACTGGTATCCGGGCGACAAGGAAGGGAAGGGCGGGATCTTCAACTTCGTCACCAAGCGCGGCAAAGCGCTCGCCAATGCGAAGGTCTCGTGGACGCAGGTGGAGACCGGCTCGGCGATCACCTGGAAGTATCCGAGCTGCATCCTGCAGGGCGACAACTCGGTCGGCGAGTTCTATTCGGTGGCGGTGACTGCGAATTACCAGCAGGCCGACACCGGAACGAAGATGATCCATATCGGCAAGAACACCAGGTCGACGATCGTGTCAAAGGGCATTTCCGCGGGGCACGGCCAGAACTCGTATCGCGGAATGGTCAAGATCATGAAGACGGCCGAGAACGCCCGCAATTACTCGCAGTGCGACTCGCTGCTCCTCGGCGACCAGTGCGGCGCGCACACGTTCCCGTACATCGAGGTGCGCAACTCCACCGCGGTGATGGAACATGAGGCGTCGACCTCGAAGATCGGCGAGGATCAGCTCTTTTACTGCCAGCAGCGCGGCATCACCGCCGAGGACGCGGTATCGATGATCGTCAGCGGCTTCTGCCGCGAGGTCTTTCGCGAGCTGCCGATGGAGTTTGCCGTGGAAGCTCAAAAACTTCTCGGCGTGTCGTTGGAGGGGGCGGTCGGATAGATGTGTAGGGGCGGGCGTCCGCGCCCGCCGGCGCGCGAGGGCGCGCGCCGCTGGACCGAAGGAAAAGAATGCTCGAGATCAAGAATCTTCACGCCGGAATCGACGGCAAAGAAATTCTCCATGGTGTGAATCTCCGCGTCGGCACCGGCGAGGTGCACGCCATCATGGGGCCGAACGGTTCGGGCAAGTCGACGCTGGCCAACGTACTGGCCGGACGCCCGCGTTACGGCGTCACGGCCGGCAGCGTGACGTATGCGGGGAGAGACCTTCTGACGATGCCGCCGGAAGAGCGCGCCCGCGAAGGCGTCTTTCTGGCCATGCAGTACCCGGTGGAGATCCCCGGGGTCAACAACGTCTACTTTCTGAAGGCGGCGCTAAACGCAATCCGCAAGCATCACGGCGAGGAAGAGCTCGACGCCATGGAGTTCCTGCAGCTCGCGCGCGAGAAGATGAAGCTGGTCGATCTCGACGAGTCGTTTATGAATCGCGGCGTGAATGAAGGATTTTCGGGCGGGGAAAAGAAGCGGAACGAGATCTTCCAGATGGCGGTGCTCGATCCGAAACTGGCCATCCTCGACGAGACCGACTCCGGACTGGATATCGACGCGCTGCGGATCGTGGCCAACGGCGTGAACACGCTGCGCAGCGAACGGCACTCCGTCCTGGTGATCACGCATTACCAGCGTCTGTTGAAGTATCTGATTCCCGATTTCGTCCACGTGCTGGCCGAAGGGCGCATCGTGAAGTCGGGCCGCAAGGAACTGGCTGAGGAGCTCGAGCAGAAGGGCTACGAGTGGATCGAGCAGGAGGTCGCGCCGGTTCGATGAGCGCAGTGATCGAGGAGCACGATCTGGCGACCATTCGCGAACAGGCCGCGCAGCGCTTCCATCAGCTCGGATGGCCGACGCCGGAGATGGAGGAGTGGCGATTCACGAATGTCGCGCCGATCGAGCGGGTCGAATGGAAGACCGATGGCGATGCGCGCCCGCCGGCGAAGTTTGGCGTGGTGTCGCTGCGGACCCGCGCACTCGCCGAGCTGGTCTTCATCAACGGCCGCCTGGCCGATACGAGCGGTGGCGGGGCTGGCGTGGAGATCCTGCCGATCCGCGAGGCCGCCGCGCATCCCGCGTTCGAGCGCCACTACGCACGCTATGCCGATTACCAGCACCATGCCTTCACCGCTCTCAACACGGCGAATGCGCAGGATGGAGCGCTGATCGTCGCCGCCGAAGGAGCGAAGCCGGAGGGATTCATCCACCTGCTGTTTATCGGCGTGGGGGATGGAATCTGGTCGCATCCGCGCAACCTGATCGTTGCCGGACGCAACGCGCAGATCACGGTCGTGGAGACATTCGTCGGGCAGGGCAACTACTTCACCAACGCGGTGACGGAGATCGTCGCTGGCGAAGGCGCGGTCGTCGATCACTGCAAGATCGAACGCGAGTCGGTGGACGCCTTTCACGTCGGCACCGTGCAGATTCACCAGGAGCGGGCCAGCAACGTCGTGGCCCGCAGTATCGCCACCGGCGGGGCGCTGGTGCGTAACGAAGTGAATGTCGCGCTCTCCGGCGAGGGGGCCAATCTGACGCTCGACGGGCTGTTCGTGCTCGGAGATCGTCAGCATGTCGACAATCACACGGTCATCGATCACGTGAGGCCGCATTGCGACAGCCTCGAGTTGTACAAGGGAATCCTCGACGGCCGGTCGCGCGGAATTTTCGACGGGCTGATCATCGTCCGCCCCGACGCGCAGAAGACGAACTCGCGTCAGGTGAACCGCAACCTGCTGCTCTCTGAGACGGCGATCATCGACTCGAAGCCGACTCTGGAGATTCACAACGATGACGTGAAGTGCAGCCACGGCTCGACCATCGGCCAGCTCGACCAGGACTCGATGTTCTATCTTCGCGCGCGCGGCCTCGGCGAAGCGGAGGCGAGGAATCTGCTGATCTATGCCTTCGCCAGCGAAATCGTGGAGCGGGTGAAAGTCGAGCCGGTGAAAGAGCAGTTGCGTGCGCTGGTGGCCCCGAACGGAGGCGCCCGATGACCAGGGCCGTTGCAGCCGTAGGACCGACTCCTGGCCGGTCCGCGCCGGCCGGAGAGCCGGCGCCACGTTACGATGTCGAGCGCGTCCGGCGCGATTTTCCGATCCTCAAGCGTTCGGTTCGCGGCAAGCGTCTCGTTTATCTCGACAACGCGGCGACGACGCAGAAGCCGCAGTCGGTGATCGACCGGCTCGTGCGCTACTACACGGAAGAAAACTCGAACGTCCATCGCGGCGTCCATTTCCTCAGCGAAGTGGCCACGGTGGCCTTCGAGGCTTCTCGCACGACGGTGAAGCGCTTCCTGAACGCCCGCGATGAACGGGAGATCGTCTTCACCCGCGGCACGACCGAGGGAATCAACCTTGTGGCCAGCTCGTGGGGACGTCGCAACGTCCGATCGGGCGACGAGGTGCTGATCACCGCGATGGAGCACCACTCGAACATCGTTCCGTGGCAACTGCTGTGTGAAGAGAAGGAGGCGCAGCTCCGCGTCGCGCCGGTGAACGACGCTGGCGAGGTCCTGGTCGACGAATTCGCCCGGCTGTTGACGCCGCGCACGAAGATCGCGGCCATCGGCCACGCCTCGAACGCCCTCGGCACGATCAACCCCATCAAGCGGATGATTGCCCTCGCGCATGCCAACGGTTCGCTCGTTCTGATCGATGGCGCGCAGGGCGTTCCGCACCTCGCCGTCGACGTGCAGGACCTCGATTGCGACTTCTATGCGTTCTCCGGGCACAAGGTCTACGGCCCGACGGGCATCGGCGTGCTCTACGGCAAGCAGGCCATCCTCGATGCCATGCCGCCGTATCAGGGTGGCGGCGACATGATTCTGTCCGTCAGCTTCGAGAAGACTACCTACAACGCGCTGCCGTACAAGTTCGAAGCAGGGACGCCGAACATCTCCGGGGCCATCGGCCTCGCCGCCGCGCTCGACTACGTCGGCTCGATCGGATTGGACGCCATCGCCGCGCACGAGCAGGACCTGCTGCACTACGCTACGCAGAAGATGGGCGCCATCCGCGGTTTGCGGATCATCGGAACGGCCGCGGAAAAGGCGAGCGTGATTTCGTT
>JBGPFD010000010.1:0-30482 GCA_041483175.1 Thermoanaerobaculia bacterium | reverse complement strand
GCGCGCGAGCACGACAGCAGCGTGCTGACGACCCAGTAGCGACCGACGTAGCGCCGGCTCTTAGCCGGCGCCGAGCCGACTGAGAGTCGGCTCTACATTGCGTTACTATTCGCCTCCGTTTCCAGGACAGGGGAGCCAGTACGCCGGCGCCGAGCCGACTGAGAGTCGGCTCTACATTGCGTTACTATTCGCGTCCGCAGTGGAACACAACACGGCATTCGTGTTTCCAGGACAGGGGAGCCAGTACGCCGGCATGGGGCGCGACGTGGCGGAGCAGTACCCCGTCGCCAGGCGCGTGTTCGACAACATCGACCATGCGCTCGGCTTCTCGATCTCCAAACTCTGCTTCGAAGGGCCTGAAGAAGCGCTGAAGCTGACGGAGAACACGCAGCCGGCGATCCTTGCCGTTTCGTCGGCGATTCATGCCGTGCTCGAGGAGCTCGGCACCACGCGTCGCGATCTCGTCGCCGGACACTCGCTCGGGGAGTACAGTGCGATCGTCAGCGTTGGCGGATTGACCCCGGCCGAGGGAGCGAAGATCGTGCGGGCTCGCGGCAAGTTCATGCAGGAGGCGGTGCCGGTCGGCAGCGGGGGCATGGCCGCGTTGATCGGCGCCACGGTCGAGCAGGCGCGCGGGATCTGCGACGAAGGGGCGCATGGCGAGGTCCTCTCGATCGCCAACGTCAACGCGCCGGGGCAGATCGTCGTCGCCGGTACGAAGGCGGCGATCGATCGGGCCATCGAATTGGCAAAGAAGAAAGGCGTGCGCCGCGCTGTCCCGTTGCCCGTCTCCGCTCCCTTTCATTGCGCGCTGATGTTGCCCGCCGAAGAAATGCTGCGCCCGCTGCTGGAGCAGGCGCCGTTCAAAGATCTGTGGGTGGCGCTGGTGTCGAACGTCGATGCGTCGCCGATTGGCACGGCCAACGCGGTCCGCAACGCGCTGCTGCGGCAGGTGGCCTCGCCCGTGCGTTGGGTCGAGTCGGTGGAGAAAATGATCGCCATGGGCGTGCGGCGCTTCGTGGAAGTGGGACCGGGAAACGTGCTCACCGGATTGATCAGGCGCATCAATTCGTCGGTGGAGTTGGTCAACGTCTCCGACGTGCGGTCGATTGAAGCGTTTGCGCAAATGGCGAAGGTATGAAGATCGACTTGAGCGGAAAGACAGCCCTGGTAACCGGCGCCTCGCGCGGAATCGGCGAAGCCATCGCGCGGCGTCTGGCGGAATCGGGAGCTCACGTCGTCGTCGCTGCACGCAGTCTCGAGCGCATCCAGAAGATCGCCGAGGAGATCGGCGGCACCGCGGCGCAACTCGACATCACCGCGGCGGACGTGCGCGAGCGAGTCCGCGGCATCCTCGAAAAGCGAGCGATCGATATCCTGGTCAACAACGCGGGAATCACCGAGGACGACCTGTTCATCCGCATGAAGCCGGAGGCGTGGGCGAACGTGATGCGCACGAACGTCGATTCGGCGTTCGCCGTCACGCAGGAGATCGTGAAGAAGATGATTCGCGCCCGCTGGGGCCGGATCATCAACATCTCCTCGGTGGTCGGCCTGATGGGAAACGTCGGGCAGGCGAATTACGCTGCGTCGAAAGCGGCGCTCATCGGACTGACCAAGGCGCTGGCGCTGGAGATCGGGTCGCGCAACGTGACCGTGAATGCCATCGCGCCCGGGTTCATCCAGACGGCCATGACCGACGCCTTGACCGACGACGCCCGCGCAACCCTCGAGGCCCGCATCGCGCTCAAACGCCTCGGAACTCCCGACGACGTCGCCTGGGTGGCGGTCTTCCTCGCCTCAGAGCAGGCCGGGTACATCACCGGCACCGTCCTGAACGTCAGCGGGGGCTTGTACACCTGAATCATCTGGCGCCGGATCGAGGCCGAGCAGCACGCGCATCGCGTAGCGGACACCGACGATCCTATCGCGCGCCGCAGAGTTGACGCGCAGCATGTCGAATTCCGGCTGGTAGAACGATTCCCTGTTCCGCGCATAGGACAGAAACCGCTGCCGGCTCAATGTGAGCTGCGATTGATGGCATTCAATCGCTTCGCGCTTCCGGAGCTTCTCGCGATCGCTCAGGGTGATCCGCAGCGCGATGCGATCCGCGGGCGCGCTGCCGTGGACGACGTAGGTGATCATCGGCGTTTTCGGGGCGGCGCGGTGCGTGAAGTACGACACGGCGCGGTGATCGGAGTGGAGATCGAAGGTCGAGGGACTGACGATGAGAGTCGGCTGGAACTCCGTCACGATCTTCTGAATGCGATCCGACAGGCAGCCGTCGCCCTCACGGGCCATGCGCGCGATGCCCGAATCCGGGAGAGCAAGAAAGACTGCGGAGGCCTCCGTGATTCCGAACAGCGCCAGCGAAAAGAGAGCCTCATGGCGCCGAGTCGCCCCCCACGCGGCGCGGTCGGCGGGACTGAGGAACCACTTTCGCTGCATGAGTCGCTGGGGCCAGGGATTGTTATCTCCGTCGGTAACGAAGACGACGCGCAGCTCACCGCCGCTCGCCAGGACCCGCTGCATCAAGCCACCGGCGGCGATGGCGTCGTCGTCCGGATGCGGTGCGATGATCAACGTCCGCGGCAGCGTAAACGGGGGAACCATAGAACTCACGATCCCTCAGATAAAAGGGCGAATATCCTCGCGCGAACGCCGGTGCCCATAAACATGCCATTCTCTGCGTTGGCCCGACCGGTTCGAATCTGTGTATGCCGAGTTCGAGCGAGCGTTCACCGCGGTATGGCGTGGCGTCGAGAATCCCCTGAGGTTCGCCATCTCGCGTCACGATGACATACCGGCCGGGGATGGCAATGGTAAACGATCCATCCTCCTTGATCCACTGCCCGGCCGCCCGCAAGCGCCCTACGTCCAGAAAATTGGCGTTGAGGAACGCGCGTCCGCGCGGCGGAAAGAAACCACTATCAGCCTGTGCAACATGGCATTGTGCGCGTACGACATCCTCCGGGATGCTGTCGGCAATCACGCCGCGCCGGATCTCGCGCCGGGTGATGAACTCCAGGATGTAGTAGTACGGCCGGCGCCGGTAGATGGTCTCGCCCTTCAGATCGATGATCGGATCCTCGGGCCGAGTCAGTCCCAGCACCTGCCGCATCATCGTGATGTGCTCCTCCGTCCCATTTGCGAAATGATCGCTGTAATGCCAGATCGCGCCGAGGAAGAGCAGCGAAATGCCGGCGTACACGGGCACGCGCGCATCGAGGCTGTCGATGGCCGCGGCGAAGAAGATCGCCACGATCGGCAGGATGGCCAGGAAATCGCGCGGGGAGATCAGAATCCAGAATCCGCCGAGAGTCGCAGTGAAAAACGCCGCTGCGAAGCCCAGAAAGAAGCGCCAGCGGACCGCGATGTCGGCCGTCTTCGGCCGCATCCGCCAGGCAAGCCAGAGAATGCCCAGCAGGACCGGGACGTATGCCAGGCGCGCGGTCCAGACCCGGCCCGATCCTGAGGCGATCAGTTCGTTGAATTGGATGACGCAGTACCAGAGATTGGGCCACGCCCCGCGGGCGGCAAAGTACCCAACGATCGCCGCCGGAATGACGGCTGTCCCTGCGAGGAGGGCAGCCGAAAGGCGCTGGGCGCGCCAGTGAGAGCGCTGCGAGAAGGCGAACAGGTAGGTGACCGCGCCCGATGCGACGAGCGTCAGCAGCAGCAGGAGCGTCTTCAACGACGTCGCAAGCGCGCAGCCAAGGAACAGTCCGGCGACAAACAGCCGCACGACCGTCAGCGGACCACCGGTCAGCGCGACCAGTGCGAGGCACCACGCCGCGTTCCAGAGATTGTCGGTGCGGTACTCGATCGATTTCAGAAAGAAGGTGGGGTAGAGACTGAGGAGCAGCGTGGCCCAGATGCCGACGCGCGCGGAGTAGAGGCGGCGTCCGAGGATGTACGTCGAAGCGAGAACGATGGCGTACAGCAGGAGCATCGGTGCGCGCATGACCAGCAGGATGTCGGGACGTTCGCCGGCCCACGACAACACCGGCGCGGTGAGCATTTGGAAGAGCGGCGCGTGATTGTCGAACAGGTCGCGATATTGCAGCAGCCCGGCGGTCCAGCCCCAGGCGACGTGCAGGTGCTGCGGCTCGTCGGAGTCGAAGCGGTAGCGGAAGAACGCGACCGCGCGGACGGCGAGCGACAGGATGGCAAAGACACCCAGTGTCAGCCGCTCGCTCGTTTGGCGCATCCAGAAGGTGGCGCGCCCTGAGGGACTCGAACCCCCAACCGGCAGATCCGAAGTCTGCTGCTCTGTCCAGTTGAGCTAAGGGCGCCCGCGGGGAGTGTACTCGACAGGCCTGCGCGGGGTGAATAGAATCGCCGGCCGCGCTGTTCTGCGGATTCCTGCCGACCGGCCGTTGTAGCTCAGTTGGTAGAGCAGCTGATTCGTAATCAGCAGGTCGCCGGTTCGAGTCCGGCCAACGGCTCCAGAAATCCTAGACACTCCCCAACGCTCTTCGTGCCGAGCGGAATGCGCCGAGGGCCCGAAGCTCCATCGGCCATCCATAAGACTTCCGATCCAGGCGCCATCGGGCGAGAATTCGGATCGGCCGGGTGGCCGCGCCGAGCAGACCGCGGTAGCGCATCATCGAGCTCTCCTCCGGATAGGCCAGGTGAATGTAGGACATGAAGTGGCGGACGCGCTGCGCATACTCGCTGGTAATGCCCGTCAGGTTAGGCCGCGTGAAGTCGAACCTGCCCCAATCTTCGAATGTGCGCGGCGCTTCCACTTCCCCTCGCTCCACGGCCAGTCGGAATACTTCAGAGCCGGGCAGTGGCGTCGTGAAATTCAAGAAGACCGCTACGTTCGGATTGATCTTTTTGGCGGCTAGAGCAAGTTCGAGCGTGCGTTCGAGAGCGTCTTCAGGTTCGTCAGGATAGCCAACCATGAACCACAGGTAGGAGTTGATACCGTGTCGCGCTAGGCGACGAATGGCCTCCAGCGTGTTCTGCACGGATGTCTTGTTCGTGATGCGCTGGAGGAGTTCTTCGGAGCCTGATTCTGCACCGATGGCCACCTGGGTCAGGCCGGCGCGTTTGCAGAGGTCCAACAGATCGTCATCCATTTGGACAACTCGATTTGGACAACTCGATTTCCGACAGCGGTGGCCATCCAGCGGAACTTCTTTTCGAGACCGCGCGCCAGGATCGCATTGCAGAATTCCACGATCCGTGGCTTTCCGAGAAAGAAGTTTCCGTCGTAAAAACGGATGTGATTCGCACCCCGGGCGATCCAGAACTCGATGTCCGCAAGCATTCGATCGACGTTCAGTGTCAGCACTTTGTTCCGGGAATCAAGACAGAAGTCGCAGGCAAACGGGCAGCCGCGGCTGAAGATGGTATTTGCCATGCGAATTCCCGGCCCTATGCTGCAGATATAGCGAGCGGGATCGATGAGGTCGTACGCCGGCGGCGGAAAGTGATTGATGTCTTCCACCGGTCGGTCACTTGTGGAGAATATGGACGAGCCCTCACGGAAATGGATTCCAGGAAGGGACTGCAATGATCGTCGTTCTTCGATCGCCTCGAGAAGCTCGGGAAAGGTTCGCTCGCCCATTCCTCGGACGACCACATCAACGCGAGGATCTTCCACCGCCTGGCGCGCTGCGTACGTTGCGTGCCAGCCGCCCCAGATCACCGGGAGATCCGGCCGGAGCGATTTCACGAATGCGGAAAACTCCAGCCCATCACGAACAGCCGTCCCGGTCAGTGATGTGACGCCGACGCACGTCAGGTGATCGATTCTCTCTTTGATGGCGCGCCGCCAATCAAGGTCCCACTTCGCGTCGAGCATTAAAACGCGGTAACCCGCGTCTCGCAGTGGACCGGCCAGCGCGAGATGAGAAAGCGGAGGGACTCCTCGGTAGCTGGCATCCGACTGGGCCTCCGGTGGTACGAAATGCGGCGAGAACAGGGCGATCTCGCCCCGCGATGCTGACATGAATTGTTTCTCTTCGATCAGCGAGTATACGAAGCGCTCGCCTTCGAGGCAATCACAGTGAGAAGCGCGGAATCTTGCTCGCCAAGGTATCGAACGGGAGAAAAATGAGCAGCAGCAGCGCGTTGAGGTACGCCACGCCCAGTGTCTGGGCGATCCCGAAATGTCCGATCAAAGCGATCGCTGGCAGGATCAGCGCCGCGGTGCGCGAAACGAGAACGAGAGGGAATAGCAGTTCGGTCACCAGGGTGACCACTGCGATGACTCCGCACCAAAACGCGTCGTTCGCGATGCGATGCGCCCAGGGCGGCTGCTCAGCAAAGGCGGTGGTCGTCCATATGATCGCGCGGCGGATCGTGTCGGGCATCGCCCAGGCAAGACCGGCCGCCTTGAGCTTGGTGATTCCAGGTCCCAGGTATTGAAAACAGAACAGCGCTTGAACGAGCGCCACCGGCCATCGAAATTCAGGCGACCACGACGATCGATGACCTACTCCCGGACCTGGTGCGAACGACAACACCAGGAGCCCGAGCACCGGAAAAGTCAGGCCACGAAGAGCAGGACCCTGGGAATGCCACATGACCTCCTCAAACGGCGCGAAGTGATACAGCAACAGACCCGATGCGAAGCAGGCCAGACGTGGCAGGATGCCGATGATGCACGCGATCAACGCGATGTGCAGAAGCATGTACAGGCCCATCTCCAATTGCGGCATGCCGGGAACGATCAGAAAGCGCGCCGCTCGATACGGAATGGCCGAGGCCCAGAACACTCGTGGCCAGCCGCTGAGAGCCGGAAGGTTTGGACGCGACATGATGATCCAGAGGGCATTCACCGCCAGCAACGTGCGAACAACGATCGGTCCCAGCGGAGAAGCGGACCGGAACCAGAAGCGTTGCCACGCCTGGCTGAGGTTTGGTGTCCTCACTGGCAGTAGCTGTAGATCAGCCTGCGCGTTACACGCTGTGTATCCCGAAACCGCTCCACAGGAATCCAGGATGTGTCGTAAAGCAAGAGCGCGCGGAGTGGTCCGGCGCATTCGGCCGCCGGTCGGCGAAATGCATTGGACGTGAGTTCCTGCGGAGCTGTGAACGCTCCGAGGATGCTCTCACCATGACGCCGTTTGCCGCTGCAGGCGCGCCGGCGTTCCTCTTCAGCCATGTTGAGGAGAAACGCCGCTGCCTGGCGTTGGTCAGCCTCTTTCAGTCGAAGGAAATTCGATCCGAACCATCCCTCCATGACGATCATCGGAAGCGGAGCAAAGCTCATCGGATCGATGACGTCCTCCACGCCTCGAGAATTGACCACTCGCGGCTCGACCAGACTCTCGGGTTCACGAACGTCCGGGATGCGCCCGTAAACCGGATATACCGAGAAAGGCCAGGCGTCACGTTCAGCGACAGCACCCGCCGCGCTCACGGCGACCGAGTAGACGATCAGAATCGAAATCCGTCGCCGGCGCTTGTCCTGATCACGCGTGGCCGCCGCGAAGCCCAGCAGGAGAAAAACGAAAAAGACTCCCGCCCGAGCGATCTCAATGAAAGGAGGTGTCAGGATGGCGGTAGTCTACCAGAGGGGGATTCGAGTTCGGAGCGGCGCCACAAGCCGTATGCTGCAGCGGTGGTGATAGCGGCGAAGTACCGCACTCTCAGATCGATTCTGTCCAGCAGCCAGTATTTGCGCCATAGACGTGTCAGACACGGGATTCGCCGAGCATCGCTGACGTGTTGGCCGCAGCGCGACACGATCAGCCGTTCCAGCGAGGGGCGAGATTCAATGGATAGGCGGAACTGCGGAAACAACGTCGAGGCGATCCGCAGAATGGCATAAACCGCGTTCTCCACGCGCCAGTCCCGGGCGCGAGCCATTGCCTCAGCCGCCAGCTGCGGCTGATCTCTCAGTATCAGCCACAAATCGAGATATCGGATCAGAGGAGCGGCCAGATTGTCTTTGGCGATGGTGAGAGCAGCTGCAATCAGAGCGTCGGCATCGGCGAGGCGCCACAGATCGACTCCGGCCACCGACGTCCGGGCGCGAGCCCTCCACAACGCTGCGTAGTCGATGCGCGCGGACGCGCGGTGCACGATGCTGTGGTGCACTTCGAGAGTAACCACCCCTAGATCGAACGCCAGATCGGGATTTCGCCGCGAGAAATGCGTCAACCGTGTGTAGCGCGGCCGTAGCCCTTTCGAGATCATGCGCCGCGTGATTCCGTCGATGGCCTGGAGAGGAACCAGCACGTCGATGTCGCCCATCGGCCGAAGCTCCGGTGACGAATAGAGGCGGTTGGCGACGTCGCTTCCTTTCAGAAGGATGAACTCTTCACCCAGCAGCGAGGGCAGGCCGGAGATCGTTCGTGTCAGGGTGACGGTGCGATGCCGGTTCGCCGCATCGAAAGCCCGCCAGCCATTCAACTCGTCTGTGACTGTGGAAGGCGAGGGACTCACAAACAGCAGGGGCAGCGCCCCTTCCGACGCGCACTGTTCAACGAATCGGTGCGCTTCCTCGCCGCCGTGGGGTGGCCATGCAGTTCCGGCCGCCGATGCAATGACCGGCCAGAAATTCTCTGGCAGTTCGATTTCCAAACGGTGGAGAATAGTACGCTAAAGAATCGTGTGCGGAATTAGCGGCATCCTCACGCTCCACCCGAGTGACGATTTAGCGTCAACGCTGGAGTGCATGCATGCACCGATCAGACATCGCGGGCCTGACGGCGAGCGGTTTCTGGTCTGGGATGGCAGCGAGGCGTTGGCGTCGGATACGGCCGGAGAGTTGCGTGGCAAGCCCGGAGTCGTCGGTCTGGCTTTTCGGCGACTGAAGATCATCGATCTGAGTGAGCGGGCCGCGCAGCCGATGCGCAGCGCGCGCAGCGGTGTGTGGGTGGTTTTCAACGGCGAAATCTATAACTTTCGCAAACTTCGCGATGAGCTTCGCCGCGCCGGTCATGAATTCAACAGCGAGAGTGATACCGAGGTCGTGCTGGCCGCTTATAACGAGTGGGGAAGCGAATGTTTCCGACGCTTGCACGGAATGTGGGCGATCGCGCTTCTGGATCCGGCGCGCCGTCGCGTGGTGTTGTCCCGGGATCGGCTGGCGATCAAGCCTCTGTACTGGGCCGTGGACGGCGACGCATTCCTGTTCGCCTCGGAAATACGGCAGATTCTTGCGGCCACTGGGCGGGCCGCGGCGAACGTCGCGCTGCTCTCCCGCTATCTGCGCGGCAACCGCCTTCCCTGCTACGACGAGACATTCTTCGAAGGCATCCGCTCAGTTCCGGCCGCGTCGCTGGCGGAGCTTTCCCTGGATGGCCCGTCTGAGTGGTCGCCGCGCTTCCAGCAGTACTGGACGCTGCGCGACACGGTGGCGCGGCCGGTCAACGCGAATTCCGTTGCGCAATATCAGAGCGTGCGGGAGGAATTCGAAGACCTCCTGCGCGATGTGGTTCGGACTCACCAGCAGTCCGACGTTCGACTGGGATCACTTCTGTCCGGCGGGCTCGATTCCGGTGTCCTGGCGGCCCTTCTCTCGGAATCGACATCCGATTCGCTGCCCACCTTTTCGTTCGGGTTTCGCGAGCGCGCTCCGCGCTGGTGCGAGCTCCCATATGTCGACGCAATCGTCAGAACGCGGCCGAACCTCGAGCATCACGAGACGACGCTCGACCCGGAATGGTTGGCAGCCAACGCCCGCCGCGTGATGCGCACGCTCGAGGAGCCGCCGCTGGCACTGCCGGCCCTGGCTCAATATCGAGTGTTCGAGCTTTGCAAGGAGCATGGGGTGACTGTGGTTTTGGATGGCGAGGGTTCGGATGAGGTGCTCGCCGGTTACGCCCCCTATCAGCGCGCGCTGCTCATCGACTTCGCGCGCGACGTCCGCCTGGGTCGCCTGCTGGGGGAACTGCATGCCATCGCTCGACGGCAGGGACGCTCTTCACCCGGAGTCTTGTTCGACTTTTTCGGCGCGCCTCTGCTTCGAAGGTTTCGGCGACACTCGTATGCATGGCTGAACGGAAGCCGGGTCGCTGGAGAGTCGATTGATTACAGTCGCGATCGGTCGCTGGTAAATCGAATGCTCTATGATGCCACCCGCTGGGGCAATGTGAAGATCGTACTTTCCTATACCGACAAGAACGCCATGGCTCATTCGGTTGAGGCGCGCGTGCCCTACATGGATCACCGGATCGTGGAGTACGCCTTCTCCCTGCCGGCGGAGTTCAAGGTCGGCAACGGTGACCGAAAGCGCATTCTTCGAGACATTGGCCGTACGCTGCTTCCACCGGCAGTCACCGAGCGAAAAGATCGGATGGGGTTTGCCACGCCCGACAATATTCTGATCAGCGGCCGTTTCGCCGATCTGGTGCGCGAGGCCATTCGCGACCCGTCGTTCGTCAGCCTGCCACTCTTTGAGCAACAGGCACTGGCGCAATTCGTCGATGATTACGACCGCGGGCGACATGATGATGTTCGAGCGATCTGGCGGTTATTTGCTGTCGCCGCCTGGCGGGATGAATTCAGTGTAACGATGTGACATGGCTGCCGACGGACAGAAGCAACGGCTGAAGAAGATTGTGCTGTGCGCTGCCGGGGGCTTTCAGTCCTACGCCATCCCCGGCTTCGTCCTGTCGCTGCTCAGGCACATCGCTGATGACGTGCAAGTCGTTCTGTCTCGCGCGGCCACCAAAATGACATCGACATACGCGGTCGAAGTGGCCAGCCGCCATCCCGTGTTCGTGGAGAATGATGATGCGGCGGAGGGGATCTATGTTCCCCACATCGAGTTGTCGCTATCCGCTGACCTGATCATCGTCTATCCGGCAACCGTGAACATCCTCGGCAAAGTGGCGGGGGGAATCGCCGACGAGCTGATCTCGGCGTTGATTCTGGCCGCCGAGTGCCCGGTATTTTTTGTCCCGGTGACGAATCAAGCCATGTGGAACCATCCCGCGGTGCAGCGCAATGTCGCTTCGCTTCGTAATGACGGCTATGAAGTGCTCCCCATGATCTCGGCAATCGAGGTCGCCACCCGGGAGGGTCTGTCCGAGGTTTCCGAGCCTTTTCCGATGCCCACGCTGCTGGCGAGGATGTCGGCCGCCCTCCACAACCCATCGTTTGCCCGAGTTCGTCGGGAGGGGGACTCTTGACGGGAACTGGCGGCACCGCCTAGTATTGCGGCATCCAAACCGTTTGCCTCGACCCCACGGTGCATAATGCTGATACGGAATCCGCGTATTGAGGAAGCGCCCCTGCAGAAGGATCTGATGCTTTTTGATCCGGAATCGTCGAAATTCTACGTGCTGAATCCCACCATGGCCTTCGTCTGGCGACATTGCGATGGCGCCCGGTCGATGACTCAGATTGCCGAAAGCCTGGAAGGTGAATTCAGCGACGTGGATCGCGGTCGAGCGGAGACAGACGTAAAAGTTGCAGTGGAAGAGCTCGAGCAACTCGGGCTTCTTTCGCGGCGAAGTGAAGTGCCCGCGTAGAGCGGAGAAAGTGAAGGAAGACTGATGCGAGAAACAGAGAATGTCCGCCCCGAAACGAGCCAGAAGGATCGACCGTCATACGAGACTCCGCAAGTGAAGGTCATGACGGAGCGCGAGATCCTCAACACGTTTCAGATTACCCAGGCGATGGTGACCTGGTGGGCTGCCTGCTGATGAGTTGACCCGGCGATCGAGGGCGTGTGGCGTTTTCGCGCCACACATCGCTTCCGCGCCACACGCTCTATGCCGGCTTCCCTAAAGCTTACTTCCGATCGCTTTCGTATCGCAGACGTCGATCTGACGATTCACTGCGACGATCCTCTTCTACTCACTGAGTTTGCGTCTCTCTTCGGGTGTACCGCTGACGGTCCACCATCGTCGATGGCCATGTCGGTTTCTGTGACCGCCGAACGGCAGGATCAATTCGGAGAGATGACCGTCGAGTACGATACGCTTCGCGATCCGCTCTCGTTCCTCCTCAGCTTCGCATCCCCCGACATTCCGCTTCGAGCGCATCCCCGCTCCAGCAGCGCGCGTCCGATGATCTCGCTGGGAAATGACCCCGAGCCGCTGTTCATCTTTGAAGGCCAAACCTGCCTTTTCCGGAAGGTGCCGCGGTGGCGGCGCATTTTGTCGCACCTGATTTTTCTCCGGCTTCTGCGAAAGCGCGAAGATGTCATTTTTCTGCACGCCGCGACCGTGGAGGTGAACGGACGGGGTCTGCTGCTGGTCGGACCGAAAGGAAGCGGTAAGACCACGACCGCCCTTGCCCTTTCCGTGCGCGGTCACAAGGTGCTCGGAGACGAGACCGCGATCTACGAGCCGGCAACCGGCCGTATTCTGCCGTTCGCCAGGCCGGTGTCCATCAAGCCGGGGCCTGCCGCCGCCCGTGTTCGCTCGATCGTCAATCAACGTCTTCGCACTCCGGATGAAGACGGCGTGATGCGGTTGGGGATTAGGGAATTCGTTTCGGCTCCGGCGCAACCGGTTCCATTGAGGACCATCATTTTCCTGAAGCCCTTTGGTGATCGCCCGTCGCTCGAGCGCGTGCAGGCACCTGGCAATGAAGAAGTTTCGATGTTGCAACCTCTGGCCACCTCGCTGGCAGGCGCAGGTTCTACACGCCGGATATTCCAGATGATAAAGTTGTGCTCCACAACGCCAATCTTTCATCTTTCGCCGGCAGATCCTGACGAAACTGCCGGGTTGATCGAGGAGGTCCTGGCCTCGTATGTCTCTGACCGTTGCTGACCGCGCGCAAAAGATCGCCAATTTTCGCTATGTCGCGGTTCGCCTGATGGAAATCACAGCAGGCTGGACTCCGACCACCCCCGAAATGGAAGTCAAGATCGTGTTTGGACGTCACATCTGGGACTTCGCCCAACATGCCGATTCGCTCGGCAAACGCACCTTTGAATTACGCCAGCGGGAGCAGTATTCGCTGGCGCCGGCCAAAGCGTACGTCGATCTGCTAGACGAGGTGTCGCGCCTGGATCCCACAGCCGATCGCCTGCATGCTCTCTATGACATTCTTCTGTCCGGTCTCGATCAGTCGTACGACGCGTATCTGGCCGAGACCGATCATGTGCTCGACGAGCCCTCGCTGGTGATCATCGACCGCATTCGCAGGGACGTCACGCGTATGCGGCAGGAGGGCGACGCAGTGCGCCGCCGGCTCAAGATTGCCGCAGCGGAGCTCGGCGATCTACGGCATCGGCACGAGCAGATGGTTCCGATCTTGTCCGCGAGGTGATCGGCGATGGAACGCATCGGATACTTTGAATATAACGGTGTTCGCTTCCGCGAAGAGCCGGCTCGAGACGACTGCTTCACGGTCGTCCGCCGCGATCACGATCTGCATGAATACGACCCGGCCACGGAAATCGGTCGGCGTGAGTCGGTGCACCGCCACATGAGCAATGAAATCACCAGCCTGGACATCGCGGCGGACTGTCTGGCTGAATTCCCTGATGCCCCTTGGGAGTTACGGCTGGAGCTGGCCCGGCAATGCTGGGACGAATCGCGGCACGTCGCGGCGCTGAACCGGCGCTTGGAGCAGATGGGCGGGCGCACGGGCGATTTTCCGATCTCCACATTCGAGTGGTCCGTCACCTGCGCGATCGACAATCTTCCGGGGCGGCTGGCGTCCCAGAACAGGACCTTCGAAGCTGGCGCGATGGATGTGGTCGGCGACCACATCCGGCAATGGCGCGACTTTGGAGACTGGGAGACCGCCGATGTCCTGGAAGCCATTCTGGCCGACGAGATCCAGCACGTCCGATTTGCCAACCGCTGGATCAAGAAAATGGCGGAGACGGACCGCCGTGTTCTGTTGCGCATTGCCGCGGCGGTCAGCTACCTGGCGCTTGCCAATCGGGCGCTGGCCCCGACGCCGGAGGAGCGCAACGCGGTTGGCGTCCCGCTGGCCGACTTCGCCTCGAGGGTGCCGGCCGTGAACATCCAAGATCGGCAGTTGGCGGAGTTCAGCGAAGATGAGATCCACGAGATCCTGAGGCAGGCCGGTTTCCGTACGCTTCTCCCGGATGCCATGGCCGAGCAGCCCCCGCGATGACACTTTCCCCTGACCTCTTCGGAGAGGCCCCGGCCCGCGACGCACGCTTCGAGGTCCACGACGTGTGGGCCGATCTGGCGAACTTTCCGGTCGATCATCCGGAGCTCACGCGCGAATTTCTCCACCGGCAGATGAACGAAGAGATCGAGGGCCTAGAGATGTCGGCGCGCAATCTGGTCGATTTCCCCGATGCGCCCTGGGAATTGCGGATGGCCATCGCCCGGCAGTGCTGGGATGAGTCGCGGCACGTGGTGGCCTTTCGTAGATGCCTCGAGTCGCGGGGTGGGGCGATTGGAGACTATCCGGTGATCAATTTTCAGTACCGCATCCTGTTGAGGATCGATTCGTTGATTGGACGGCTGGCGGTCCAGAACCGCAGCTTCGAGGCCGCTGGTCTGGATGCCATCGATACGGAAATCAAAAGGAACCGCGAAAACTCCGATCTGGCCGAGCTGTTCGACACGCAGTTGGCCGACGAAGTGCAGCACGTCCGCTACGGCAATCTGTGGGTGAAGAAACTGGTGGAGCTGAGTGGTCCGCGGGCGATCGTCGCGGTCGCTCGCGCCATGGCGCAGGCGACCGAGGCTCTCCGCGTAATTGCCGGAGAAGCCATCGTCACATACCCCGTGGTGGAGGCGCTTCGCCGCGAGGCCGGTTTCACTGATGCAGAAATCGAAGCAGCGCGAGAGCTCGCAAACCCCGAATGAGCCCTCGCTTGAATCGGGACATCTGATCGAGTTCGACGGGGAAATCCTGCAGGTGGTGGCGGCCACCTGGAAGCGTGAGCTTCGATCGTTCGAGGTCACCTTCGGCGGCGTCAGCATGATTCCGACGATCGCTCCGGGAGAGCCGGTACGCCTCGTCTGCGGACCGGCTCCTCCAGGATTGGGTACCGTAATCGCATTCATCTACCAAGGCCGGCTGGCGGTTCACCGCCTGATCGCGCAGTCAGCCGATGGCCAGTGGCTGGTGACGCGCGGTGACGCACACTTCCTTCCTGATCCGCCTGTGAGATCGACAGCTGTCATCGGTGTGGTAGAGGCGACCAGGTCCTATGCAGAATCAGGCAGGCGAGGCGTGATTGCGCGCTGGGCGGCAATTCTGCTGAACATGAGCCCGCGGCTGTATCAAGGTTGCATTTTCATCCTCGGGTCCGCTCGTAACGCCACGGCCCGTATCTTCAGATGGTTGCGTTGACCGCTTCCAATCACTCGGATACCATCGACCGATCCATGTCCGCGCCAGGATTGGCCATTCCCGCGACGTTTCCACGGCGGAAGCGAAATAACGCCTGGATCGAGTCGCCGCTCTTTGATCTTTCCTTTTTTGTCCTCTCCCCAATTCTGAGCTTCCTGGTCATCTTCGGTGCCCGTCTGTCTCCTCTAGTGCCGGTGGCAGTGACCATGTTTCTCGGGTTTCCGCATTACTACTCGACGTTCACCTTCTACTTCTGGGATGAATACCGCGATCGCCACATCGCCCGCTGGCTGGTCTTCTTTGGAGGTCCGATTCTGATCGTGGCGGCCACGATCGTCGCGTTTACCATGAAGCTGGTGCTGCTCTATTCCGCGGTGATCTACGTCTGGACGGCCATTCACGTTTCCCGGCAAAGTAGCGGGCTTCTTTCGATCTATCGACATCGCAGCGGGCGGCCCGACCCTGTCGACAAGCATGTGGCCAACGCAGCCATTCTGTCGCTCAATCTATGGTTCACGATCTGGAATCTTCAAACGTACCCCCTTCTCTACCGCTGGGTGGCGATTGCAGGTCCCTGGCTTCCGCGTGCGGCATGGACCGCCTTCGCGGCAGCCGGTGTGATCAGCAGCGCACTTCTGGTCGGCAACCTGTGGAGGCGTAGCCGCAGCGGAACGAACAAACCGACGCTGGCCGAGATCGCTTTCATTCTAATCAGCGTGGCGATGTTCCATCCGTACCTGTGGGTCTCCGATCCGGCGCTGGCCACGCTGGGCATGCTGGCCGGTCATTTCGTTCAATACCTCGGAATCGTCTGGCTTCTGCACCGCAGAAAATTCGTGCGTTCGCTGGGAAGAGACATGCGGCGCCCGCTAGCGGCAATGAGTGCGAGCATCCCGGTGCTGATCGCAAGTCTGACCGTCATGAGCCTGATAACGCTGGCCGTCTATTTCGCGGCAGTGCGTCTTTCGCGCGCCATGATCTTCGAGGTCGGTTCGATATCCATCGTCTTCATCCACTACTACCTGGATGGATTCTTCTGGGCCTTTCGCGATCCTCAGGTGCGCAAGACGCTGGGCCCTTATCTGACTGATCCGCCGCCGGCGTGGGCGTGATCTGTGCCCGACGTATTGCAGCTCGGCCGATTGCTGGTGTTTCTTGTGTTTTTGGCTCTCGGCATCGTTGCTGCCCGAAGCAAAACCAGAGAACGCATCTCGGCATTCATCGCTTGCACGCTTGCGGTGACCTTGCTGGCCGGCTTCTTTCAACGCGAGAGCTGGCCCTTCACCACCTGGGCACTATTTCACCATCTCTCACCGCCGCAGTTCGGCGGCTTGGTGTTCGAGTTCGTCGACGACGCCGGCAACATTCACCCAGCCGACGCCCGCATGTGGGAGCCGACGTCAGACGCAGACGTGCAGGCATGGATGAATGGTGGTTTTCAGCGGCTTTCTCCCGCCGGGAGAGCCGACCTTCTCCATGGCGTTCTCGGTCGGGCGGAAAGAGCCCGGCGGCGATTGGTGGCGACCGGGCGAGCGCCGAATGAATGGCTTCTGGATGGTCTGGCGGCTCCGTATCACTTTCTGAGGCCCAGGCCGTGGACCGACGCTCCGGCTGCGCGGGCCTTCGTAGGGGTGCGGGTGGTGCGCATCAGGTGGAATGTCGAAGAGCTCGCGCACGATTCGCATGCTCAGCAGCGCGAGGTCGTCGATCAATTCAATGAGCGTTGAGTGGCGGCAGCGGTGGGACGGGTATTGGTTTGCTCCGGAACCGGCGCGGAACATCGCCGTGGCCCGGATCATCCTCGCCCTGACGGCCCTGTGGATCGTTCTGTCGCGCCGCGACCTGCCAGCCGTCCTGGAGTTTCCTCCAGAGATGCTTGAATTCGCCACGCTCGGCGTGCGGCTGAGATTTGCGATCGTCTTTCCGATTGCAGTCGAACGGTCGCTGTATGCCCTTCTTCACCTTTCGCTGATCTGCGTAACTCTCGGGTATCGCCCACGCGTCACTGCATTCATGGGCGGCTTGTTCCTCTATCACTTCCAGCCATTCGAGACGTTGATGTGGACCACCAACCCCTACTTGCGCGGTCTGACCATTCCAGCGCTGGGACTGCTGATCCTGGCGTTTTTTCCGGAGATCGACCGAGCCCGTTTCCGGATATTGGAGAGCCTCCCTCGCTGGCCGCTCCTGCTCGTGCAATGGATCGTGGTCGAGATCTACTTCTTTGCCGGCTATTCGAAGTTGATCACCAGCGGCGTGCAGTGGATGAGCCACGACAACATGCGGCGATGGCTTCTTCTGCTCGAACAGACCTACCAGCCGTCCCCGCATCCGATCGGCTATCAACTGGCCTCGATCCCTGGAGTCCCGGAAGCGTTGGGGTGGGCGGGGATCCTCTTCGAGCTTCTGTTTCCAGTGACCATGGTCTGGCGGCGATCTAGAATAGTGTTCATTCCGTTGGCCATCATGTTTCATCTGGCGAATGCCGTCATGTTCCACATCGTTTTTCAGGAGTTGCCGGTTCTCCTGCTGTTCGTGAACTGGAGCGCAATGAGCGAAAGGATCCGGAAGTGAGCGGGCCGACGGTGCGAATAGCGTCCACGTTCGTTCATCGATGGTTCTCCGCTGCCTTCGTAGTCACGCTCACCACGCTCGTGCTGTGCACGGTGGTGTTCATGATCGTCGAGTGGAAGCAGGGAAGAGATTGGCGGCGCTATTTCAGCTGGCCGGTGATGACGGACCTCGCGTACGCGGTTTTCTACATTGGTGGGTTCTTCGCGTTGTTGTGGTACCCGATCTCACGCCTCTTCGAGTTCGTTGTGGAGGGCCTCGGCTTTCACGGGCTGGCGCTGTTCGCTCCGCTTCCGGCGTTTGTCCAGATCGTGCTGTTCATGGTGGTGGCAGATTTCTGCGAATACTGGAAGCATCGCTGGATGCACACTTCGGCCTTTCTCTGGCGGTTTCACAGCATTCATCATTCCCAGACCACGATGACTTTGCTGACCAGCTATCGCTTCCACTTTGTCGACGAGCTGTTCAACAATCTGATCCGCTTCGGTATCGGACTCGCGATCGGCGTGCCGCCGCAGAGCTGGCTGTGGCTGACAGCGCTGATGACCATCTATCAGTCCATTCAACACTCCGACACCGGATGGAGTTTTGGACCGCTGGATCGAATTCTGGTCAGCTCGCGATTTCACAATGTGCATCATTCAACGCAGCCGGAGCATTTCCTACGCAACTTCGGCCTTCTGTTCAGCGCGTGGGATTTCCTGTTCGGAACAGCGCTTTCCGCGGCGAGGCCTCCGCGCTACGGGCTCGATGAGCCGGTCGTGCCGGCGTCATTCCTCGGGCAGCTGTTCTTTCCTTTCCGGGGGCGCCGCCGCCGCGAGAGCCGGACCGTTCTGGGCGTGTCGGAACACGAATGACCGCTTCGCAGCCGCAGCTGCAACAGTTTCTTTCGCGCGCTCTGTATGACCTGGCTGCTGCACAAAGCGCGCTGCTGGTCATCATCGGCAGCCGCCTAGGTCTTTACCGCGCCATGTCGAATGCCGGGGGGTTGACCTCCGAGGAACTGGCTGCACGCACCGCAACATCCGAGAGATACGTACGTGAATGGCTGATCAATCAGGTCGCCGGGGGCTACGTTGAATTGCGCGACGACGGGCGCTTCGTCCTTCCGGAAGTCCATGCGGCCATTCTCGCTTCCGATGATCCCTCCGTGAATGTGATCGCCGCTTACGAGGCCATGCTGGCGTTGCATCCCTCCCTGGACGAGGTCATCCACGCGTTTCGTGGGGGAGAAGGCGTCACCGGAAGCAGCTACAGCCCGAAGTTCCACCAGGCTCTCGGCGACTTCTCGTCGACCATCTATCGTCGCCGGCTTGATGGGTGGATATCCGCTGCCGGGCTGGCTGGCGAACTTCGCAAGGGAATCCGCGTGGCCGATGTCGCCTGCGGGAATGGTGCGGCCGCCTTGATCCTGGCGCGTCAATATCCGGCTTCACAGTTTGTCGGCATCGATGTGAATCCTTCCTTGATCGAACAGGCGCGGCAGAATGCAGGCGGGTTATCCAATGTCCGGTTCGAAGTTGGGGATGCTGCTGCCCTGGGCGGCACATTCGATCTGGTGACCTGTTGTAACGCCTTGCATGACATGCCCGACCCCGGGGCGTTCGTCCGGGCAGTGGGAGCGAACATCAAGCGCAACGGGGCGTGGCTGGTGTGCGAGCCGCGTCTGGCCGACTCTGTCCGCGATGTGATCGATCCCCTTGGGCGTTACTCCGCGTCGCTTTCGCTTCTCTACTGCATTCCGGTGGCCCGATCGCTGGGCGGCGACGGTATCGGTTCAGTTCTCGGCAAAGGGCGCATCTTCGACGCGCTGCGGGGAGGGGGTTTCCAGGTCGTCCAGGAGATCGAGGACACATATTGCCTGGTGATGTGTGCTCGGCGAGGTCCGTCATCGCAAACGTCGTCAAACTGATCGTCTTCCTCGCCTTCCTGATCCTCGGGATGCGAGCGGCTCGAGCGGCCGGTCCTCAGCGCCGCCGGGCCATTCAAGCGCTGCTGCTGTACTTGGTGGCTCTCAACGCAGCGGTGGGTGTGACGCAACGCGACTCGTGGCCGTTTCCCACATACCCTCTGGTGCCCAATATCTACGACGTCAACGCCATCAACGCCCGATTGGATTACTACGGAGTGACGCAAGAGGGCCGGGAGGTGCCGATCGATCCCTACGTCTGGTCACCGATTTTTCAGCTGGGGCTCGATCTGTGGTTTCGTCTTCACTATCCCCATCTCGACGCGACCCAGAAGGAACAGGCCCTTGCCTTCCTCCGCGACCGGGCAGCCGAAGGCATACAGCAGCTTTCTCGCGGTGAACGGATTGGCTGGCAGCGAGTGCTCGGTCCGTTGGCGCTACCCGATTGGTGGCTCTATGTGCGACCTCCGCGGTATGGGGGAACGATACGCGGGCTGCGTGTCTATCGGATGGAGTGGCGCGCCTCTGAGCGATACCGCGACCCGAACCTCGTGAAGCGGACGCTCGTCGGAGAGTCGCTGCGATGAATTGGCTGATCGCCGAGTGGAATCGCTTCTGGTTCCGGCCGGGGTCACCTCTTGGGCCGATTGCTGTTCGATTCCTATTGGCGCTCGAGGCTCTGTGGATCGTCCTCTCCCGGCCTTACCTACCTCAGTTGGTGGCGTGGCCTGAGGCATTCTGGGTTGACATCCCGGCATCGTTGCGGGTGCGGTTCTTTCTGCTCACCCGATCCGTTGTGCTGGAATGGACGTTGTGGGCGCTCTTGCTGCTTTCGCTTCTGTTGGTGATCTTCCAGGGCCACAGGATGTGGTCATTCATCTCGGGACTGCTGCTCTATCACTTCGCGGCGATGGAGAACATCCTTTCAGGAGCGTTCCTGATCGGGTTTCGTGGCTTGACACAGTCCGTGCAGGGTCTGCTGATCTTCTCGTTTGCAAAACAACCGCGGCTCGGCGACCCGCCCTCTGAGGAGTGCCGTTGGCCGGTGGCCGCCATTCAGCTCCTGTTCTCGCTGACGTACTTCTTCGCCGGGCTCTCGAAACTCTATGACGCCGGCTGGAGTTGGGTGACCGCCGACAATATGCAGGCAACGGCGATGGTCTTCACGACGTGGCCGGTTGACAGTCCGTGGGCCCCGTGGTTGATCGCGCACCGCAGCGTTTGTTGGATCATCGGCGTCGGCACGCTGGCGTTGGAACTCCTGTTTCCGCTTGTCCTCTTCTCGCGAACCGCTGCCAAGATTCTGGTGCCGATCGCCTTCATCGGTCACATCGGAATCATGAAGGCTCTGGGGATCTATTTTCTGAGCGCTCCACTGCTGCTCGTTTACCTCGACTGGGACTGGGTCGCAGAAACTGCAGGACCCGTCGTCGCAAGGGCGCGCGCGACCAGCGCACCGATCCATCTGCAGTAAATGCCTCCTGATCGGTGATCGTACCGGCCGGGATTGAGTGCGGACGGATCTGAAAGTCTCGCACAGCGCCGATGACGTGCGGCCGGCGGTCGCCATCCGGCAGCGTAAACGTGTCCCGATGCTCGACGCCACGGAGGAAGTGCCACAGCCGCTCGGCGGACCAAGTGTCGTACTCGATCCGCCAGGTGAGCCTGGACGGCGACGGTTCGTGCGTTGCCAGCGATTCATCCTGAGGCGTCCGCGACGCCGTGCCACTCTCGATCTGGCAGATCGCGTGTGCGAGAAGACCGCCGCCAAGGTGCGCGAGGCGATAATAAAGCTCGAGACCGGCAAGGCCACGTTCGACCTCAATCCGCCTCTGCTCGATGACGTCGCCATCGTCGACACCGTCGGCGATCCAGTGAACCGTAACACCTGCTTCACGATCGTCATGAAAGTAGGTCCAGAAGAGAGGGTCGGGTCCTCGGTGCCGGGGGAGTAACGATGCGTGGATGTTCACCGCTCCCACGCGGGCGCGCGCGAATGTGCTGCGATGGAGCAACCGCGGGTAGGCTGCCACGCAGATCAAGTCCACCGGCTCACTGAATTCAGAGTCGGTTCCCTGGTTCACGAGTGAGATTCCGAGTTGAGTTGCCCGCTCACGAAACTCGTCGGTCCATCGTCGGAGCCGGAGCCTCTGCAGGAAGTACCGTGACGCCGGCATCACAACCGCGACGACCCTGGCCACTCCGTGCAAAGCGTCCAACGCCGCCAGGGAGAGGGGGCTGCCGGAGGCGTAGAGAATGACGCGCAGCATTCGTGATCAAGCGTCGCGCATGGCGATCACTCCGTAAGAAAGCTGTTTCAGCCAGTCGCCGAGGTGCCAGCGTTGACTGCGCCCCGCAGCCTTTGCCTCCAAGATGTGCACCGTCTCAGCCATGGTTCTCAGGGGAGAGATCGAAACAGCCTTTTGGCCGGCGCCGGCGTGAGGTACGTGGTGTGATCAGCGAACCGGCCGATCTCGAAATGCAGTCCGATCGAGTCCCACGCTGCGTGCATTGCGAACGCGATCGCGTAGATGCCGTGATGGACATTCACTGTGAAGTACATCACTCCGGAAGGAGCCAGTACTCGCGTCATCTCCGTCGCCATCTGTCGCGCGTTCTCAGCATGGTCGACAGCATCGTCCGACAGCACGATCTCAGGGGACCACGCTTTCAACCCAAGGTCGTCGCCTTTGGCCGTGATCGTCAGCACTCTGCGCTGCCGACGCCGGACCGCCGGATGCTTGTGACTGGGGTAGTTGTTCGCGATGATATGGATCTCTTTCGTGTCTTCGACGCTTCGGTCGATGAGCCGAAGGAACTTCAGCCATTCGCTGTGGCGATGTCGCCGTGCAGGTCGCGAGAACCGAGCCGTTGAGAGTGTTGAGCGCTACAAACACGGTCGTTGCTCCATGATGCTTCATGGGTCATCGCTCCAGCGCGCCCTTTCTTGATTGGCAGACCGGGCTTGGTGCGGTCCATAACGACAGGACCACCACCATCAGCACGTTCCTCGGAACGGATCACAATCGGAAGATCCATTCTACCGCGATTCGGGGGGGGTCGCTCCGCTGTTGAAGCTGCCGTGAAATAATGGTTCCTAGTTCCTAGTTCCCGATTGCCAGCATGGGAACCGGCAATCGGTAACCGGCAATTCTTTTGACAATCTGCCAGCTTCCTTGGGCCCCGCCAGGTCGGGGCCCCGCTAGGCCAGAAGGAGGACCTATGAGGACTTACGAAGTCCTGTTCATTCTTTCCCCGCAAGTCGCGGAGGAAGAGGCGACGTCGCTGATCACCGACTTCAAGCGCGTCGCCGAGGGGACCGGCGCAAAGCTCACGCACGAAGAAGCGTGGGGCCGCCGACGCCTCGCATATTCCATCCACAAGTTCAACGAAGGCAATTACCACCTGTTCGTCTTCGAAAGCGACAGCTCGCTCTCCGAGCTGGATCGCCGCATGAGGAACGCGGAGAACGTTCTGCGGCACATGATCGTGCGCACGGATCTCGACCACAAGCGGGCCGAGAAGCTGGCGAAACGCAATCCGAAGAAAGAGCGCATCCGCCCGGCCCCGGCATTCACTGCCCCCGCCGAGCCGGCAGCGCCTGAGGTGCCGGCAGTGGAAACGCCGGCTGAGTGAGGAGGAGCGAAATGGCCATTCAACCGCGACGAAGTGGTCCCGGCGGCGGCGGCGAGCGCGCCGGCGCGCAGCAGGGAGGCAAGAAGAAGTTCTTCTACCGGCGCAAACGCGTCTGCAAGTTCTGCGTCGAGAAAATCGAATACATCGACTTCAAGGACGTGAAGACGCTGCAGCAGTTCATCCCCGAGCGGGGAAAGATCCTGCCGCGGCGCATTTCCGGAACCTGCGCGCTGCACCAGCGCAAACTGCAGAGTGCGATCAAGCGGGCGCGCATCTGCGCGCTGTTGCCGTTCGCCACGGACTGAGGAATGACCGACACGCCACTGCACGGTACGACGGCGGCGATCTCCTTCGGGCGATCGCTGCGCTATGTCGCGGGATACGCGATCCTGGTCGCCGTGATGCTCGTGTCGCCGTTGTTCGTCTTCATCCCCGCCGCGCTCTTCTACTCCACGGTCCGCCATGGACGGCGGACATCATGGGCCGCGCTGATCGCCGGCTCGGCGCTGGCCGGCATCCTGGTCGTCGCCGGAGCCAATGCGCCGCAGACTACCCTGGCCGAAGCGCACATGAGCCTGGCCTATCTGGTCGCGCTGATCCTTGGCGTCGGACTGCCGGCCATGGCCGTGACGGCGATGGTTGAGCGCACCGAGTCGTTCGGCCGCATTCTTCTCACCGCGATCGTGTTCAGCGTGATCGGACTGGCGGCGACGGAAACCTCCATGCGCCAGATCACCGGCTTCTCGCCGTTCGCCGATCAGGTCGTGAGCGCGCGTGCCACCGCCGCAAAGCTGGTGACCACGTATCAGCACGCCGGCATTCCTTCCGATGCGGTTACCTTCCTCCGCAAATGGATGGAGATCGGCGTGTACTGCCTCCCGGCATTTCTGCTGATCGATGTGGCGCTGGTGTTCGTGCTGAGCATCATCCTCTTCGGGCGGCTGCGCGCGTGGCGCGATGTCGTCGAGCGCCGCAGCCCGCCGGCATCGCAGCCGTACCTCTTTCGCAATCTGTCGCTCCCGGAGTGGCTGCTGTTCGCCTTCGTCGTCGGCGGTCTGTCGCCGCTGGCCTCGGGACTGATGCAGCGGATCGGCGCGAACGTTCTCGCGCTGGTCACGTTTCTCTATCTCCTTCAGGGACTGGCAATCTTCCGCGCGTTTCTCGCGGCAGCGGGCGCCGGATTCTTCGGCATGGTCTTCGCCTATGTGATTCTCGGGCTGCTGACGCTGACCGGGATCGGTCCGTTGCTGCTGAGCGTCGCCGGGCTGTTCGACTCGTTCTTCGATTTTCGAAAGTACAACCGAAAGGATCACTCCGATGAAAGTCATTCTGATTGACGAAATCCGTGGGCTGGGAACGCGCGGCGACGTCATCAACGTCAAGGACGGCTACGCGCGCAACTACCTTCTTCCAAAGAACCTGGCGCGCGAGGCCACGCCCGGCAATCTGAAATCGATCGAGCAGGAGCGGAAGAAATGGGCCCTGCTCGCGCAGAAGGAAAAGGAAGTTGCAACGAAGGCGGCCGAGGCGGTCAAAGGGGCCAAGGTGGTGGTGCACAAGCGCGTCGGGGAAAACGGACAGCTCTTCGGTTCCGTCACTGCCAACGAGATCGCCGATGCGCTCCAGGCGAAGGGCCTCGAGGTCGACAAGCGCCGCATCGAGCTGGCGCGTCCGATCAAGAGTCTCGGCACGCATGACATTGAGGTGCGCCTGCATCACGACGTCTCCGCGCAGATCCAGGTGGAAGTCGTGCCCCTCGGCGTGGAGAAATTCGAAGAGACGGCGCCACAGCAGTGAACGATCGTTTCGTCGACTCCCCACCGTCCGGCGCCGAAGCGTGGCGCGAGGTATGGGAGTCGGACGCCCGCTACCGGCCGCGGAGCTCCGTGCACGAATGGCTGTTGCGAGTCGTACGCCGGGTCTTCCGCCGCGTTCTGGCGCCCGACACGGAGCGGCAGCGGGACTACAACCTCGCCGTTCTCGATCTGATCCGCGACGTTCGGGCAGAGATCAGCGCGTTACGCGACGATCTGAAGCGCGATCTCGTCGCGGTGCAGATCGACGTCCGCCAGTCCGACGAGGCGCTGGCGACGGAGATCGCCCGCATTCGCGATCTGATTCCCGTCGCCGCCAAACGGAATGACGCGCTCATCGCCGCGCTCGATCAGAAGATCGAAACCGTCGCCGCCCGGTTGGGCGACATCACCACGCCGGTTCTGACAGCCGACAGCCGGCAACCGATAACCGATTTCCTCTATCGGCGGCTCGAGGACGCCCTTCGCGGCCCGGTCGACGTCGACGCGTACGTCGAACGCGCCAAAGACAACCAGCCTGTGCTCGACATCGGCTGCGGGCGCGGAGAGTTCCTGGAGGCCTGCCGCAAGGCCGGCATCGAGGCGCACGGCTTCGACATCAACGAACGCTCGGTGGCCGATCTCCAGAAACGTGGCCTGGAGGCGACGCTCGCCGGAATCCCGGAGTGCTTCGAAGGAATCAAGCATGGATCGGTCGGCAGCGTGCTGGCCATGCATGTCGTCGAGCACCTGCCGGTCGAACATCTCTTCGCCCTCTTTGCGCAGGCGGCGCGCGTGCTTCATCCCGGCGGGCTGCTGATGATCGAGACGCCGAACGCGGAGTCCATCGGCGTCAGCGCGTCCGACTTCTGGCGGGATCCGACCCATCTCGCGCCGCGGCATCCCGCGGCACTCAGCCTGCTGGCGCGCGAGCATGGATTTTCGATCGAGGAAATCGGCGCCATTCATCCGCTGCCGGAGGGAAATGCGATCGCCACATCCGCGGACGATCCGCCCTCGCTGCGCCGGCTCATCGAAGTCATCAACGAGCGGCTCTTCGCGCCTCAGGACCTACGGCTGATTCTGCGGCGGGCCTGACGGCACGTCGATCACCATCTCCCCCGGAGGTGGCGGCGGCTCGTTGTGCGGAAGGAAGCCGAGAAGCAGTCCGACAGTCAGGCCGGCGAGGTGTGCGACGTTGTCGATGAAGGCTACCGAGAATCCGATCACGATGTTGACCACGATCCAGAAGACCAGCTGCCCGATCAGGTTGCGCGTCCACGGCTGATGCCGGTAGCGCGGCGAGCGGCTTATGGAGAAGATGAACGCGCCGAGGATGCCGAAGATCGCGCCGCTCGCACCGACTGCCGGGCCGTGCTGGTAGAGTGAACTGGCGGCGGACGCGCAGATCCCGCTGACGAAATAGACGATCGTGAATCGCACGGATCCGAAAAGCGCCTCATACAACGTTCCGAGCTGGAGAAGCGCCCAGCAGTTGAACGCCCAATGCAGCCAGCTGCCGTGGAGAAACATCGCAGCGATCAGGCGCCAGTATTCGTGCCGCTCGAGAAGCCCGGGAACGATGGCGCCGAGGCGGACCATTTCCTCGTCGCTGAAAAATGCGCGCGTCCACACTTCGTAGCCGAATACGATCGTGATGATGATCAGCAGCGCGGTGGTGACCGGGGTGTAACGGCGCATCAGCGCTTCTCCAACAGCGCCGAGACACGCCGCATGAAGAAGTGCGCGGTTCGCGGAAACAGCTCTTTCAGGTGCGTGTACATCGCCGCGGTGAACGGAAGTATGCGTCGGTAACGCCCATCTTCCGCCGAGTCGCAAATGGCCCGCGCCACGCGCTCCGGCCTGATGGCCAGAATCAGACGCGATGCCGCCGGCATTTTGCCTCGCTCGGCCTTCTGAAAAAAGTGCGTCTCGGTCGTGCCGGGGCAGACCATCGCCACCCGCACGCCGCGGCCGATCACCTCATTGCGCAGCGCCTCCGAAAATCCGACCATGGCGAACTTCGTTGCACAATAGCCGCCCATCCTCGCGTAGCCCATCAGGCCGGCGATCGAGGCGACGTTGACGATTATTCCGTCTCCGCGCGCCAGCATCGCCGGAAGGGCCGCCTGCGTGCACCAGAGGGCGCCGAAAAAGTTCGTCTGCATCATCTGCTGCAGATCGTCGGGATTCGCATCTTCGATCGCGTCGAACATCGCGAATCCTGCATTGTTCACCAAAATGTCAACGCGTCCTGCCTTCTCGATCAGCCGCGTGCACTCCTCGCGTTTGGAAACATCTGCAACGGCAGTTGTGCACTCCACGGCCCGTTCGCGGCAGAGGGCGGCCACCTCCTCGAGCAGATCCCCGCGCCGGGCCGCGAGCACCACGTTCGCTCCGCGCCGGGCGAATTCGAGGGCCGCCGCCCGGCCAATCCCCGAAGAAGCGCCCGTGATCACTGCTGTTTTGCCCTGGAGGCTCATGAAGAAGTCCTGAGTGCTGCGTCCTGAGTGGTGAGCGGGGGAATGTGGGAGCTGTACTCAGGACGCAGCACTCAGGACTCAGGACTCGGTTTGGTGGCAGGTTTATAGCATTGACTCGATCAATCAGCGGCACCTATACTCGGGTCGTCCTCAGCTCCGGCTCGAAGATGCCCGACAGTTGCACCTAACGAAGCAGGAGGCCTTCTGATGCCGTTCGAAGAAGTCAAAAAGATCTGGATGAACGGCCGGCTCGTCGATTTTGCCGACGCGAAGGTCCACGTGCTGACCCACGCGATTCACTACGGGTCCGGCCTATTCGAAGGCATCCGCTGTTACAACACGAAAAACCAGGGTCCGGCGATTTTCCGGCTCGACGAGCACATGCGCCGTCTGTACGACAGTTGCCGAATCTACCGGATGGAGATCCCGATTTCGACCGAGGAGTTCCGCAAGGCATGCGTCGATACGGTGGCGGCCAATGAGTTTCAGGACTGCTACATCCGTCCGGTCGTCTATCGCGGCTTTTACTCGCTGGGCGTCGATCCTTCCCGCTGCCCGGTGGATATCGTCATTGCCGCCTGGAAATGGGGCAAGTACCTCGGTCCGGAGGCGATCGAGCAGGGCGTCGATGTGCGCGTCTCGTCCTGGAACCGGATGGCTCCGAATACGTTCCCGGCGCTGGCCAAGGCGACCGGAAACTACATGAACTCGATTCTGATCCGGCAGGAGGCGGCGGTTGACGGATACGCCGAGGGGATCGCGCTCGACGTGAACGGCTACGTCAGTGAGGGATCGGGAGAGAACGTCTTCGTCGTGCGGGATGGCAGGATCTTCACGCCGCCGCTCGGCGCCTCGATCCTCGCAGGAATTACGCGCACCAGCGTGATCCGCGTCGCGCGCGACATGGGCTTCGAGGTCGTGGAAGGGCTGATTCCGCGCGAGATGCTGTACGTGGCAGATGAGGTGTTCTTCTCCGGAACCGCCGTGGAGGTCACTCCGGTCCGCAGTATCGATCGGATTCCGGTCGGCAACGGCCGTCGCGGCCCGGTGACCGAGCGAATTCAGAAAGAATTCTTCGCCTATATCGGCGGCGAGATTCCCGACCGCTACGGCTGGTTCACACCGGTTTACGCGGAGCGGGTCGCCACCGCGCGCAAGCCGGCGCTCGTGGCCCGATAGGCCTTCGGAGTGCGGTGCCTCGCCGCCGCCTTCTTACAGCGACTCCAGGTAATTCGCGAAGACCTCGTTGAACAATGCGCCAGGCCGCCGCTCGCGCAGCCGCCGCACGGCGTCGGGTCCGCTCAGGCCAAGCTTGTTGAGGATCACGCCCGCGATGAGCGCCGATCGATTGAATCCCAGCCCGCAGTGCGACAGCACGCGGTGCCCTCCGCGAACGAGCTGCGCGCCGAGCGTGCCGATCGCGTCGAGCCGCGTCAGATCGGGAAGGTTCTCGTCGTAAATGGGAAAGTAAATGTAGAGGCATCCCTCGGGCGTCGTTGGAATGCATTCGTCCAGACCGGCATCGAGATCGATGACGGTGTCGATTCCGAGCTCGGCGACAGGAGACCACTCGCGAATTGCGGGTGAGATGTAGAGCCGCCCCTGATCGTCGACGCGATAGAAGCTGATCGTGGTGAGCATGCGAAAAGATGGTAGCTCACAGCAGTCCCTTCCCCCGCATCGAACAATACCGCTGCGCACCGACGATCAGATGGTCGACCAGCTCGACGTCGACCAGGGCCAATGACTGCTGCGCGCGCCGCGTGAAGCTCAGATCCTCGGCGGACGGCGAGGGATCACCTGACGGGTGGTTGTGAAAGAGCACGACACCGGCGGCGTTCGCTTCGAGCGCCAGACGAACGACGTCGCGCGTCGACACGAGCGAGCGCGAGACGGTGCCGACGTACACTTCGCATTGACGGAGCAGGCGCTGTCGCGAGTCGAGCAGCACGGCGCCGAGGTGTTCCTGCGGCTCGTGTGCGTAGCGGCTGATCAGCGCGTGAGCGAGGATCTGTTCTTCGTAGCGCGCGCCGTCGCCCGCATCCGCGGCGGCCAGGCGGCGGGCGATCTCGAACGCGGCCGCGATGCGCGTCGCTTTCGCGACACCGACGCCGTGGATCCGGCCCATGGCCTCGGTACTCGATCCGGCGAGCCCGGAAAGACCGTCGCCGAGAAGCTCGCGCGCGAGCTGGATGGCATTCTTGCTGCGCGTGCCGGAGCCGAGCAGCAGTGCGATCAGCTCCGCGTCGGAAAGCGTTTCCGAGCCGTGCTTGCGCAGCTTCTCGCGCGGGCGGTCGTCGAGAGGGAGGTCGGCGATCACTTCATGCACGCGCACTCTCCAGAATCGTTTCCACGAGCGGCGGCGTCGCGTCGACCGCGGTTGCGGCGAGCGCGATGGTGCAGGCGGAGCTGATGGCGCTCGGCTTCGGGTTGATCTCGATCGACAAACCGCGATGCATCGAAACCAGGCCGGCGGCGGGCCAGACCAGCCCCGAGGTTCCGATGACCAGGAGAAGTTCGGCGTCGCGAACGGCGCGTTCGGCCCGCTCAAGAGCGCCTTCCGGGAGCATCTCGCCGAACCAAACTATGTCCGGCCGCAGGAGCGCGCCGCACGCGCAATGCGGCGGGAGCACATCAAAGGGATCCCGCGACGCGCGCGTGGTCTGCTCGCGAACACAACGTGTGCGGAAAAGGTTCCCGTGCAGTTCGAGCACGTCGCGAGAGCCAGCGCGATGATGCAGGCCGTCGACGTTTTGCGTTACCACCCGTGCGTCAAGCAGTGCCGCAATCGCGCGGTGCGCGGCGTTCGGTTCGGCGTTGCGGACCAGCGATCGGCGCTGCTCGTACCATTCCCAGACCAGCAGCGGGTTCCGGGCGAAT
>JBGPFD010000009.1:0-31975 GCA_041483175.1 Thermoanaerobaculia bacterium | reverse complement strand
CCGCCGCAACAGCTCGTAAATTCCGAACAGCAGCCAGGCGATATGGACATAGCCGAAAATCCCGGACGTGATGGCCGTTGCCAGCCGCACAGGATGGATGGAGGGAATGTGTTCGTGCACGCCGAGCCCGATACCGAGGGCCGAGATGGCGTCATATGCAGCGAGAGCGATCCAGCTCAGCGTCCAGTGCCACAGATAGTCCTTCCGGTACTGACGGAAGAAGCCGAAGAGCAGGACCGCCATGACGCCGGCGACGAGCGTCTGGGCGGATGCGGTGATGATTGCGACGAGATTGAACTCCGGCATCGGCAGGGACTCTTCTGATTGTGCTCCTATCGGGGGAAGGTCATGTGACGCAGGCTACAAAACAGTCGAATACGCTGCGATCAAACGCTCAGCAGCACGGCCGAACGAGAATTCCATCGCACGATCGATTGCCTTCGATCGGAACTGCGGACCATCATCAACCCTTTCAACAACTTTTGCCGCCAGCGATTCCGCCGCAGCCGCGGCTGTTAGCGGCTCGCTCAGATCGCCAAGCAGCGCACCCATCCCTTCGAGCGGCACCGTGACCGGCAGCGCGCCGCAGGCCATGGCCTCGATGACCGCGCGATGTCCTTCGTCCGAGCCTTTTGCCGCGAACAGAAGAAAATCGGCGGCACGGTAATGGTCCGCGAGGTCGTCCTCGTGATATCCGGCCCAGGTAATCGATTCGCTGATGCCCAGCTCGCGGGCGAGCGACTCCAGAGCCGGGCGATGCTCGCCATGACCGATGATCATCAGACGCGCGTTTCCGATCCGTCTCCGCAGCGCGGCGAACGTGTGCAGCACCAGTTCGAAGCCTCGCCCCTTCGACAGTTTCCCGATTGCGGCGAGCAGCAGAGCGTCGTGGGCGATTCCGTATTGGCGGCGGACGTTTGCCCCGTCCGGATAGAACTGTGACGCATCGAGCGGAGGGGGAGTGAAGATCGGCGCGCGCTGGCGGATCGCCGGCGCGTCGCGCAGCGCGTCGTTGACCACGAAGATCAGGCGCGATTTCGCGATCAGCGACCTGGTGAAAGGATCGGATCGGATCACGCGACGCGTGTGAAACGTGCGCGCCATCCGAGCGGACCAACCACGCAAGGCGAGGCGCGCCAGCCAGTGATCGTACGTGAGGTGCGTGTGGACGATGTCGAATCCGTGATCCTCGAGCAGCCGGTTGACCGAGCGCACCGCGCCGGCGAACGACAGCGGATTCTGCGCCTTCGGAATGATCGGATGGGTGAAGTCGTAGTGGCCGATCTTGGCCTCCAGCTTGTAGCCGCCGACATAGGCGTAGTGCGCATCGACGCCCGCCGCCCGCAGCGCGGCCACCTCGGCGAACGCCGGCGCCGCCGCGCCGGTCCAGCGGTTGCCGGCAGCGAGGTGGAGGACCTTCATTCGGAGCTCATCGTAGCGTGATTCCCAGTTCCCGCTTCCCGGGAACAGGTGACCGGCAACCGGGAACCATCTGCTACACTTCGACCGCGATGGCCATCGACACCGAGCTTCTGGAAATCCTCGCCTGTCCTCTCTGCAAGGAAGAGGTCAAGCCGGTGAGTCTCTCCGAAAGCCGTCGCGCGGCCATGCGCGACAAGTTCCGCGACAAGTTCCGTGGCGAGGAGCCGGTGGTCGAGCAGGGACTGCAGTGCGTGAAGTGTCATCGCGTCTACCCGATTGTGAGCGACATTCCGGTCATGCTCGTCGACGAAGCGTTCGAAGAAGCGTGATTGCCTCCCGTGTGGCTCGCGCGACGCCTTTCCCTTCCTGAAAACACTCCCACGGCTGTCGCGCTGGCAATCGTTTTCTACCTCTGCCATCTCCTGTGCGCTGGATGGGTCGCCTCGTCCGAATGTTTCGTCGCCTTCGCGCTGATGGCGTTCCTCTGGGCGCTCTACCGGCGCCAGACCCACGTGACGTTTCACATTCTCTACGTTCCGCTGATCGCGTACGGGATTGCCTCGACCGCTTCCGCGCTGGCCGCCTCGCGCGCGATTCATTCGTTCGGCGAGAACGCGCTTTGGCTGAAGATGCTCCTCTTTCCGGTGGCTCTGACGCTGTTTCGTCAGGTGCCACGCAGCCGCGCGCTCGCTCTGCGCGCGTTCCTCGTCTTCGGCGCCTTTGCGGCCAGCTTCGGCCTGTTTCAGTTCATCGTCCTCGGCCAGCGAGAGCTCGAGCATCGCATCACCGGTCCGACGGCGCATGTGATGACCTTGTCGGGATTGTTGCTGCCGGCCGCGCTCGTCTTTCTCGTGCTCTGGCTGCACGACATCTCGAATCCGTGGCTTCTCGGCGGGACGGCGGTGGTGACGCTGGCGCTGCTGCTGACGTTCACCCGCAGCGTCTGGCTCGGCTGGATCGTAGGGACAGCGGTCCTGCTGCTGCTCAAGCGCCCGCGCGCGCTGGCCTTCGCTGCGCCGCTTGTCGTTTTCGTCGTGACCTTCATGCCGATGCCGCTGTTCAGCCGGGTCGTTTCGTCGTTCGACACGCGGCAGTCGTCGAATCTCGATCGAATCAGGATGGTGCAGGCGGGCGTAGAGATGATCAAGGACTACCCGCTGCTGGGCGTCGGGCCTGCCAACGTGAAGGAGATCTACCCGCTGTACCGTCGCCACGACGCTCCGCGGTTCCGCATCCCGCATCTGCACAACAACATCGTGCAGCTCTGGGCCGAGCGTGGCGTGCTTGCCGTGGCCGCCTACCTGCTATTGGCCGGCCTGTTCCTCCGGGAGTGCGCCCGCGCCTGGGACGGCCCCGAAAGCCGTTTTGCCGAGCTCGGCGTGGCCGTGACCGTGGGGCTGGCCGCCGCCGGAATGTTCGAGTTCAATTTTGGCGATACAGAAGTCTTCTGGGCCCTGCTCGACGTCATTGCCCTGGTCATTGCCTGGACCGAGCGGGCTGGGCTTTCGAATGAACCGGCCGGACTGGTTGTTGCGGTCAACGATCCGTAACCTTTCCAAGATGCGGTCGTCGAAACCAACAGAGAAGCGGGAGATGAAGCACCTGAGCGATCAGGAGCTTATGCGCGTCGTTCAGGGAGGCGACTTCTCTCCGGCTTCGGAGATTTACGACCGCTACAGCAGTCGCATTTACAACTTCGCCTATCGGTTCCTCAGGAACAGCGAAGCCGCAGAAGACGCGACACAGGAAGTCTTTGTCAAGATGCTCAGGCATGCGAACCAGTTTCACGGTGACGCGAAGTTGTCGACGTGGCTTTTTTCGATCACGGCAAACTGGTGCCGCGATTACTTGAGAAAGGCCGAGAACAAGGCGAAAGAGGGCGAGGATGTGCTGGTGACACTCCCGGCGCCGGCCGAGAATGCGCCCGACCGGAATCTGGAGCGGCGCGAGAACGAGCGGCGGATTCAGAAGGCGCTCGGTGCGCTGACCCCGGAGCAGCGCGAGGCCATTCTGCTGTCCCGCTATCAGGGTTTGTCCTACGTCGAGATCGCGCAGATCTCCGGATGTTCCGAGGGGGCGGTGAAGACCCGCGTGTTTCGAGCGATGGAAACGCTCAAGAAGGTGCTCGCCGGCGAGACGAGCGGAGGTGACCGATGTCTGAATGCGATTTCATGAGAGAGAGTATGCCGCTGCTGCTGACCGAGGCGCTCGACCCGGTGCAGCGCGAGCAGGCGCATTTCCACATCGAGCGTTGTGCGGCGTGCGGGGAAGAGTGGAATGGTTACCGCGAAAGCTGGCGGATGATGGGCGAACTGCCGGAGCTCGAAGTTCCGGCCGCAGTCAAGGATCGCTTTCTCGCTTCGATCGGCGAAGGTGTTCCGTCCGGTACAGTCGTTCCGTTCTGGAGGCGCACGGCGGTGCGCTGGATGGCCGAGGCGGCGGCGATCGTGGTTCTCGTCGGCGGGTCGTACTACGCCGGCCATCGCACGGCACCACTCCGCCTGGAGCAGACGCCGGCGACGATCAATGCGGTCGCTCCGGCGCGCTACTCGATCGCCGAGTCGCGCGTGCTGCCGGCCACCGCCGTCAGCCCGATCATCGAAGGGCGGCCTGACATCCAGAACATCTCCTTCATCGACACCAACCCGAACGACGACGACATCGGCGTGTCGTTCGACATTACTTCGCACGTGACGGTCACCGGGCGTCCCACGGACAAGACGATGGTCCGTCTGCTCCGCTATGTGCTGGAGAACGAAGATCGCATGACGCCGTCGCGCTCGCGGGCCATCGACTGGGTGCGCGCAACGTACTCGCGCCAGGGGAATACCGATCCGGAGATCGCCGAAGCGCTCGGCCGTGTGCTTCGCAATGACGCGCACGAAGGCGTGCGCATCAAAGCCGTGGAGACGTTGAAGCGCATGGGCGCCGGCGCCGCCTCGGACACGCGCGAGGCGCTCATTCAGGCGCTGAAGAGCGATCCGAATCCCGCCGTGCGCATCAAAGCCGTCGAGGCGCTGGCAAACCTCGCGCGAAGCGGCGTCACGCTCGACACAGCGACGCTCGACATGCTCCGGCAGAAAGCGGTGCAGAGCGATGAAAACGTCTACTTGCGCGTGAAGGCCGCGGAGGCTCTGAGCAGCGTTCATCCGTAATGCGAGTCCGGATTCCAATCCTCTGTGCGGCCGTCGGGCTGCTCGTTGCGGCGAATGCCGCCGGGGGAAATCTCGTCGTCACCGAGCGAATTGCCCAGGAACTGCCGCTTGAGATCGGCGGCTCATTCTGGATCGACAACCCTGTCGGCGATATCGAGATTGTCGGCTCCGACAAGTCCGGCGCGAGCGTCAGCGCGGTGAAGACCACCATCGCCGCTGATCGCGCATCCCTGAAAGAAGGAAGCGAGCAGACGGCGATCAGCTTCGAGGGCGATCGGAGCGTCCGTCTGATCCGCACGCTCTTGCCGGCGGTCCGCACGAGTGACTGGAGCAGCAGCGTTTCGTACATCGTGCGTGTCCCGCGTACCGTGCACGTGCGCGTCGCGGCGAAATACGCCAAGAACATTCACATCATCGGCATCAGCGGCAATGTGACGGTCCGAAGTTACACTGGTGTCATTACGCTGGACGCCGTTACCGGCGCTTCGATCGTCGACATCACGAACGGCAAGGTGGTCTACCACTACACGCAGAAGCCGATGACCAACGCGCAGATTCAGGCCGTCAACGCGGACATCGAGGTGAACATCCCTCCCGACTCGAACCTCAACTGGATCGCCGATACGTTGCGCGGCGACGTGTTGACCAACCTGCCGATACGCGCCGAGTTTCAAGGAACCGCGTTTCGCGGCACGATCAACGCGCCCGGCGGTCCCACGGTGACGACGCAGACGCTCGTGGGGAACGTGCGCCTCCTTGGCAACGGGCTCAATCCGCGGAACCTCCGCTCGCTGCGGGAGGTCGCTGTGGCCGAATTGCAACCGCTGCGGCAAAGAGTACTGCTTGCAGCACCGTCGCGACGCATTCAGCTCCCGATCGCCGGCGGCGCGTTTGAATTCGCCACCTCGGTCGGCGATGTCTCCGTCGGGGAAATCCGGGGATGGGCACGCATTCAGACCGGCGCCGGTGAGATCGAACTCGGCCTGGTCTACGGCGACTGCAACGTCAGGTCGCTGGGCGGTCCGCTCGACCTCGGCGACATCATGGGCGTGCTCACCGCCAGCACCGCCGCGGGCGACGTGCAGGTGCGCTCCGCGCGCGAGGGCGGCCACATCTCCACCGCCGGCGGCATGATCCGCCTGCTCTACGCCGGCGGTCCTACGACGCTGGAGTCGGGTGGCGGCGACATCGTCGTGCGCCAGGCCGCGGGGCCGATCAACGCCGACACGAAATCGGGCGACATCACCATCACCGCCGACCCGAATCAGAAGACCCAGAGAATTCAGGCGCATACGGCGCAGGGGAACATCATTCTGAACGTGCACCCCCGATTTGCCGCGGACATCGACGCCACTGTGGTCACGGCCGATCCGCAGACGAATGCGATTTATTCCGACTTCAAGGGACTGCAGATCCAGCGCGAGCGCGCCGGGAGCAAGACCCGCATTCACGCCACCGGAAAACTCAACGGCGGAGGCGAACGGATCGAGCTCTACGCCGAGGATGGCGACATCCACATCACCACGATGACCATCAACCCCGTCACTGTTGTTCCGCCGCTGCCGTAGCGCCCGCTGGGACGGCCATCTCGCGAGGCGAAGCCCCTCGAACGCGTCGCGGTCTGACATACGATGCGGCAATGGACGAAGTTGCCTGCCCCGGCTGTGGGCTCAGCATGCCGCGCCGTGATGATGCGCCGCCCGATGGTTACTTCAACACGTCGCGCGAATGCTGGGCGGTGTACACGGAAGTGCTCGCCGCCGAGTACAGCGACGCCGTCCTCTTCGGTCAGGTCCATCAATTGACCGTTGACACCTACGCCATGCAGCACGCCGGCGGACCGCATCCGGACAAATCGGTGTGCATTCACCTTTGCGGGTTGCATCTGGTGCTCGATCGCGGAATGCGTCCTACGGCGATGCCGCCGATTCTCCAGGCGATTGTCGCGCGCATGAAAACGTGGCCGCATTTCGATCCCCCCGACATGCGCCTGGCCCGGACAGCGTTCGACGTCGCGGTGGCGAAATCGTTCGAGGAGCACGTGGCCGTGGTGCGCGATTGGGCGGGTCAGGTTTGGCACGCATGGCGCGAACACCACGCGGAAGTCGCGCGCCTCGTGGGAGCACTAACGTAGAGCCGCCTCTCAGGCGGCTCTACGCCGGCTGAGAGCCGGCGCTACGCTTTGGGCAGTGGCTTGCGCCGTCGCGCGTAGAGACGGTCGATGAGCTTCGTGGAGCTACGGATCTGCTCGAGGATCTTCTCTTCGAGTCCGGCGCCTTTCGCCTTGAAGCTCTTCGCCTTGCGGAAGACGGCGCGGGCGCGATCCTTCTGACCACTCTCGAGAAGGGCCATACCGAGGTGCATGAGGTTTGTCGCGGTCGGGCCGAGGTCGGCGGATCTGGTGAGAAAGTCGACCGCATTCCCAAAGTCGCGCTTCTTGAAGTAGACCCATCCGAGGGCCGCGAGCGGGAATTGCTTCATCTCTTTCGGCGAGTAGCGGAGCGACAGTTGCGCGCTCTCCAGCGCCTCGTCGAGGTTCTCGTCCATTTCCGCGAGGTTGTAGGCCTTCTCGTAGTAGGCGATCGACTTCGCGTAATTCGACGTGTACTCGCGCAGCATGTCTTCCAGGGCGCGATTCGCTTCCTTGAAATTCCCCTCCGCGCGCAGCGCCTCGACCAGCGTGGTGTACGCGGCGGCAGCGACGACCTCCGTCGGCCGCTGCTTGAGCACGCGGCGCGCGACGGCGATAGCCTCGTTGTTCATGTCCATATGCGAGCAGAGAAGGGCGTACGGCATGAGGATGTTCACGTTGTCGGGATCGACCTGCGAGGCACGCCGGTAGTGGTCGAGCGCGTCGATGTAGTTCCCCAGATTCACCATCGCCTCGGCGTGTGTCACTTCGTCGGCCGCCGGACCTTCCAGCGGGACGTGACCGGAGATGCCCTCGTAGATCCTGACCGCCTGCTGGTACTCGATCTTGTTCGGATTCAGCTCCAGCGCTTCCTGGAAGCAATCGATGGCCTTGCGGTTCCAGTTGCGATCGAGATAGGTGAGGCCGAGGTGATAGATGGCCTCTTCGTACTCGGGATCGAGCTTGATGGCGCTCTGAAATGATTTGATGGCCCGCTTGAGCTGCCCCTTGTCGTAGAAGATCGTGCCGAGGAGGAAGTAGGCCTGCGGGATGGCTTCGATCTGCACCGCCTTCTCAAGGAACTTCTGCGCGCGGAGCAGCTTTCCCTTTCGCGCGTAAATCGCGCCGAGCGAGAAGTAGGGGAGAAAGGAATCCTGCGAAATCTGGATGGCTCGTCGCAACCAGCGCTCGGCGCCCTTGAGGTCCTGCCGCTCGTGCAGAAGAACGCCGTAGAAGACGGCGGCATCGAAGTGATCGGGCTGCACTTCGAGCGTGCGCTCGAGGTAGTGCTTGGCGCGATCGAGGTCTCCGTCGTTGAAGAACACCTCGCCCAGGAAAAAGCTCAACTCGTAATTGTCACGGTCGAGTTTGAAGGCTTCTTCGAGGGCCTTGATCCCGCGGTCGGGGTCGAAGGCGTCGATGGCCGACTCCGCATCGGCCAGCAGTTGTCGGAAGCGGTCGCGCTTCTCGCCGCGGAACAGCGACAGGATGCGGTCCTTCCGTTCGATGAATCGCTGCTTCTTTTCGAGAGCGAGCATCTGCTCGCCCATCTTCGATTCCCACAGCTCGACCAGCTCATCGCTGGAAATGACGTTTTTCTTCTCCAGCAGCTCTTTCGTCGACAGCAGCCCGGTCTGATTGACGAAGATGGCGCGCTCGTGTTTCTGCACCGCGTCGGCGATCGACCGCAGCGTTTCGGCGGAGCGCTTGACGATCTCCTCCAGGCCGGAGACGCGCTCGAGCAGGTGCTCGTCGAGCGAGAGGTCTTCCTGCTCGTCGTACTCCTCGATCTCGTCTTCCTCGAACGCGCTGACACCCGAGAGGACGAGCAGCTTGTTCTGACAGCGATAGCAATACTCGCGGTCGTTTTCGTTCGAGGCACTGCAGGTCTGGCAGAGCATGTTGGCTGTCGATTAAAACACGGGATCGCCCAAGTCATTTCCGGTAGTCATAAAAACCGTGCCCGCTCTTTTTCCCCAGCCATCCCGCGTCCACCATTTTGACGAGCAATGGACAAGGGCGGTATTTCGAGTCGCCAAAACCTTCTTCCAGGACCCGCAGAATCGCCAGGCAGACGTCGAGGCCGATGAAGTCGGCGAGCTGAAGCGGTCCCATCGGATGATTCATGCCCAGTTTCATCACGCCGTCGATCGACTCGGCGGCAGCCACTCCTTCGTATAACGCGAAGATCGCCTCGTTGATCATCGGCATGCACGCGGTTGGATACGAATCCGGGATAGTCGTTGACTGCGATCGGCGTCTTTCCGAGACGCCTGGCGAGATCGTCCACGCGCTTGTAGGTTTCGTCCGCCGTGGCGATGCCACGGATGACTTCGACCAGCGGCATCACTGGAACGGGATTCATGAAATGCATCCCGATCACCTTGTCGGCGCGCCCGGTGGACGCGGCGATCCTGGTGATGGAGATCGATGAGGTGTTCGACGCGAGGATGCAGCCTTCAGGCATCAGACGATCGAGTTTTTGAAACAGCTCTTGTTTCGCGCCGAAGTTTTCCACGATCGCCTCGATGGCGATGTCCGCGCCGGCCGCCGTCTGCAGGTCGGTGGTGGTCCGGATCCGGTCGAGCGTGGCCTGCTTTTCAGCCGCCTCCAGGCGGCCTTTGTCCACGCCGCGCTGCAGATTCGCGGAAATGGTGGTCGTGGCCCGTTCGAGGATTTCGTTGGCCGTATCGATGAGCGTGACGGCAAACCCTGATGCCGCAGCGGTATGGGCGATTCCGTTGCCCATCGTCCCGGCGCCGATGACCGCAATGTTACGCAATCGGGGGGCGAATCTATCACGTTGCTGCACCCTCGGATCGAGCGTACCATCGACGGGCCTACGGAGGGGGAATGGCCGCTGAATGCGTGATGTGCGGCGCGCCGATCGAGCATGGGATCCTCTGCTCGAGGTGTGACCATCCGAGGCGCGTGAAACTGCCGGCGAAGGACTTGTCGGCTTCCGCGAACAGCGCGGCATCTGTGTCGGCGGCGGTCGCAGTGGAAACCTTCCCGAAGTCTCCGGTGGTGCCGTTCCCGATGGAATCGGTGACGCCGGCGATCACCAGCGTGGCGCACGTGCTCGTCGCGGCAGCGATTCCCGCGCTGGTCGTCGGGCCGGATCGGTCCGTGAAATTCATGACCGAGGAGCTGAAGAAACTGTTCGGCCTGACGGCGTCGGATCCGCACGCTCTCAAGAAGATCGAGGAAATCGGCGCGATGACCATCGGCACGCTTTCCACGGCCGACTCGAAGACATTGCAGATCCGCGAACGGAAGATGCAATTCTCACAAGTTCCGTTGACTGGCGGCGCGAGCGGCGCGGTTCTGATTTTCCGTCCGCTCGAGGCGATCGCCGATTCGCACAGCTCGTTCGCTTCATTTGTCCGGGAGACCGTCCTGCAGCCGCTGCGCGCGTTGCGTGATTCGTTGCGTTCGGCGCATGGCGAGCTCGACCCCTCGCTGGTTCGCGACGGCACCGCGACACTCGATCAGGTCCTCTCCTCGCTGCAGATGGCGCCGGGCGTGGAAGAGCTTCCTCCTGCGGCCCACTTGCCGAGAGTCATCGAAGTCGTCGAGGCAGTCGTCCAGCGATACGTTCCGTTCGTGGAGATGAATGGGGTCCGGCTGCAGGCCAACGTTCCCGAGCTCGACGACCATTTCCGCGATCACGACCAGCTCGCGGATGCGCTGAGCGTGTTGCTCGACAACTCTATGCACTACGTTCGATCGAACGGTCACGTGGTGATCGGCGTGCGGGCGATGGAGCACAAAGAGAAGCCGATTCTGCTTTTCTTCGTCATGGACAACGGGCCGCTGGTGCCGGAGCACCTGCGGCATCTGATCTTCGAATCGGGTTTCGTGTGGAACGCGGCAGCACACGAGCGCTCCGGCGGCGGCCTGTCGAAGGTCCGCGAATTCGCCGTGGCGCACGGCGGATCGGTGTGGGTCGATTCCAAGACGGGAAAGACGTGCACGTTTTTCCTGCGCGTCAATGCCGACCGGCCGCGCTAACGCGGCGACCCTATGCCGTGGCGCGCTCTCATGTGCATGCGCATATTCGAGAATTGCACGCGCTGCGCTGGCGTCAGGACTTTTTCGATCTCCGCGTTCGCGGCGTCGATCTCCTGCCGCATCTGCGGGCGCACGCCGCTCATGATCGAATCCATATGGGCGCGATGACGATCGATGATGCCCTGAATCTCGACTCGCTGCTGCGCGTTCAGGTGCAACTCACGGTCGAGGTGATCGACGACGCGGCGTGCGGCGAACTCCATCGCCCGGTGCGGGAAGAACTGCCGCGTGCGGATCAGGTAGAAACGATCCCCCGCCACGCCGGCCAGAAGGCCGGCAATGAAGGCGACAATGACCACCACCGCGGCAGTGGTTTTCGCGCTACTCGGCGATACTGAAGGTGTCTCCGCCAACCGTAATCTCCATTGAATTCTGGCCCATGGCTTCGACCGAATACGCCGAATCACCCCGTTCGAGCCAGGCCACGCTCAAAGCCGCCGCCAGAGCGAGAATGAGGAACGACGCGGTGATCGGACGAAACCAGCGCGCCAGTAACTGCGACGCATTGGTCTGCAGGGCGACGCGCTGGCGAATCTTCGCCGGCAGCCGCGTCCAGAGCGCCGCGTCCGGCTCGTACCGGAGCTGCCGTGCGTCGTCGCGCAGGCGCTCGAGGAAATCGTTGTCACTCATGAGTCCCCCCGTACAAATCGGCGAGCCGCTGGCGCAGTTTCGCCCGCGCCAGCGAAAGATGCGAGCGCACCGTTCCTTCGCTCAAACGGGTCATGCTCGCGATTTCCGCGTGCTCAAAATGTTCCACCAGATACAGGCGGGCGACCAGGCGCTGCATTTCCGGCAGCGATTCGATGGCCCCGTCGATCCGCCGCGCCAGCTCATTCGTGGCCGCCGGCAGATCGGCGCGGTCGCCGCGCGCGGCCGGATACGCGTCGGTGATCTCTTCGTGCCGGAATCGCTGCCGGTGCTTCATCAGGTCGAGTGCCAGATTAGTCACGATGCGATAGATCCACGGTCCGAACGGCTCGCCGGGTTTGAACCGTGCGATGGTCTGGAACGCCTTGACGAATGCCTCCTGCGCGAGATCCTCCGCATCGTGCGCGTTGCGGACGATTCCCCAGGCGATCGATACGACCCGTTTCATATATTTTGACACGAGGTAGTCGTACGATCCGGCATTGCCGCCTTTTACCGCGGCGATGGCGCGCTGCTCGATCGGGTCGGTTTCGTTTCGCGTTGCCGTGCGGTCGCTCTCCCGCTGCATGGCGAACATTAATCGACCGGGCGACAGAAGGGGCCCTTCGGCGGGCCCCCAGAGGATTGCGCTTGCAGCGTTCATCGAATTACGGCTGCGGCCGGCGATTCATCCGTTGCTGCAGAAAGGTCGATAGTTTCGCGCGCTGATCGGGCGTCAGAACGTTGAGCGCCTTCGATGCCGCATGCAGCATGTTCAGCTTCACAGTCCGCTCCGCTTCAGTCTGCTGATCGAGCTGTTCCTGCGCCGCTGCGACGTTATTGGGGTCATTCAGCAGCGTCTGCGCGATCTGCTGCATTCCGGCGCGCAGCGATTGGCGAGCCGGGGTGTTCTGCGCGCGTACGTCCTGGAAAATCGTCTGAATCTGGGCAACCTGCTGATCGGAAAGACCGAGCGCCTGTTGCGCGCGCTGCAGCCTGTGGAACATCATCCCGATTCCGGGACCGCCCTCCGGGCTCATGCCGTGTCCGTGCTGCGCGAGGGCAAATGGTACGGCCAGCAGGCCCACCAGGGCCACGGCCGCAAGCGTATACAGCGTCGATTTCTTCATTGGTTTTCTCCTAGCGACTTGCAGGGAGTACGACCGCGGCGCGGCAAACGTTGAACGGTATAATCCCGCCGACTTCGGCCATGCGCTCCATCCCATTGCTCGTGCTCCTCGCGGGGGCCGGCGCCGCGTTCGCGCAGGGGCTGTCCTGTCCGCAGGCGACGAACATCTCCGGCCGTCCCTGTGAGGTCTATCACTTTCATATCCAGATGTACCGGCCGGACACGCGCGGCTTCGCCGACCTGTACGGGTTCAATCAATTTGCCTCGCAATCGGCGTGCGACCGCGCGCGCGAGGCGCAGATGACCCGGAATCTCGTGGTCGTGGACACCATGAAGCGTGTGGCCAACGATCAGCAGTACCAGTCCGATCACTTCGGCGCATGCCACTGCGACATGACCATCGAAAAAACGAGTCCGAATTTCCTGACCGATCTGCAGCGCGTGGCGCAGCTCCGGATGGCCGAGGAAGTTCGCGAACGGGTGAAGGAGCGGCTGCTCGGCGAAGGAATGACCACGGATTCGGACGTCGTTCGCGGACTCGCGCCGGCAGCTTCTTCGAATCCGCTCTTCGGGGGACCGCGGCTGTTGCCGCTCCCGCCGCCGCAAATGGCCGCGGCCGTCGCCAACTCGGCGGAGGATCTGAAATCGACGAAATCGGTCGAGAACCTCAGCGCGGCGCCGGCGAGCATCGACCTGCCGCTGGTCGACGTCTCCAGCGACGCAGCCGCCGTGCCCGCGGCCGCTGTTCCCACGCCCGCCCCTGCCGTTCCTGCTGCCCCTGCGACCGAGGCGGCGCCCGTAGCGACCGCCGCAGCCGCCCCCGCGACGACGACGGCTGAGGAGAAGGTCGAGGAGAGTGTGCCGACCGCCGAGGAAAGCGCTGACGCGTTCATCAGCGTCGAAACGCAGCGCATTCAGAACGTGCTGAAGGCCAGCGGGGCGATCACCGACGAGGCGGTGAAGTCGAAAATCCTCCAGTCATGCATGCAGCGGATCCAGCTTCTGTCGAACCTGCGCACGCTGATTCAGGGCTCAGGAGCTCGAAGCCGCCTGGCGACCGAGGCCCGATCGGCGCACGCGGAGCCGGAGCGCCTCGCGCTGGTGGCGAAGCTGTTCGGCAGCGACATGCCTTCTCACTGGGCTCCCAAGGACGCCTCCGACGTGATTCTGCCGGCGAGGCCGGACGTCGACGGCGAAGCCGAAAAAATTCTCCGCGACGGCAGCAGCCGCTTTTCCGATCAGCAGAAGAAGCGCGCGCTCTACATTCTGCTCGCGCAAACACAGCCGACCGAAGAGCAGCAACTCTGGCTGTCGACCGTGGTCGAGACGTTCCTGCAATGAGGAAACAACTTCTCGCGGTCTTGATCGTCGCCGGCAGCGTCTTGGCGCAGCAGGCGGCGCCTCCCGCTCCGGCGAGCAACGAAGAATTTCAGAGAGCGGTCTTTATCGCCCGGAGATTTTTCGACATGAAGGATTACGCAGCGGCGTACGAGCAGTTCGTCAAGGCTGATGCCATTCATGCCGATCAGCCGGGCGTGCTATACGACATGGCGTTGCTGCTGGCCAGGGCCGGACGCTACTCCGAGGCGCAAACGAAGGTCGATCGCTACAACCAGCTCTATCCGTCCGGCGCGGAAAAGCCGCTGGTGACCAAACTGCAGTTCGAGCTCGATTTTCAGCGCGAGCTGCAGAAAAAGCGTCAGGCGGATCAGGATTACGGCGAGCTGTTCACCCGCGGCCGCTTTCTGTACGCCCGGAGCGATCTCGAGGCCGCATTGAAGATGTTTCAGGATGCGGAGCAGAAGCGCCCGACCGATTCTGCGGCGGTCTTCAACCAGGGCGTGGTTTACGAAAAACTCGGGGATTTCCCAAAAGCGGCGCAGCGCTTCCACCGGTATCAGGAGCTGGAGGCCGACGCGGCGCTCAAGGCTTCCGTCGATCAGCGGATTCTCGGTTTGGAGAGCGAGCTGGCGGACATGGGCTCGAAGATCGTCTGCTCGTTCTGCGGCCTGCGTCTTCCGATCGGCGCGGCCTGGTGCCCGCGCTGCTGGCACGGTCCCTATTTCACCTCCTCGGCGATCTGGAACTCGCGCCCCTGCGTGGAGGGAGCGACGGCGACGCGTGCGACGTACTTCGCCGACGAGCGCTTCGCCAAGAACGACGTTCTGCCGTGCCTGTTCAACGGCACGATGCTCGACGCGCTCCGCTACTCTCCCGCGAAGCAGAAACGGATTCAGGACGCGCGCAAGGCGGAAGGATGGTCGTACAACGGGGAGATCATTCAGGGCTGGCGCGACAAGCAGGGGAACGAGATCCGTTACGTGCAGGGCTCCGACTTCCTCGAAAAGATCGTCTCCCCGAGCGGCGGCGAGATTCTGACGTATGCCGCGCATCGTGCGGGCGACGCAAACATCTGGCTTCTCGACCGCGAGGACGTCCTCATCGACGGCCAGAAGTACACGTCCCGTTATACCTTCGACGTAAACAATCGCATCGCACAGCAGCAGGTCGAGTATCAGAACGCGGCGGCGTGCAATCACATCATCGAAATGACCGCGGACTACGTCTATCAGAACGACGTGCTTGCCGCCGTGAAGATCAAAGGGGGCTATGACGGCTATGTCGTCGAGGGTTCGCCGCATGTCGAATGGCAGGCGGCCATCGCGTACGCCTACGACAACGCCTCGCGGGTGACGAAAGAGGATCTGGCGGTCAGCGCCTTCACCAAGATCTACAGCGCGAAGCCGCAGGGAGCGATGCGCGAGGAGATCAGCAGGATTTATCCGGCGATGCGCGTGCGGCGCCCGATGGAGAACGTCATGCGCACCGGCGACCTGTGCGGCACGAACGGAAATCTTCTCCTCGGCAATCCGATCGACTTGCGCCCGTTTTACGCGTTGTCGCCGAACCTCGCCATTGCGCTCGGCTATGGCGTGTCGCGCGGCAGCGTGACCTTCACCTACCCCGATTCATTCACGGTGCGATGAGGCGCCCTCGCCGGCCGCTCCGTTCGAGTACGGCACGCAGTACGGATCGTCGAGATCGCAACTGGCGAATTCGAATTGGATCGTGGTGTGCGCAATCCTGTACTCGTGGTCCAGCATCTCGTTGATGCGATCGAGGAGCCGTCCCGTCGTCTTGACCGGGACATCGCCGACCATCAGGTGACACGACAGGGCGGGACGCGAGGAACCGAGGGCCCAGATGTGCAGGTGATGCACACCGTGCACGCCGTCGATGGCCGCGAGCGAGCGCGTCACGGCGTCGGGATCAATGCCGCTTGGCGTTCCTTCCAGCAGCAGGTTGAGCGCTTCGCGCAGAACCCCCCAACTGCTCCACAGGATCAGCACTCCGATGAGCACCGATACGGCCGGATCCCAGAATGGCAGGCCCGTCTCGCGAATGAGGACCGCGGCGACGATGATTCCAGCCGACGATGCCGCATCGCCGAGCATGTGCAGCACAGCGCCGTGGATGTTCAGATCGGATCGGCGGTCGTCGTGTAGCCACCACGTGATTGCCGCGTTGAGTACCAGCGCGCTGGCGGCGGTGATCAGCATCGATGTGGCGTTGACCCGCTCCGGGGTTCGGAACCGGCTGATGGCTTCCACGAAGATGAAGATCGTGAAGGCCATCAGCGTTCCCGCGTTGACGAACGCGGTGAGCACGCCCGCGCGGTGATATCCGTACGATTTGAGCGCGGTCGCCGGACGGCGCTCGAGCCTGACGGCGAAGAGCGCTAGCAGCAGCGCGAGAGTGTCGGTGAAGTTGTGGAAGGCGTCGCCGATGAGCGCGAGCGAATTAGCGATGATGCCGACGCTCAGCTCGAACAGAACGAATACGAATGTGGCGATGGAAGAGACGAGCAACTTCCGCGAGACGTCGTGCGCGGTGGTGTGATCGTGCATCGTTTGCGTGCGGGCCGGCTAAAGCCGAGCCTCACACTTTATCGCGTCGAGCGTTCGATCGGCTTCGACTTCTCGACGACAGCCTTGGCCATCGTCGATCGCTGTTCTTTCAAACGTCCAGCCAGCGCGGAATCTTCGATCGCCAGCATCTGCGCCGCCAGAATGGCCGCATTCCGCGCACCGTCGATGGCCACCGTAGCCACCGGAATCCCCGGCGGCATCTGCACCACCGCCAGGAGCGCGTCCAGTCCCTGCAGCGTGCTTCCGCTCAGGGGCACGCCGATCACCGGCCTGGTGGTGAATGACGCCACCATGCCCGGCAGGTGCGCAGCCATTCCGGCGCCCGCGATGAACACGGCCGCGCCGTCGCGTTCGGCATCGGTGACCACCTGCCTGGTCCGTTCCGGACTGCGGTGTGCCGATGCGACCTTCATCTCGTAAGGCACGCCGGCATCGTCGAGAGTGCTGCACGCCTGAGCCATCACCGCCGCATCGGAATCGCTGCCGAGGATGATGCAGACCCAGCGTTTCACGATGATCTCCGAATCAACCCCCTCATCCGGCCCTTCGCTTCGCTCAGGGCCACCTTCTCCCCGCAAGCGGGGCGAAGGTTCTCGCCCTGAGTTCCCTCGCCCCGCGCAGCGGGGAGAGGGTGCCGCGGAGCGGCGGGTGAGGGGCTCATTCTCCCACGGCATGCTTCAGCTGTTCGAGCGCGCGATAGCCGATGTCGCGCCGGTAGCGCGCTCCTTCGAATCGAATCTTCGGCGCGGCCTGATACGCCTTCGCCAGCGCTTCCGACAACGTCGCGGCGTGCGCGCAGACATTGATCACCCGGCCGGCGGTGTTCAAAAGCTTTCCGCCGCGTCGGACCGTTCCGGCGTGGAATAGCACCACTGCCGGATCGTCGATCGGGTCGATGGCCACTTCCTGTCCCTTCAGGTGGTCGTTCGGATAGCCGTCGACGGCGATGACCACGCAGGCGGCCGCTTCCTTCTTCCAGTTCAGCTTCGTGTCGCCGAGGTCCCCGCGCGCGACGTTCAGCAGCAGCTCGGCGAGGTCGCCTTCGAGCCGCAGAAGCTGAACCTGCGTTTCAGGATCGCCGAATCTGCAGTTGAACTCGAGGGCCTTCGGTCCCTTCGGCGTCAGCATCAGACCGGCGTAAAGGCAGCCGGTGTACGTACGCCCCTCCTCCGACATTCCCTGGATGGTCGGAATCATGATCGACTTGACGATCTCCGCAGCGACTTCCGGTTTCAGCACCACCGCCGGCGAGTGCGCCCCCATCCCGCCGGTGTTCGGGCCCTCGTCGCCGTCGTTCGCTTTCTTGTAGTCCTTGGCCGGGGCAAGCGGCACGAACTTCTTTCCGTCGGTGATCACCATGAACGACACTTCTTCGCCGCTAAGGAACTCCTCGATCAGAATCCGATTGCCGGCGTTTCCGAATTTCTTCTCTTCGAAGATGAGGTGCAGGTAGTCATTAGCCTCTTTCGACGAGTTCACGATGACCACGCCCTTTCCGGCGGCGAGGCCTTCGACCTTGATCACGGCCGGGTATTTCGTCTTTTTCAGCGCGTCCTTCGCCTCGTCGGTCGAATTGCAGATGATCGACTCGGCAGTGGGAATGTTGTACTTGCGCATGAATTCTTTGGAGAAGACCTTCGATCCTTCGAGCTCGGCGGCCAGGCGGCTGGGCCCGAAAATCGGCAGGTCGCGCATGCGGAACTCGTCGACGATCCCGAGGGTGAGCGGCAGCTCCGGCCCCACGACCGTGAGGTCGATTTTCAGTTTCTCGGCGAAGTCGGCGATCTCGATAATGTCGGCCACGCCGATATTGACGCAGTCCGCCACCTCGGCGATGCCTGCATTTCCCGGCGCTGCATAGATTTCCTTGACCAGAGGCGACTGCCGGAGCTTCCACGCGATCGCGTGCTCCCGCGCCCCCTGCCCGACGATCAAAACGCGCATAAGAGAGAGAAAGTCGATCGATTCTAGGGGGTTACGCCGAGTTTGTCACCTGTTGGATTGCGGTGCATGGCGGGATGAACCGGCCATGATTGGACGTTTTTAGAACGGCTCTCGTACTTGTGTCACGATGGCCGCGGTATTGCGCCTGATGATTCCGACCAACGAATCCGTGGAACCCGACGATCGCGAGCTCGTCCGGACCATTCGGAATGGCGACGACGCCGCCTTCGAGCAGCTCGTCCGCCGCAAGACATCAAAGGTCTTCAGCCTCTGCTGCCGCGTCATCGGGAATGCCGAGGATGCCAAGGACATCTCGCAGCTCGTGTTTATCAAGCTGTGGGAAAACCTCGGCAAGTACGATCCGGCATACGCGTTCGATACCTGGCTTTACCGCATGGTGACCAACGTGGCCATCGATTTCATGCGCAACAAGCAATCGCGCGAGAACGCGATCAATTCGAATCTGCGCCTGGTGAAGACGTCCGCCGATGCCGAGCAGAGTGTGGTCATCCAGCGCAAGGAAATCGAGAACGTATTTCATGCGGTGTCGGCGGTGCTCTCGCCGAAGCAGAAAACGATTTTCGTGATGCGGGAGATGGACGACTTATCATCGTCCGAAATCGCCCGCATTCTCGGTTGCCGCGAGTCGACGGTACGCAATCACCTCTTCAACGCGCGCAAGCTGATGCAGCAGCAGTTGAAGAAGCGCTTTCCCGAGTACTCGCGCCTGTGGAAGGAACGCACATGATTTCATGCCAGGCTTTTCGCGAGAATCTCCGCCCCGGCAGCAACGATGCCGGCGTGCTGGAGCATCTGCGCAAATGCGACGCGTGCCTCGATTGGGCTGTCAAGGCCGATCCCGACAACTTCTTCCGCGCCATCGGCGGAGAAGAGCTGGTCCCGCCGGGCGGTATCGACGCCTTCACCGACGGCGTGATGGCGCAGGTTCGCGTGCGGCAGACGGAAGGCTCAGTCAAACACCGTTTCCTGATTCCGCCGCGACGTCTGGCTGCCGCCGCGGCGATCACCGCGACCCTCGGCATTGCCGCGCTGGTCTACGACCGCGTGCCGAAGCCGCTGCCGCCGGCCCGTCCGCCGGTGGCCGCAGCCGCCAGACCCGTGGCGCTGACGACGAAACCGGTCGTAGAAACGTATCAATCTCAGAACGCGACGATCGTCGAGATGCCCACCGAGGGTCCGCACGACACGAAGGTGGTCATGATTTTCGACGACTCGTTGCCAGCGGATTTATGAAACGACTATTGATCGGATTTGTGGCGCTGCTGATGCTGTCGGGCGCTGCCTTCGGGGAAGCGATCGCCGCGGCGGCGGACGCGCCGAAGTCGCTGTCCGTCCGTACCTTCACCTTCCACTACAAAGATCCCGAGAAGGCGGCGGCGATCATCAAGTCGCTGATGAGCGCCGAGGGGACGATCTCCATCCAGCCGGCGACGAACGCGCTGGTGGTCACCGACCGTGCCGAAAACCTTCGCGCGATCGCCAAGGCGCTGGCGCAGTTCGACACACCGCCGCAGGCATTCAAGCTCACGGTCCGATTGATCGCCGCGTCGCGCGTTGAGGGGTCGCCAGGGAAAGTTTCCGACGATCTCAAAGACGTTGCTCCCAAGCTGGGCATGTTCCGCTTCAACTCGTTCGAGAGCCTCGGTAACGCGGACGTTGCGGGGCGGGAAGGCGATCCGGGGATCGTCACTCTCCCGAGCGGATATCGCGCGGATTTCAAGTTCGGCGAATACGATCCCGCCAGCGATTCGATCAAAGTCAGCGACTTTCGTCTTTCGAAGCTGCAAGATGACCAGCTCACGTCGCTGTTGAAGACGACGCTCAATCTGCGCGTCGGTGAAACCTACATTGTCGGTGCGACAAAGACGGCGCAGAGTGCGCGCGCGCTGATGATTGTCCTGGTCGCCCACAAGTAGGGCGCTTCCTCCTACGCAGCGGGCGCGGCATGATCACCCTCGTGCCGCGCCCGTTTTTTTTTCAGCCGCTTGGCGGACGGAAGCTTCGTCCAAGGCGATGAAGAGAATGAGAAGTTCTTCGCGATCGCGATCGTGATCTGGCAGGCTGAGTCTGATCCCGCACCGAAGTAGTTGGCTCAGCAGCTCTGGCGATTCTGACGGGACAAGTCCTGGCAGCTTGACGCATCCGCCCCCGCGTACGAGTCAGGCTCGAGGTTTCACGGCGGTCCACACCGGCACCTGCCAGAGCGCGTAACCTCGAGGATCCCTGACGCAGCCGATCATCTCGCGCCAGCGCCGCTCGATTTCTTCTCGTGAGATGCGGGAGTGTTCGACGATCCCGTCGGTGTATCCATCCCGCCACGCTTCCCAGATGCGGGCGAACGTTTCGCGATCGACCCGCAGCGTATCGACGACCACGTAGTCGGCGGCGATGTCGGTCATGCCGAGGTCGTGCAGGAGTGTGAACGTCTTGCGCCCGACGTGAAGGTCGCAACCGACGGCGGCGCCGTATCGCGGCGGGATGCGCTGCCAGAAGCCGTCGGAATCGAGCTCCGTCGGGTGACAGACGAGCATGCCGTAGTCTTCGGCGATCAGGTGCACGCGGCCGCCCGGACGCAGGACGCGCCCGATCTCAGCCAGCACGCGCGCGGCGTCGGGCACGGCCTGCAGAAGGTGGCGGCAGACGACGAGGTCGAAGCTCGCACCGCTGAACGGAAGTGCCAAAGCGTCGCCGATCTGGAAGCGAACCCGCGATCCGAATGCGGCGCAGCGCTCTCTTGCCCGCGCGAGGTGCGGCTCCTCGAGATCGATGCCCACGAAGGAGGCGTGCTCGAACTTCCCAGCGAGCCGCGCGGTGATCTCCCCTGTGCCGCAGCCGACGTCGAGCACGGCGCCTTCACCGGCCGGATGGCGCGCAAAGATCGCTTCTTCCTGTGGCCAGATGGCCTCGGCCTGCGCGGCGAGGTTCCGCACCATCGACTCGTCGGCCATTTCCTTTGCTTGCGGACTGCTGGGATTCACGTGCGAATTTTACGATGGCCAGAGGGCCAATCAGAAGATGCCATGTTACGAAACGCATCCCAGACGGAGACGCACCACCCATGGAGCGCCGCGTGTCGGTTGGTCGGGAGTGTGAACTGCGGCCACGCCCGCTACGTTGCGCGAGGTGGCCCAGCGTTGCGCGTTGCCGCCCGGCGGCGTGCCGCGAGGTGTTCGGCGACTTCCCCGACCGGTTTCGTGTTGAAGATGTCGCGCGGGGAGAGGCCTGCTTTGCGTGCGGCCCAGGTGCCGCTGAGCAGCGCGCCGTATTCGGCGATTGAATGCGCGTCGGGGTGGATGCTGAAGCGCACGCCGCGGTCGAGCGCGCGGCCGACCAGGCGCCAGTCGATGTCCAGCCGCCGCGGATTCCCATTGATCTCGATCATCACGCCGTGTTCGGCGGCTTTGTCAAAAACGCGATCGAAATCCATCGTGTAACCATCGCGCGCAAGGAGGAGCCGCCCGGTCAGATGGCCGAGGAAGGTGACGAAGGGGTTGGCGAGCGCGCGCAGAATCCGGTCGGTCATCTCCTCCTGACTCATTCCGAATCGCGAGTGGATGGAAGCGATGACGAAGTCGAATGATGCGAGCGTCTCGGCGTCGTAGTCGATCGCACCGTCGGCGAGGATGTCGGCTTCGGTGCCGCGGAAGACACGCATCGGTCTGACGGCCGGCTCCTGGTGGGCGATCTCCACCTGCTGGTCGCGCAACTGTGGCTCCGTCAGCCCACCCGCGTAGTACGCCGATTTGGAGTGGTCGGAAAGTCCGACGTACTCGAAGCCTCGCTCGCGCGCTGCGCGGAGCATTTCGAGGGCCGTGTTGCGCCCGTCGGAGAACGTCGTATGGACGTGAAACGTGCCGCGGAGATTCTCCAGCTTCACCAGCGAGCGGTTCCGTTTTCGGCGCAGATCGTCGGCCGACTCGCGGCGCTCCGGCGGCACGAACGGCACGGCGACGCGCTCGAAGATCTGCTCCTCGGTCCTGGCCGGCCGATTGCCGGCCCGTTCCAGCAGCGCCTGCACGAACTCGCCCGATCCGGTCGTCCGCAGCAGCAACGAGCCGAACTCCGCCGGTTTGGCCAGGTGGAAATAGACCTCGATGCCGTTGGGGCCCACTCCCTTGATCGTCGTCGGATCGATCACCTCCGCGTTGGCCACAATCTTCCATAGCGCCTCGATCACCCGCTTCGGCTCGCGCGTGGCGACAGCGATGTTGACGTTGCGAACGACCTCCAGGCGGCGGCGCACGCTTCCGCTGATTTCCGCGTTGTCGATGTCCTCGATTGCCGCGAGGCGTTCGCGGATCGATTCGCCGACTTCGATTCCAACCGGCAGCAGGAACTGCGATTCGCGCCGGCGTGCGCGCGCGATCCCCTCCAGGATCTTCTGCTCCGTCTTTTCGCCGAAGCCGTGCAAGGTCTTCAGCCGGCCGCTGCGGCAGGCCTCTTCCAGATCATCGAGGCTGCCGATCCCGAGTTTCTCGTGCAGGATGCCGATCTTCTTCAGGCCGAGCCGCGGAACGCGGAGCAACTCAAAGATTCCGGGCGGATACACCTTTCGAAGGTCTTCCAGGTATCGCGAGCGGCCGGTGCGAAGGAGCTCCTCGATGACCGCGGCGGTGGTTTTCCCGATGCCCGGGACTTTCTGAAGGTCGCCGGCCGCGACGACATCGGCGATGTCGCGGTCGAGCGCGGAAATGGCGCGCGAGGCCTTCTCGAAGGCCATGGCCTTGAAGCGATTCGGCTCGCTCAGCTCGACGTATCTGCCGATTTCATCGAGCGTTCGAGCGACCTCCCACTTGCCCATGCCGCTATCATCCTGCCATGCAATCGCGTGACCGGCTTATCGTGGCTCTCGATCGATCGTCGCGCGACGACATCCTGCGTTTAGCCGACGCCCTCCACGGCGTGGCCGGTGCGCTGAAGATCGGCCTGCAGGCGTTTCTTGCCAACGGGCCGGCGCTCGTGCGCGAGATTGTCGCCCGCGGAGAAAAGGTGTTCCTCGATTTGAAGATTCACGACATCCCGAACACGGCAAAGCACGCGGTGGCCGAAGCGGTGGCCCTCGGAGCGGCGATGACGACCGTGCACGCGTCGGGAGGGGCGGCGATGCTGCGCGCCTGCGCGTCCAACGACACGCTCGTTCTCGGCGTCACGATCCTGACCAGCCTCGATGCGAACGAGCTTCAGCGGGTCGGCTTGCACGGCTCGGCGGTCGAGAATGCCGTCCGTCTGGCGAAGCTCTCGCAGGAGTCCGGCCTGCGCGGTGTGGTGAGCTCGCCGGAAGAGATCGAGGCCATCCGTGACGCGTGCGGAGCCGACCTGGTGATTGTCGCGCCGGGAGTACGGCCGGAGGGAAGTGCCGCCGGTGATCAGCGCAGAACGAAAACGCCCGCCGCGGCGATCGCGGCGGGCGCGGATTACATCGTTGTGGGACGGCCGATCACCGACGCGCCGGAACCGCGCGCGGCGGCATCAGCCATTCTCGCGCTACTTTCCTGACGTCCGGCGCCGCTGGTAGCAGTTCTGCCCCGGACCTTTGAATACGATCCTCTGGCTGGCAAACTGACGGCGGTTGCCGTTAATGTCGGTGCCGATCGCCGTCATTAGATGATTGCCCGCTGACGTGTTGTCGAGAATCACGTTAATGCGCCACGATTGCACCGGTGTAGTCGAGGGGATGTCGGTGCGCAGCGGTCCGCTCATGTCCGCCGACCCGAGCGAGCCGCCGTCGAGAAGGATCTCGACGTTGGAGATTTTGTTCATCCCCGTGATCCAGCCGTTGATCTGTGCGCCACCGCAGGGAAGTGCAGCCGTGTTGTACCAGTCGATCCGGCCGACCATCTGGCCGCAGGCACCGTACTGCTGCAGGCCGCTGATTTCGCCGACGACGTAGACGTTGGCCCCGATCGCCAGCGGGTTGTACTTCACTTCGTCGCCCTGCGTATAGGAGACCTGCTCGTATTGGCGCGGGTCTTTCCCTTCGAACATCGGCACGGCGTAATCAAAGACGTCGAAGGCGAACGTCCGTGCAGGTTGCAGCGTCTGCGGATCGAGCTCGTCGACCATGGTGATCAGGCGGCCACCCTGTTCATCGAACGTGGCCTGCGGATGGAACATGATCGGATTGGCGTGCTCCACCCGGAGCGTCGCCAACGTGTGCATGAACATCTCGATCAACTGGCCCGCGTTGGGGTTGCCCGGAGGAACGACGGCCAACGTCAGAATCGACGCGTCATTGCCGACGCCTACCAGGTTCCCGCCGTTGCTGACCAGGAAGGTCCCCGGGGTTGAATCGCTCGAGATCAGCGTGGGCAAAGCCGGATTGCTGACGTCGTAGACCCCCGTGCCGTTCTGCGCCGTCACCACCAGGAAGCCGTAGTTGAAGGCGACGTCATTGAATCCCCCAAACGACGTTGTGACCGACGAGAGCACGGCGACGCGTAGCGGGGAGCTCAGATTCGAGATGTCGAAGATGTCGAGCGAGTTCGAGCAGCTGACCGTCGGGCCGCCGACGTAACAGGGATAATCAGTGGCCGGAAATACGCCCGCCAGGACATTGCCACTGACTGCCAGGCGACGGTAATGGAGGCCTGCGGTGCGGGAGACCAGCGAGGGTGCCGAGCCGCCGGCGCGGACGCCCCGCAGATCGAAGATCTCCAGCCCGGCGTCGCTGCTGACAAAGAGGAAGCCGTTGTTGAAGGTGACCCCGCCATTGGCTTCACGGGCGCCCAGGGTGCCGAGAAAATCCTGCCGGGGGTTCGTCTGCAGGTCGCCGAGATCCGACACCACGTACGTCGTGAGGGCCTGCCCCCGCAGAATGAAAAACTGGCTGCCGTACCGGAAAGCGCCGTGCGGCGACAGACCGAACGCGGTCACCGGCGGGCTGGAAGCCACCAGTTGGAGCGGGCAGTCAGCCTCGAAGTGGCTGGCCAGAGCCATCGGGGCGAAGAGAACAAGACTGACCAGCAGAGTGAGAGCGATCCGTGAGAAAACGCGCATGCATGCCTCCCAAAACCACACCCTTTAACGCGCTCCGCAGAGCTCGAATCGGATTCGTCTAAGATCTTAACTATCTCGCAAAAGAGGAGTTTTTTCAACTCCGAGCCTCGTCCGGGCCTTCCGGAGGGCGTTATATGATGTACGGCGCCGGTGTCAGGAACGATGGGCCGCGGAAACAACGGCCGTCGGTCCTCGTGTTACGAGAACAATCATGCTCGACGGCCATGTCCTGGTGCTCAACAGGGTCTTTCAGGCGGTGCAGGTCACATCAGTCCGCCGCGCCCTGGTCCTTTTCTACAAGGGGAACGTCCGCGCCGTCGATTCCGAGTACCGGACCTACAACTTCGAGAACTGGATGGACATCCCGGTCCAGCCGAACGATCACTACGTCCGGACGCCGAACCGCAAGATCCTCATTCCGCACGTGGTGCAGTTGCTGGTCTTCGATCGCCTCCCGCGGCAGGAGGTCAAGTTTTCGCGCGGGAACATCTACCTGCGCGACAGCAACCGCTGCCAGTACTGCGGGAAAAAGTTCTCCTCGTCGGAGCTGTCGCTCGACCACGTCGTCCCGATCTCCCGCGGCGGGAAATCGTTGTGGGAGAACGTCGTCTGCGCCTGTCTTCCCTGCAACGTGCGCAAGGGGAACAAGCTGCTGACGGAGTGCCACATGCAACTGATCCGGCAACCGCAGCGGCCGAGGTGGCATCCATTGCATCGGCTCCAGGGACGCACCTTTCCGGACATCTGGAAGAACTTTCTCGATGAGGCGTACTGGAACGTCGAGCTGCGGTCGTAAGATCGCTACGTCTTGACCGCCAGGTCTTCCAGCTCTTCTCCCGGATTGACGAACTGGTTTGCGGCGATGCCGTACTGCTTCTCGTAAAGCGCGCGGTAACGACCGCCGAGCGCCATCAGCTCGTCGTGCGTTCCCCGCTCGATGATGCAGCCCTCCTCGACGACCACGATCTGATCCGCCTTGCGGATGGTCGACAGGCGGTGGGCGATGACGAACGTCGTCCGCCCCTTCATCAGCGCGTTGAGACCATCCTGGATCAGGGCCTCGCTTTCACTATCCAGCGAAGAGGTGGCCTCGTCGAGGATGAGAATGCGCGGATTGGCGACGATGGCGCGGGCGATGGCCACGCGTTGTTTCTGACCGCCGGAGAGTTTTACGCCGCGCTCGCCGACAATCGTGTCGTAGCCTTCGGCGAAGGCTTCCGCGAACTCGTCGACGTGTGCGATCTTCGCTGCGCGGAGGACCTGCTCGCGCGACGCTTGTGGATTGCCGAGCGCGATGTTGTCGTAGATCGACTCGGCGAACAGAAACGAGTCCTGCGGCACGATGCCGAGATGGCCGCGGTAGTCGTTCAGCCGGAGATCGGCAAGCGGCCGGTGATCGATCAGGATTTCGCCGCTGGTAGGTCGGTGGAACGCCGAGACGAGCGAGATCAACGTGCTCTTGCCCGATCCTGACGGGCCAACCAGCGCGATCGATCGTCCCGCGGGAGCGAGAAGGCTGATCCCTTTCAGCACCGGAGCGCCTGGGGAGTACTCGAACCAGACGTCGCGCAGCTCAACGGTGCCGTTAATGTCCGCGACCGGCTGCTTTCCGGCGTCGTCTGAGTCCTCGCGCGTCTCGCCCAGGATCTCCCGCATTCGTTCCAGTCCGGCGAATGCCTCGGAGAGCTGCGTTCCGATCGACACGATCTGCACCACCGGTCCGACGACCAGACCGAGATAGAGTGTGAACGAAATCAGTCCGCCGACCGTCATCCTGCCGGCGATCACCTCGCGCCCTCCGATCATCAGCACCGCCACACCAACGACACCAACAAGAAACGTCGACAGCGCTCCGACGCCGGAGACCACGCGCATCGTGCCGATGACCAGCCGCAGGAGCTTGTGCGCTCCTCCGGCGAACACGCGCGCCTCGTGCCTCTCCGCCGTGTACGCCTTCACGATGCGGATCCCGGAGAAACCCTCGGTCAGGCGTCCGGTGATCTGTGCATTGACTTCGTTGCGCTGCTTGAACAGCGGGCGCACGGTCTTGAAGGCCCACACCAGAACGGCGGCGAAGATGAAGAAGGCGATGAAAACGACTCCCGCCAGGCGCGCGCTGAGATAGAAGAGGATGCCCGTGGCGATCGCGGCGGTCACCAGACCGCCGAAAAGCTGCAGCAGGCCCGTGCCCACGAGATTGCGGATTCCCTCGGCGTCGTTCATCACACGCGACACCAGCACTCCTGTCTTAGTGTCATCGAAATAACGGACCGGCAGCCGTTGCACGTGCTGCTGGATCCGTTTGCGCAGATCGGTGATGGAACGCTGCGCGGCCATACCGAGGATCTGGGCCAGAGCGTAATCGGTGATGGCGCCGATGGCTGCCGCCCCGGCGGCGATCACCGCCAGTTTCCACAAAAGGTCGTAGTGCCTCTTGACGAAGACGTCGTCGATGAGGAACTTCGTAATTCCGGGAAGGACGATATTGGTGAGCCGGTTGATCAGCAGCAGCGGAAGGCCGAGCAGCAGCCGGCGGCGGGAGCGCCAGATCAGCTCTCCGGCATCGCGCAGCAGCGTGCGGAACCGCTGGCGGTCGAGCTTCTGTTTCGTCGGCTGGTCCGCAGGCATCCTGAGATTCTACCCACTTGAAACAAATGGATCGGAAATTGCTTTCCATTCCCTCGGATTATTGTGTCGGAGTCACCCAAATGACCCTGGTCAATTCTCTTTGCGCCGAGATCAGCATCTTCGAGGGTGCTGGCGAGCCGACCGGAGTTGTCGTCGAGCGGAGCGCCATCCGGGGAAAGAAGGGGTTGTGCAAGAGCATGCGTGATCTGGCGATCAAGTTGCGTGTGCTCGGCGACGGCGTCTACTACATCCCCGTGGAGCTGTGGCCGATGGCCAAGGGGCCGGTGGTCGTGAATAAGCACGACTGGATGGTCATCAGTTCCATTCCGCGCACATCGCGATCGTCGCAGCGACGCAAAGCGGCGCACGATCGCGCTTGAACCTCATTGTTGGAGCGCTGAATGCTGTTCATCAAACGCGGGCTTGTTGTTCTTGTGACCATTTGTGCGATCGGGGTGGGTTTTGCGCAGAGTCCGGAGGAAGGCCCGAGTGAGGCGCGCGCCCTTCCCGGGAAAGACTATGCCGCGGCGTATGTTTTGGAACCGTCGACTGGCAAGACTCTCTTCGAAGACAACGCCCACACACCGCTGCCGACGGCGTCAATGGCAAAGATGGTAACGCTGCTGGTGGTAGCGGATCACATCAAGAGCGGTGCTTTGAAACTCGATACGCCGGTGACGATCTCGCCCCGCGCCGACAGAATGGGAGGTTCGCAGATTTACGCCAGGGCAGGACAGGTCTTCACGGTGCAGACGCTCATCGCCGCTACGATGATCCAGTCCGCCAACGACGCCGCGGAAGCCCTGGCCGAGAAGGTTGCGGGAACTGTGGAGGCGTTCGTCGATTTGATGAACGCCAAGGCACGACAGCTTGGGCTGCGTGAATGCAAATTCGTCGACCCGCACGGGCTCCCGCCAGATAGGCCGGGGGAACCGCAAGACGTCGCTAGCGCCCATGACCTAGCGGTGATCGGGATCGAGGTCATGAAGGTCCCGCTGCTGCGCGAGTACGCGAAAACGCCGACGATGCCGTTCATCAACGCGACCTTCACCTCCGGCCTCACCAGCCCGAATCACCTGATCAACCCGCACAAACGCGACTATTTTGCCGTTGCCACGGGCATCAAGACCGGTTACTCGCGTCCCGCCGGCTATTGCGTCACCGCATCGGCGCAGCGTGGACCGCTGGAGCTGATCTGCGTGGTGATGGGGACGAAGAATCCGAACGGACCGGGAAGCTCGTTCGCCGTCGCCACACGGTTGTTCAACGAAGCGTTCAGCCGCAACCGGCTAATGACCGGGTTCCATGAGGGCGATGTCGTGGGGCAGGTGCGCGTCATCGACGGCCGGTCGAAGACCGTTCCGGCGGTTGCCGCGGCGGATGTCATTGCGCTGGTCACCCGAGGGGAAGAAGAGCACTACACCATGGCGCTTTCCGGCAGCGCGACCGCTCCCGTCCACCGCGGGCAGCAAATGGGATGGATTCTGATCAAGGACAATGGAAGGCAGGTCGGGAAGGTCGCCGCGCTCGCCGCGCAGGACGTGGACAAGCAGCCGTGGTGGCGCGCGTTTTGGCCGTTCTAGTTCAGTTAACAGTTAACAGTTAATAGTAGGACATTAAGCCTTGTTAATTGTTAACTGTTATTATTGCTGTTAACTGCTAACTTCGAAACTCACGCGCCGCCCCTCAATTCTCCAGGCGCGCGTTCCGAGGGCAATCAACGCTTCGACATATGCCAGGTGCTCCTGCTCGAGGATTCTTGCCGAGAGGGACTCCGTTGTGTCGTCGTCGCGCACCGGAACGGCGCGCTGCACGATGATCGGACCGGCGTCGAGGTTCTCGTCGACGAAGTGCACCGTGCATCCGGAGATCTTCACGCCATGCGCGAGGGCCTGCGCCTGCGCGTCGACGCCTGGAAATGCGGGGAGCAGCGACGGATGGATGTTGAGAATGCGGTGCGGATATGCCGCGACAAACGCGGCACTGAGCAGCCGCATGTATCCCGCCAGGCAGATGAAATCAGGCTCGGCCTCGGCGATTGCCCGCAGCACGTCTTCCTCGTGGGCGGCACGCGTCGGGTATTTGCGGTGGTCGATCAGATGCGCGGAAAGGCCGAGCTCGCGCGCGCGGCGCAGGCCGGCCGCGTCGGGGCGATTAGAGATGACGCAGGCGATCTCCGCGGCGAGCTTCCCGTCGGCGATGGCCTTGTGAACGGCCAGGAAATTGGATCCTCGGCCCGACAACAAAATCGCTAGGCGCATCGGACGGGGGACCGTTTCATTCGATCCAAGAGGCGAAGCCCGATGGCGGCGCGTCGTAGACCACGCGCCGCGACCCCTTCACCACGTTGCCGATGAAAAAGTATTGCTGGCCGATCTGCGCGAAGTGTCTGACCACCGCATCGACCTGATCAGGCGCCACGATCAGCACCATGCCGATTCCCATGTTAAACACGCGCAGCATCTCGTCGCGTTCGATCTTCCCTTTGTCATAAAGAAAGCGAAAGGTCGGCGGAACAGGCCACGATCCGAGCTTGATCTTGGCGTCGAGCGTGTCCGGAAGCACGCGTGGCACGTTGTCCGTCAGCCCGCCTCCGGTGATATGCGCCAGCGCGTGAATTGCTCGTTGCTCGACCAGCGCCATCAGCGGCTTGAGATAGGAGATATGCGGCTGGAGAAGCGCCTCGCCTATCTTCCCCAGTCCGGGCACGACCGACTGAAGGTCGTAGCCGAGCTGCTCGAAAAAGATCCGGCGCGCCAGCGAGTAGCCGTTGGTGTGCAGGCCCGCTGACGGAAGGCCGATCAGGATGTCTCCCTCGCGTACCGTTTTGCCGTCGAGCAGAAGGGGCTCGTCGACGACGCCGACGATGAACCCGGCGATGTCGTAGTCGTCGTCGCCGTAAAAGCCTGGCATCTCCGCCGTTTCGCCGCCGATCAGAGCGCATCCGTTCTCGCTGCAAGCGCGTGCCATTCCACGGACCACGTCGGTCATCACCTTCGGCCGCAGCTTGCCGGTCGCGTAGTAATCGAGGAAAAAGAGCGGCCGCGCACCCTGCACCAGGATGTCGTTCACGCAATGGCACACCAGGTCGTATCCGACGGTGTCGTGAATCTTCATCGCCTGCGCGACGCGCAGCTTGGTGCCGACGCCGTCGGTCGAGGAAACGAGGATTGGCGACTGCATCCCGCTGAAGTTGGCGCGAAACAGGCCGCCGAACAGCCCGATGTCGGAGATCACGCCCGGCGTAAACGTGCCGCGGGCGATGCGCCGAACCTCGCGAAGCGCTTCATCCTGAGCGTCGATGTTGACGCCCGCTTCACGATAGGAACTCTTGTCCGGCACGGCGGGCGAGTCTAGCATGCCATCCCCATGGCCCAGTTCCTCCTGATCACGACGCTTCTGTCGATCGCCGGGTTGATCGCCACGAGCATTGCCGGCTTCATAGCCTCGCCCGGCCACGTGGCGCAGCACATCTTGCTGGCGCTGGGCACCGTGGTCCTCGGCCTCTTCTCGCAGTCGATGACCATGTTCTTTTTCATCGGCACCGGCAAAGAGATCAAGAAGGCGTCCAATCAGGATCCGGCCGTGGTGCAGGAGACGCGCGCGTTCAAGATGCGCGTTTCTCCCGCGGCGATGTACGCGATGCTGCTTCTGATGGTCCTCTTCATCGCCGGCGGCGGCGTGTCGAGCGGAAAGACTCCCCGCTGGCTGCACCTGACACTCGCAGTGGGCACGGTTGTTCTGTATGTCCGAGCGTATTGGATCGAGATTCAGGCGATGGAGAGGAACGCACGGCTGATGGAGAAATACCTGCGCGATTAAGTCCTGTACAGCGCCGCGCCCCAGTGCAGGCCCGATCCAAGGGCGGTAAAGCAGAGCAGCATGCCGGGTCTGATGCGGCCGTCGGCGACGCACTCGT